>NZ_JBEFTW010000003.1:0-395172 GCF_040196095.1 Actinopolymorpha sp. B17G11
GGGAGATCATCAACAACAAGGACTTCCGCATCGGACTGTCGTACGCGATCAACCGAAAGGACATCATCAACGCGGTGATGCAGCGGCAGGCCGAACCGTGGCAGATCGCGCCGCGAAAGGAATCCACTTATTACGACGAACAGATGGCGACCCAGTACCTCGACTACGACGTGGACCAGGCGAACGAATACCTGGACAAGGCCTACCCGAAGAAAAGTGCAGACGGGATCCGGCTCGGCCCTGACGGCAAGCCGATCACCTTTCAGGTCGACGTACGCAGCGACATCACCGTCTGGGTCGACACGATGCAGCTTGTCGTCGGCAACTGGAAGGACGTTGGCATCGACGCCAAGGTCAACAGCGTCAGCGCCGAACTGGCCGTGACCCGCGGCGAAGCCAACAGCCATGACGCCGCGGTCTGGCAGGGCGAGGGTGGGCTGGACGCGGTCATCCTGGCCAACCCCTACAACTATCTGCCGACCAACCCGCCGTACTCGTTCTTCGGCGTGCCCTGGTGCACCTGGTACCGCAGCGGCGGCAAGGACGGTGAAGAGCCGCCAAAGGTGATACGAGACCAGCTGGCGATGTACGACCAGCTCAAGGCCGAGCCAGACGTTGACAGGCAGCATCAGCTGATGACGCAGATACTCGCCAGCGTCAGGGACCAGTTCCACGGCATCGGAATCGCCGCACCCACCACGTCCTACGGCATCGTCTCAACCCGAACCCAGAACTTCCCCAAGGACAACGTCATGTCCCACGGCACCGTGTGGGTCTACATGGACCCCGCCCCAACCAACCCGTGCCAATACTTCATCGAAGAGCAATAGGACTGCCTGGTGTCGAGCGGGAATGACCCGCCGCCGGGATAGTCCGGGTTGGAGTGAACACCTCGCCGTTGTCGACGCGGCAGGTGCTGTAATCGATCGGGTCGGTGTTCCAAGCGTGGAACTGGACGGGCTCGGTCGGAATGTACGAGGACTGGGCACGTGCCGGTACCCGGGCGGAGCCCGCTGATCAGAACGCCGGCGGTGCTGACCATCGCGGCCGAGATGAGTAATTGGCACCGAGCGCGGACGGCCGTTGCTTGATGGGATCGGTCGTTGGTATCCCTTCAACCCGCCGAGCGCGCACCATCGGTCGCGCACACGCCGCGAACTCCCGAGGCGACGGGCAGGCGGCGGTGAGGATTCGCAGTGGGGACGTTGAAGGGCTTTCATGGACACAGCTTGAAAGCGTGCGTCGAGTGCATATGAGGGAGGTGCATCGATGGATGCGCGGGCGCTCCGGGACCGGATCCGTGGGCAGATTCGTGGCGCTGAATGGCGTCGAGTTCGTGCGGAGGTCATCGAGCCGCCGGAAGGGCGGCCCGACCAGTGGCGTTATGGCGCCCAGCTACGCGGGATCGTTACCGAGTTCCGCGGCACCGACGATACCCCCGCGCCGGGAAGTCTGCGGCCCGGCTCGGTCCGGGTGGCTGGGCCCGCTGGCGAGCTCGCCATCGGCGAGGACGTCTTTGTCGACCAGGTGTGGGGCGCGGTGACGCGGGCCCCGGAGATGGCCGGCCCGTTCGTGGTCGACTATGACTATGGGCTGCTGCGGGTGGACGCGGTCGTCGATGCGGGTGATGGCCCCGAGGTGATTATTGGCAAGAGCCACCTCAGCAACCCGTTGCCGCCGCCGGTCCCCGCGGCGGCTAAGCACCTGGCAAACCTCTTCCTGCCCTACCACGCCAACCCGGCCGAGGCTGAGCTCCTCCCGGTTAGCCGATCGGCCGGTCTACGCTCACACCCCCAGTCGGCCCGGCTGCCCCGCTGGTCGGAATCGCTGCGCGGCGGCAGCGGCCGGATCACCTGCCTTGGTGACAGTGTGACGGTAGGCTACTCGGCCTCCTCTCCAGCCACCGCCTATCCCGCGCTGCTCGGCCGGATGTTGGCCGCGCACGGGCTGTCGGCCACGGTCACGGCGGTTGCCGTCGGTGGGTCGACGTCGACCCAGTGGCTCGGCCTCGACGACCCAATGCCCGGAACCGATTGGGATCGGGTTGCCACAAGCAAGCCCGACTTGGTCACGGTCGAGTTCGTCAACGACGCGCACCTGTCGATCCCCAGATCGAACGCTCCTACCAGCTACTGCTACGCCAGACCCACGCGTTGGGTGCAGATCTTCTGCTCGTGGAACCGCACTTCAGCCGTCCGGACTGGATGGGGGCGAGCACGATGGACCTGGTCGATGAGCGTCCCTACGTGGGATTCCTCCGGGAGTTCGCGCGGCGGCATGATGTCGCGCTCGCGTCGGTTTCGCCACGCTGGCAGGAGTTGTGGTCGCTGGGGATCCCGTACCTCACCATGCTGCGCAACGGCATCAACCACCCCGACGACCGGGGCCACGCGATCTTCGCCGAGGAGATCGCGGCCGGCCTGGGCGCCGCCCCGGCCGCCACCGGCAGCTAGGACTGGTGAATCCCTTCAAACCATCGGTGCCGAGGTCCCGACAACGGGCAACGAGTTTCGCGACGCCCTGCGGGACGGCTCCAGCCTCACCGGCGTGTGGGTGGACAACGGCAAGGTGGCGACCACCGTGAACGCCGACGCCTATGTGAGGCATCGCGTCGATGTTGCCACCGACCTCATAGCCGATCCTGCCCGAGCTCAAATACCGGCACTGGTCGCGGATCCCAGGGCCCCGCCCGAGCAAGGCGTTCCGCCGCTCGACGACGACGGTGAGCCGCGTTCCGCCGGCTCTGCACATGAGCCTTCTCTTGCTGGACGCGTTGCGAATGCTAACCGAGCAGGATGAAGCCTTGGCCATTTCTGAGACACTCCCGGACTTGAGCAGCCCGGTCGTTGTCCACAGGCCACGCACGGTGGCAGATCACGACCGGTAGTGCACCAGGGCGCTTGCGGTCGCAGTAGATGTGCTGGTCGCGTCCGTGGCAGGCGAGGGCGTTAGCCGCAGCCGCATTCTTGTCATCGGATCTGGGTTCACCCCGCCCTCCGCTTCACGGAAAGCACGCAGCTGTTGACGACCTCGCGAGCTGAGCCTACATTACTGGAGCGCTCCAATCGCGTCACCTGATGGCATGAACATCCCGGACTCGTGAGGGGTCAGACCATGTCAGATCTTGAGTGTGTGCAGTCGCCTCTATCCGTGTCACGTCGCTCCGTCCTGCGGTACGGGGCCGCAGGTGGTCTCGTCGCGGCCTTCGCTGGGATGGTCCCGCCGGGCATCTCTGCAGCTTCACCGCGAGAGGGTCTGAGCCTGGTTCACGGTGGCCGTTCGACGTACGCGGTGCTGGTGGCCAGCGACGAGCCGGCGATGGTACGGCGTGCCGCGCGTGAGCTGGCCGAGTACGCGCGCCGGGTCACCGGCGGGGCGTTCCCGCTCGTCGACGAGGACACGGCACACCCTGGCTTTCCCGACCTGTTGGTTGTCGGCGCCGGCAACTCGTACGCATCGCGCTTCGGCCCTGTCGACACGTCCCAGCTCGGCGACGACGGCTTCGCGGTGCGGACGGCCGGTAAGGACATCCTGATCACCGGCCCCGGGCAGCTCGGCACCCTCCACGGCGCCTACTGGTTCGTCGAGTCCCAGCTCGGCGTCCGGTGGTTCGCCGAGACCTCCGAGACCGTGCCGGAGACGGACGCGGTCGAGATGGACCTCGACGACCTGAACCGCGACTACGTGCCGCGATTCAGGTTCCGCCAGCTCCACTACGGCGAGACGTTCAGCGGCGAGCACCGCCACCACCTGCGACTTAACGGCCGCCGTGACATGTACGAGGTGAAGATGCCGGCGGACCTCAACGTATGGTCCGGGTACTGGCCGGAAGACCGGCCGACCTTCTTCCGCGACCTAGTGACAGACCGCTCCCTTATCTACAACGAGAACCTGCTGTTCATGAGCCCCGCCGCGCGGGAACAGGCGACCGCGACGATCACTCGGCTGATCAACGAGCGCATCGCACGTGGCGAGGACGCCTCCCTCGGCATCATCCAGTGGGACAGCGCCACGTGGCAGGCCGACCCGGACAGCCAGGCGTTCAACGACGCGCACGGCGGGGCACAGGGGGCGGCCATGTTTGACTTCGTCAACGACCTGGCGCGACGGATCCGCCGGGTGATCCCTAACGCCCGACTGGAGACCGAGGCGTACTGGTGGTCGATCAAGCCGCCGGCGGGCATGACGATCGAGGACAACGTGGTGATCACGATGTGCCCGATCATCGCCAACCGCGGGAAGCCCATCATGGATGCGGCAAACCAGCAATGGGGCGACTACCTGCAGGGCTGGTCAAAGATCTGCAAGAACATCGTGCTGTGGGACTACCAGACAATGTTTTCCAGCTACTTGATGCCGTTCCCGCAGTGGTTCGACGGCTTCGAGACGATCCGCCAGGTGGCTCGTATCCCGCAGGTGCAGGGACTGTTCATCCAGGGTGTCTGGAACACCCGGGGCGGCGACATGTCCGCCATGCGCACCTGGGTGCACTCGCGGCTCGCCTGGGATCCGACGCTGGACGTCCGGGCGACCGTGCGGAAGTTCCTCAAGGGCTACTACGGCGCCGCCGCGCCGCACATCGAGGCCTACCTGCAGACGCTGTGGGAGTCCAAGGAGGCGAACGGCGCACTGACCGAGGCTTCCAATTTCATGTCGCCGATCTACAGGCTTGATGTCGTGCGTGCGGCCGACGGCCACCTCGCGGCAGCTGAGGCGGCGGTACGCAAGGACCCCGAGTTGGTCGACCGGGTCGCTGTCGCACGATTCAACCTTGACCACGTGATCTTCATGCGAGCTCAGTCCTACGTCCAAGACCTTCAGCGCGCAGGACAGACCTGGGACATGGACCTGGTGAACCGCAAGGAGCGGGACAAACGAGTACTCTCGCTGTCGGGCATCAGCCGTGTCAACGAGGGGGGCGGCGATGTTGGGAAAGTCGTCGACGGATACAACGTGGATCCGCTCCCTCCAAGCGACGTCCCACCTGGCGAAGTGACCCCGCCGGACTCGGTGAGCGGTCTGCCTGCCGATGAATGGGTCGACTACCAGGAAGAGGTTATCCGCATCGCTGCTCCCTGGATGACCACATTGGTGATTGACGAAATGGCGTCCGATCATCGAGCGCTGCGGATGGATCCCCATGACTCGCAGTGGGGTGTGCAGTTCTGGTTCGATGCTCTACCGCAGGGGTCATCCTGGCGGCTCTTCGTGACCCTCAGAGCCGACACCGGATCGCTGGCCGCAGACACGCCCGTCGTCAACACCGGGATCCACCCGCAGGGCGTCAGCATCACGAAGACAGCCGGCGAGCTGTCCAACGGCGAATATCACGAGATCGAGCTCTCCGGCACCTACACCCACAACCCCGAGCACGTGCTCTACGTCTGGAACCTCTCACAGGTGCCCGGGATCTGGGTCGACCGAGTCTTTGCGATCAAGGCCTGATCACGATGCTCGGCTGGCTTCTTCCACTCCCTCAGCTCGATCGCTACCTCACCGAGCGGCCTTCGACTCCTCGATCCGGTCCGCAACCTGTCCTCTGACGGAAACCGACCACAACCGCGGTCGTCAGCATCGGGCCGCAGATCGTGGGCAAGCGTGTTGACCGACACCCAAAGGGAGGCGCCGAGGTCGTGTGCATCCTCCAGACCCACGACGAGCATGGCCGGCTATACGGGCCGCGTATCAAGCCAGGCGACTTCACCCGTACGGAAACGACGTAAGGAGTAGGAGATGCATACGAAACCGCGCCGTGCGGTAGCTGCGGCGTTGGTCGTCATGGCGGCGACGTGGGGGCTGGCGAACGCTCCTGCCGGCGCCTTGGCGGCCCCCTCCGAGCCCTCGCCGTCCGACGTGTCGTCCTACGCCCCGGAGGGCACGACGAATCTCGCCCCGGATGCCACAGTCACGACCTCGTCGAGCTATGAGATGCCGAGCGAGACGTGGGCCATGTCGTACCTGAATAACGAGGTGGCGGGCTCGGCGGACGGCTGGAGCACCAACCCGTACGAGAAGGTCCAGGATCCGGCGACGCCGGCGTGGGTTCAGTATGACCTCGGAGCCTCGCACCACCTTGGCCGGGTTGTGGTGTTCCCGAGGCAGAAGAGCTTCCCGGCCGACTACCGGATCGAGGTGTCGTCCGACGGTGACGACTACCGGAGCGTCTACACGAGCACCGGTAACGCGGACGATCGCGCCGAGCCGGAAGTGATCGACCTGACCGATGTCGAGGGACGTTACCTGCGGTTGTACGTCACTTTGCGCAACGGAGCCCCGAGCGGGGACGGCTATCTGGTGCAGTTGTCCGAGCTGGCCGTCTTCGGCACTCTTGCCGAGGTGATCCTGTCGATCGACAAGCCCGCCCTGCTGCTGGAGACCGGCGCCGTCGAGCCTTTGTCCTATGACGCGCGGGCCCCGGGCGGGCTACCCGAGGTGGTCTGGTCCTCGTCCGATCCCGGCGTGGCCCAGGTGGACGGGGACGGCACGGTGACCGCCGCCGCGCCGGGCGAGGCTGTGATCACCTTGGCCGCCCCGGATCTCGGCGAGTCGACCTCGATCCCGGTCGAGGTGCGGGACCACGTGGAGCGCATGGGAGACAAGTTCGAGATCTCCGCGTTCTGGCCACCGACGCCCGATCACATCAACGACATCCAGTACAGCTATCTGGGCGACGCCGGTATCGACTCGGTCATGGCGAACGACCTGCACCCGACGAAGGAGATCAACCTGGAGATGGCGCGGCTGGCCCACAAGTACGGCCTGAACGTCACGATCAACGACAGCCGCTTCGGTTCCAACCTCCTGAACCTGACCGACGAGGAGATCCGCGACCTCGTCTCCGAATACACCAACGTGCCAGGCGTGGGCGGGTTCTACATCCTGGACGAGCCGTTCGACCCGGACCCGTACGCGCGGGTGTTCAACGCCATCAAGGACGCCGCGCCCGAATACGACGCCCACCTGAACTTCCTCCCCAGCTCGGTGTACGCATCGGAGGCGGAATACGCGCAGGTGATGCAGGGCTGGCTCGACCTCACCGGTGCCCGCGGCTACCTCATGTACGACCGTTATCCGTTCGGGACGGCGGACAACAGCCTGGACTACACGGGCTTCCTGACGAACATGAACACGGTGCGGAAGGTCGGGCTGGCCAACGGGGTCAAGACGGCGCAGTACCTGCAGGCCGTCGGAATCCCCGGTGGCTTCCGCCGGCCCAACGAGACAGAGATCCGCTACGAGGCGAACATGGCCCTCGCGTACGGCTACAAGGGACTGTCGTACTTCACCTGGTTCACCCCCACGAACCGGAGCCAGACCTTCACCGACGCGATCATCACGGCCGACGGGCAGAAGACCGACCTGTTTGAGCCCGTCAAGCAGCTCAACAGCGAGATCCACGCGCTCGGCCCCACACTCATGCGGCTGGACGCCAAAGAGGTGTACCTCAACGGGCAGACCTTCGGGCAGCAGCCGGTGCCGGAGGACTTCTTTGTGCACTCGCTGTCGGACGAGGACCTGACCTTCTCGTACCTCCGCGACCGCGAGAACGGCCGCAACTACCTGATGGTGGTCAACAACAGCTTCACGCAGGAAAGGGACGTCTCGTTGCGCTTCGACGAGGCGATCGGGTCGCTCGAGGAGATCGACCGGCAGTCCGGCAGGACCGTCGGCGTCGCCCTCGATGACGGTGTGCTCGACCGTCACCTGGACAAGGGCGAGGGTGTCCTGTATGCGCTGCCTGACGGCTACGACTACGAGAACGCCCCGGTGTGGAACGCGTCGAACGAGTACCAGGCCGGCGACCGGGTCAGCCATCTGGGCAAGGTCTACCTCGCCGCGTGGTACAGCAAGAACAAGACGCCGGGCGACCCGTACGGTCCGTGGCAGGAACTCGGCATCACCGAGGACGGCGTCCCGGCCTGGACGGCATCGCGGATCTTCACCGCCGGCGACAGGGTCTCCTACCAGGGCGAGCTCTACGATGCGAAGCGGAGGACCCGTAATCAGAAGCCGGGTGACCCCGATGGTCCGTGGCAGGTGGTGTTGCCGCACTACACGTTCGACGGCGATGTGCAGGGCTGGCAGGCGGGTCAGAACGTGGTCGGGATCGAACAGGTGACCTCGATCGCGAACGGCCCCGGGCACTGTTTCTCGGGTGGCTGCCTTCAGGCGGACACCGCCGCGGTACCGGCGACGACGGTGCGAAGTGTCTACCTCGAACCGGACGAGCCCCTCGACATGTCGGAGGCGTCGGCGTTCTCGCTGGCATTCAACTCCTGGGGTTCCGTCCCCGGCGCGACCGGCTACCAGGTGATCGTGACGCTGACCGGTGCCGATGGCACGACGTTGACCAAGACGCTCCCGACGTCTGCGGACTCCTGGACGACGCTCTCGCTGGACCTGACCGGTTGGGCAGGTGCTTCGGAGGTCAGCCGAATCGAGGTCGGGACCAGCGCGGTCGGCACCGAGTACTCCCCCTGGGACAGCATGTTCCAGATCGACAGCGTGACCTGGCGGTAGCCCGACATCATGAGCGCCGGATGCCGACGAGCCTGTTGTCGACACCGTTGACTCAGTGCCACAACGGCGTCGGGGGCGCGGCCACAGGGCCGCGCCGTGACGGTTCTGGGTGGACTGCCACCAGGATCGGTGCCGGTGCTGTCGGATGACCCGCTACGGATATGGCCGCGGCTGTGCGTGCCTTTCTTCTGACCTGTCTTCGACGAGTGCCGGCACCGGCCTGGCCCACCTTGTTGGCTTGATAAGAAGCCTGGCCGCGCATGGCGTGTGACTCCTCACAGATGTGCCGCTTGGTGACTCCACCCAGGCCGGTGCCGACCGTTGTCCCTATGCCTGGAAGGAGAAACAAGGACCTATGCCCATGTTGGCAGAGGTAGTGGATGCCGTCGTTGGCGGCGACACGCACCGCGATACCCATGCTTTGGAACTAACCGCAGCGAGCGGCGTCACCATCGCCACATTGAGCATCGGCAACGACAACGCCGGTTACGCCGAGGCACTGGCATGGATCGCTGAGAACGCGCCCGGGCCGCGGGTGGTCGTGGCGTTGGAGGGCACCCGACGCTTCGGGATCGGGCTCGCGCGAGCGCTCGCAGCGGCAGGCCTGCCGGTGATCCGGGATATGGCCTGGTGAGGTGGCCGGCCTAGGACACTATCTTAGTTTCGGCCTGGACCTTATATGCAGATGGTTCTCGGTGTAGTTACTTGGCACTGGTAACCCCCTTCGTTGGAGGTCGACGACGATGTCTCGCCACACAGCCCCTCACACCGCCGGTCGATACGCCGTCACGTTGTCCGCGGTGGTCGCGGTCGTGATCGGTCTGTTTCTCCCCATCACGTCGGCTGGGGCGGCGAGTTCACCCCGCCAAAACGGCGACCTGCTGATCGTGAACCACAGTTTCGAAGACGGGCTCACCGGCTGGACGCCCAGCGACGGTCAAGGTGAGCCGCTCAAACCGGGCTGCAGCGACGTCGCCAGGACCGGCACGGCAGGGACGGTAGACGGTGCCATGGCCCTTCAATTGACGGGCCATCCACCGTGCGTCAACGTCGGCATGGTGAGCCGCCCGGTCGACGTCAACGTCGGCTGGGAGTACACCGCATACGCCGATGTCTCCGCCCAGCTGACCAGTTCGCTGGCCATCCGCTGGCTGGATGTCGATGGCAGGGTGATCAGCCGTAGCGTCCTCGACCGTGATCGGCACACCGGTACGATGCGCGTCACCGGAGCCGCACCGGCCGGCTCGACTACCGCCTCGGTAGAGGTTGGCGCCTTGGGGCGAGCGAGCTTTGACCGCGTGCTGTTCACTGCTCGAGCCACGGTGGTCGGCCCGCAGGTCAGCAAGCCGACGACCTACCTGTCCAGCACGGCCGGAGTCGACGAGAACGGAGATCCCGTCGTGTGGGGGGTCGGGTCGGGATCCGCGACCAGCCCGGCGGTGCTGGTCCAGGTCGATCCGTTGACCCAGGACACCGAGCGCGTCATCGAGCTGCCGAACGCCGAGGGCGGCTGGACCGTGAAACAGGCACCGGACGGCACCGTCTACGTCGGCACCTACGGCTCGGCGGCGCTGTGGTCCTACACGCCGGGCGACTCCACCGCGACCCGGATCGGGCCGCCCCCGTTCTCGGGCACCGACGTGTTGTACGCCATTTCCATCGACGAGAACAGCGTCGTGTACGGCGGCATTCACTCCGCTGACGGTGGGGGGATCTGGCGCTTCACCCCCGGTGAAGGATTCGGCATCATCGGCCCTCGTCCACTCTCACCGGGCGATGAATACACCCGATCCGGCGGGTACGACCCCCTCACCCGCTCCGTGATCTACGGCACAGGCACCGGGGCGAACATGATCGCCTGCTCGGTCGACGGTGCCGCCAGCTGCGTGGACCTGATCGGGCTCACCAGCCCTGAGGTACAGACGGGCAACTGGACCTACGGGATGACCGTTGACAACGGCTACGCCTTCGCCTGGATCGGTCCGGGCAACAGCGCGGGCGAGGACTATCTGGTGATCTTCGAGCTCTCGCGCGCGTCCGACGGCACCATCCACGCCAGTGTGTTGGACGAAATCAAGGGCGTGGTCTACAACGGCGCGTCGCAGATCCACGACGGGAAGGTCTACTACAACAAGGCACCGAGCCCGGTCCAGATGTTCTCCTACGACCTCGCCACCGGCACGGAAACCCACATCGAGGCCGCCTCGCCGAGCATCTACGCCCGCAGCTGGGACTTCACTGACCTGCAGGACGAGGCCTGGCCGGGCAGGACCCTGGTCGGGATGTCGTCCAACGGCACGGTCCAGCTGTACAACCCGCAGACGGGTGAGTCCATGACGAAGCGTGCGACCAACCAGCCCGTGGTGTCGATCGGGATCAATTCGATCGTCGGCGGCCCGGATGGCCGGATCTGGTCCAGCGGGTACCTCGTCGGCGGCATTGGTGCCTACATGCCGATGCGTGGCGACCAGCACCAGACCTGGAGTGTGGGTGGCCAGGCCGAGGGGATGACCAGCCATGCCGGGCGGGTCTGGCAGGGCATCTATCCGAGCGGGACGATCCAGTCGCTGGATCCGACGGCCGCGACGCCGACCCCGACCGTCAACTGCACGATCGAGCCGCACCAGAGCCGTCCGTACGGCATGCTCGGTCACGGTGACCGGATCTACTGGGGCACGATGGCCGACTATGGCGAGACCGCCGGCGCGTTCGGCTACTACGACCTGAAGGCCAAGTCCTGTACGACGGTGCCCGGGGTGGGCGACCAGACGGTGGTCACCATCGCTGCGACGGGGTCGAAGGTCTATGCCGGCACCATGATCTACGGTGGGCTCAACTCCACACCGAAGGAGGAGCACGGCACGGTTCTGCGGTACGACGAAAGCACCGGCGAAGCCGAGCGTATCCCGCTGCCGGTCGAGGTCCGCTCGGTGAACGCGGCCGTCGCGTCGTCCGACGGAACGGTGTGGTTCTTCGCCGAGGGCTGGTTGCTCGGGCTCGACTCGTCCACCGACACCTGGACTCACCGGGAGTTGATCTTCCCGGACAAGGCGCCGCGAGAGGGGGCCCGGATCTCGGCGCATTACGCCCAGATGATCATCGTGGACGGCACCGTGTACGGCAATGCCGCGGGCCGCGTGTTCGGGTTCGACCCGGAGGCGATGCTGGCCGGTGATGGCGAGATCGAGGTCGTCTACGACGGCACCGGCGGTGGCCTCACCACCGACGAGTACGGCAACCTCTACACGATCTGGAACGCGACGTCACTGCTACGGCTGGTGGTGTGAGGGACCACCGACGCCGACGCCACCCGATTAACCGCCCGGCGTACCACTCATCGCCGAACACCTCCTGACCTCGACCCAGCAACGGTTCAAGTGCCTAAACCGGTCGCGGGCACTACGTCTGAACGACGTTCGAGGTCGGCTTCCCAGGTGACGTGCCCAATCCATCTCGGGCCGCCGAAACGTCGCCGGAAGCCGAATCGGAAGGCGCCACGCACCCCCGGTGCGGTCTGCTCCTGCTCGCCTTGAGCGACAACGGTCCGCAGATGACGTCAAAGCAGACCCGTAGCTTCATGGCGGCGGTCCGGATCGCTGCAGACGGGCGCGGGGGATCTCGAGGTTTGGTCATTTGGCGGGGCTGACGGTTGAGGGCGGTTCGGCTGCGGTCCCCTGCGGTGTGGCCTCGCGACTGTCCGGGGGTGACCTCGTGTCGTGGGTACCACCATGGAGGAGAGGGGCCGCGTGTTGCCCTGTCCCATATGTGTCCCACGACCGAGGGGATGTGGCGGAAACATGCAGGTCAGACGGTGTGCGGTCGCTGCCCTGTAAATCCGCCAGCTTTGCCAACCCCCGGTTCAGACGCCAGGAGCCCTGGCGCGAGATCCAACTTCAGGAGGCGGCGAGACCGTCGCTTGATTGCAGGCCATTAGGACATCGAGTTGCGCTTCCCCTGTGGGCGCCTTGGCATGCGCGCGGACAGGGCCGCGGCCGCGCGTTGATCGGCTTCCGACGTCCAGGCTGCGTACACCCGGAGGGTCGTCGCTCCTCCCCCGCCGTGGCCGAGCCGACCAGCAACGGTACGGACATCGACCCCGGCCATGATGAGCTCGGTCGCGGAGTAATGCCGCAGCTTGTGCAGTGTGGTCTCGATACCCAGTCGTTTTGCCAACCGCTCGTACCGCTGGGTCACCGAGTCGGGGAGCAGCGGCGTGCCGTTATCGGGGTCGAGCGAGAAGACATACGGGTCGTCCGACCAGTCGAACTCCAGCGCAGCCGCCCGAGCCTTGCACCGCTGGAGATGCTCACGCAGGACTTCAACGGTCTCCGCATCTAGCACGATGCGACGCTGCTGATGAGTCTTGGTGTCCTTCTCGGTGACCTCACCGTTGTCGACGTGCAGCGCCCGACGAAGCGAAAGTACGCCGTTGGTCAAGCCGACATCAGTCCAGCGCAGGGCGCACAGCTCGCCACGCCGTGCGCCAACCGTCATCGCGACCCAGACGAATGCACCCCAGTCCGGATCCCGCTTAAACGCTTCCTCCAACAACTGCGCAGCCTCCTCTGCGGAAGGCGGCCGTGGATCCGGATGTGGCAGCGCCGGCGGCTCGGCCTGTCTCGCCGGGTTCACCGCGATCCAACGCCACCGAACCGCACGATTCAATGCCCCGCTGAGGATCCAGTGGATCTGTCGGATGCTCGAGTCAGAAGTCCTCGGCACTTGTGCCGCCGACACGCTCGCGCACACGCGCGGCATGTCTTCGGAGCCGGCGGCCGGCAAGCAGATCCTTCATGCTCGTCGCACTCGTGTGGCGCCGACGTGCGGTGCTCGACGAACCGACGCCCCGCACAGTGCTCCCGGCACCGGCGAAGGTCCGCATAGAAGGACTCCAGGATCTCGGCGTCGAGTCGCCCGACCTGCAGGCCGCCCAGAACCGGGCGAATGTGCTTGCCGATCTTCCGCTCGTATCCCTGCCGGGTGCTGGGCTCTACATCGACAACCTCGAGCCATCGGTCGATCAGCTGGCTAATCGTCGCCGTCGTCCGCGGGTTGCGCCGCTCGTCCACTTGGTTGAGCAATCGAGTGCGTGCTCGCTGAGCCTGCGCCACGTGTCGACGGTCTCCGTGAGATACATCCGCCGCTTCGTGACCGGGTCCACGCCCGAGTACACCCTGACGCGGAAGCGGCGCGACGGCAGCTCGGTGATCGACCCTCGGGTACGTCCGCCTCGACTGCGCGCCTTCGGCATGCGACGCATGCTACGCCAACTCGCACCACGAATGATGTCACGCGATCGAGCTCTAGGTCGCCGGGTAAGGCGTCTGCCCACGTCAGAAGGGGTAGGGCGGGCGGGACTCGAACCCGCGACCCAGGGATTATGAGTCCCCTGCTCTAACCGGCTGAGCTACCGCCCCTCCACACAGCGGGCGCCGGTGCCGCTCCGCTGCCGCGAGAAGAGCCTAGCCACCAGCCGCGCCGGGACCGTCGAGAGGTGCGGCGTGAGACCCGAACACCCACGGCCGGACCGGCGATCACGGCGAGGGCGGCCGGGATGACCGCCTGTATCCTTCCCGGACGCAGTGCAGCCGGTCCATCCGTGCCTGTGTACGTACCAAGATCTTCTCCCAACCTCACGCATGTGCGACCGTGTGACCCCCGTTCGGCTCGGAGTCGGATTTCGGAGGTATCGGCATGCCCTCCGCAGCAGCTGTGCGAATCCTGTACGTACGCCACGGTGAGAACCTGGCCAACACCCTCCACCAGTTGTCGCACAAGGTTGTCGACCATCCGCTCACCGACCACGGGCGCGACCAGGCCGAACAGCTCGCACGTCGCCTCGCCGACCAGAGCTGGCTTTATGACGCCGAGATCGTCAGCTCCCCGTCGCGGCGCGCCCAGGAGACGGCTCAGGTGATCGCCGCCAAGCTCGACCTCAGCATCGGCACGGACGAACGCCTGCGCGAGATCGATGTCGGCGCTCTCGACGGCCGCAGCGACCAGGAGGCGTGGGACGTGTACGCCGAGGTGCATCGTCGTTGGGCGGCAGGCGAATGGTCCCGCCGGTTCCCCGACGGCGAGAACCTCCGCAACCTCGCCAACCGGCTCCGCGCGGCGCTCCTGGGAGCGGCGACGACGGTCGGGCAGCGACCAGCGACCCAGGGAGGCCGTGACACGCCGGTCGTGTTGGTGGTGGGCCACGGTGGCGGGTTCCGGGCGGCGCTTCCGTACCTCGTCAAGAATGTCGCGGACGCCTATCCCCATGACGACATGGCCAACTGTGCCGTGACGTACCTCCGGGCGATACCCGCATCCCGGCCGTCGGTGATCCATCTGGAGGAATGGGGTGTTCCGTGTGCGGAGCTCCATCGGCTCCGGGTCCCGGACTGACCCGATCCACTCCCCCTGGACGACAGCGGCGGGTGGCTACTTGGTCGCCTTGCCGACGGTGATGTCGAACTCGCGGTAGACCCTCGCCCAGAAGCCGTCCCGCAGCCAGACCCTGGCCTCGGGATAGGGGCGCAGGGAATGGCCGAGTTCCTTCTCCGCCTCGATGAGCAGTTCGGTGTCGATCACGGTCGGCAGGATCGGCCCTGGCAGCAGGTCGCGGATGTTGTCGCGGCCGCGGGTGAGGATCCACTTCTGCGCGACGTGTTCGCCGACCTCTTCCACGGTGTTCGGATTGGGGCCGAGCTTGGAGAGCGTGGCGCCGAGTGAGTGCGTACGCACCGACTTCGCGGCCGGCGCTCGGGCGGCGAACACCTCGGCCGGCGTCGGCGCCGCGCTCGGCTGGGTGGCGTGGTGGGGCAGCGGGTGCGCCTGGCGGAAGTACGGCCGGAGCAGGTCGGCGGACAGCACCTGCACGGTGTCGGACTCCCAGACCAGTCGTTCGGCCTGGTTGCTGCCGTAGGACGGTTCCACTCCCCAGAGGTGGATCCGGACGCCGTACGCCTGGGCTGCCTCGACCGCCGACACGAGGTCCTCGTCCCCGGCGAGCAGCACAGCGTCGGTGACGGCACCGTGCCGGGCGAGTGCGTCGAGGTCGCTGCGGATCTGGGCGTCGACGCCCTTCTGCTGACCCTGCTTGTTGAGATTGCCGAGGCGTACCTTCACCATCGGCAGGGCTGCGATCACTCGCTGGTCGACGGTGGGTACGCGATCATGGGCGGCGTCGTACCAGTAGACGCGGAGAAGTTCGCCGGGCAGCCCTTCGGCGCCGTGCTTCTGCAGCACCTGGATCAGTTCGTCGGCGGCGACCCGGTATTCACGGCGTTCCCGCGCGCCGAAGAGGACCTCGCCGGCCGCGGCGTAGAGATAGCCGACGTCGACCAGGATGGCGTACTTCATCGCGAAGGCCGAGGTGGCGAGATCTGGGATTCCCACAACTGCCTCCCTCGACCCCGGGTACGGCCGTGCCCGCTCCGCCGCCCTTGACAGGTTGGCGTCGCTTCCCCGCGAGACTACACGTCGGACCTTCGTGGTCGGCAGCGGTTGCAGAGGCCGTTCACGGAACGCGCTGGATGCGCTTGGTGGGAAGGCTTGAGCTCGAACGTTGCCTGTGGCCGCCTGGAACGATCGTCGCCACGGTCGTCACGGCGGCTCTCACGGGCGTACGGGGCTTGGCGATGCAGTGAACCAGCCGACCGTCTGACGCAAGGACTTGCCGGTCGGGGGAAGGCCCGTCCATCCGCAACGGGTCCCGCCATGCCTCGCACAGAAGCCGCACGGGTCCATGTGGATCAATATGTGGGGAGCGGTTTCCATGTGGCCGAGGGAAGTCAGACGACGCTGCACGTACGGGCCGAGGATCAAGCCCTGTGGCGTCGCGCTCAGACCTACGCGCGGGAACGGCGTATCCCTATGGCCGGGCTGGTGATGCTCGCACTCCAGGAGTACCTGACCCGGCATGACACGGACGAATAGGAACGGCCCCCGCCAGGTCTGAGCGGGGGCCGTTCGATTTGTGCTGTTGCCTACTCCATCGTGGCGCAGATGATGTACGGCTGCACGTTGCCGGTACCGCTCACCACGACGGTCCAGCCACCAGCCGCCCAGCGTCCGGCCGGGTCGGTCTCGGTGGGCTCGGACACCTGGTGGACGTCGCCCGGCATCGACGCGTTGAGCACGACGGTGCCGGTGGTGTTCGCGCCGCCCCCGATGGCGACCTCATCGCCGCTGCTGCACTTCGACGTGATCGTGACTCGACCTTCGGCGTCGGTGACGTCCTTGGCGTCGGCCGACCGGCCGACAATCTCGTAGTTGGACACGCCGTCCGCACCGTCGGCACCGGCCGGACCCTGCTCGCCAGCCGGACCAGCCTCGCCGGTGTCGCCCTTCTCGCCCTTCAACTGCTCTACCGTGTCCGGGGCGAAATCCTGCATCAGGATCCTCCCGTCGCGGATCTCGCTCGACCCGACCGCGGCCTCTCCGATGTCATGCTGCCGGATCGCGTTGTCGCGAATCTCGCTGGACCCGACCCCACCCGGACCGATGTCTCTCGACTGGATGGTCTGGTCGGCGATGTCTCCAGACGTAATGGTGCCCGCCGCGACGGCTGCTCCACCTGCGAGCAGCGCTCCCCCCGCGACCAGGGCGAGCGCGGCGCCGCCGACGCCGAGGCCTCTGGCCACCTGACGAATGTTCTTCACGTGTTTCCCTCCAGTTGGGGACGGCTTGCCCGCCTTCCCGTGCATGGGAAAATCCTCACGGGCACGGCGGGTTGCATGACAGTTGTGTGACAGTGTTCGTCTCCCGGTAACAAAGCGTTGGCCCGGCGGACGGAAGGCGGGAGGTCCGCGGCCAGGGGTGTGCAGTGCCCAGACCCTCGGCGGGCCGGTGACGGTGACGGTCGGCACCGGGCTCATGAGGCGTCCCTCAAGGAGGACGCCCGAAAGGGAAGGTCCCTCGCTGGGCTACAGATTGTGGCGACGGAGAGGGACCTCTAGAGAGTCTCGACCGGGGTATGACCCCAGGTCAGAAGTGCTCCCGCGACTGGACTCGAACCAGTAACCTGCCGGTTAACAGCCGGACGCTCTGCCAATTGAGCTACGCGGGATCGCAACGCCGACGACTGCCGGCCCCGCATAGGTTAGCAGCCCTGCTTCGCCCCACCGCGCCGCCGGGCACCCCGTCGGCACAGGCCAATGGGAGGGCGTTTCGAGGCCCTGTCGTCAGCGCGATATGGCGCCGTACTCGCGCAGGATCTTGACGACCTCCGGAGCGCTGGAGAAGGCACGGACCACGTCGTCGTCGGTGACGATCTGGTGGGCGTTGGCATCGATGTAGTTCCGCAGAAGCCGGTCAAATGTGGCAGATCCGACCGTACGCCGCGCCTCGTGCAGCATCGCGCCGCCCTGCCGGTAGACCCCCGCGCCGTAGTAGTCCGGCTGACCCAGTGCGGCGTACCACCGCATCGTCTCGCCGACCCGGTTCCGCACCCGCGGCGGCACCACGAACCGCGTCTCGGCTCCGGCGGTGCCGTTGGCCAGGACCTCCGCATATTCGGCGAACGCCTCGTCCAGCCACGGGTCCCGCGCCTGGTTGTTGCCCACCAGGCCGTAGAACCACATGTGGGCGACCTCGTGCGGAACGAGCTGCGGGTACGTGCGCGGATTCACGTTCCCGAACTGGATTGCCCCGGGGAACTCGATGCCGGTCGGGATGTCGGGCGCGATCGTCACCCACAGATCGTCGTACGGAAATGGCCCGAGGTGGCCGGACAGCTCCGCGACAGCCGCCGCGGTCAGGTCGGCCCACTCCTGCGGTGTCGCCCGGGTCTTCACCTCGGCCGGTGCGCCCACGTGGATGCGTACGCCGTCCACCTCCCGCTCGGCGAGGGTCAACTGCCCGACGGTGACCGTGACGTCACGGACAGCCTCGGCGGTGAAGCGGTGAACGACACTCCCCGCCCTGGCCGCGGGCATGGTGTCGACGAGCTCGCCTGTGCCGAGGACGTCGTCCCCCTTCGGTGCCACGACGTCGAGCGTCTCGAGCTGGAACTGCTCGCTCGTCACCGTCTCACCGAAAAGGTCCACGGCGGGATCGGTCGCCCAGCCACGGCCGCGTTCCCAGGCGAGCAGCGGGTACGCAGTTGCCAGCCAGGCGGTGCCGTCCTCCGACGAGTAGCCCACCCGTTCGGGACCGTCGGCGCCGAGGGTGAGCGTGAAGGCGAGCTCGACGTTGACTGACCGGCCGGCCGCGACACAGCCCTTGACCGGCACCCTGATCAACGTGCCCGGCACACCGCGAGGCGCGCCGGCGGGCTGGACACGCGGCTCGACGATGCGGCCGTTGACCGCGACCGCGGTGACCTCGAGTCGGTTGCCCGACCGAGCTGTTTCGGGCTTGTTGGGCCAGGCGCGGAAGATCACCTCACAGGTACGCCGGTCAGGGGTGAAGGTCACGGCCTCCGTACCGCGGACGACCTGACGGTTCTTCGCGACGTCGAAGCACAGCCGGACGACCGGCCGATCCTTCCACGGCCGGGCCCGTGCCGTGCTGTCGCGCGCGCGGTTCGCCCGCGCGGGTCCCGCCGCCGAGATCACCTTGGAGTTGCCGCCGCCTCCGCCTCCGGTCGGACATGCCGACGGACCTTGGGGCCCGGGCGCCTGCGTTGGTGCGGGAGTGCCGAGTGGAGGGTCCGATGCCCGCGGGCCGAGCCGGTCCGACGACGCGGATCCGCTGGGCGTCGGGGTGGCCTGGTCGGCGTCGAGCAGTCCGCCGATGGCGCTCGGCGCACACGCGGTGACCCCAGCGACGAGCACACCGGCCGCGAGCAGGCGTCGTACGGTCGTCGCGGTCCGGCTCACGGCTCGACCTCGGCACGGACGCGGTCCAGCGCCCGCTCGGCGGCTGCCAGGATCTCCGGGTCCGCCGGATCGAGCCCCTCGTCGAACGCGAGTGCCCACACCATCCCCCCTGTGCCTGGCTCCCCTGCTGTGCCTGGCTGCCCGGCTGCACCCGGCAGCTCCGTAGCCGGCTCTCCTGCCATACCCAGATCCGCGAGCTTGGCTGGCGGACGGCGGGCGATCACCCGGACACCGAGCGGACCGCGCAGGCTGACCCGCTGATCGACGACGACGCTGGCGGTGATCCGTTCGCGGATCAGCGAGAGCAGGCGGGAGTCGGGCTCGGCGAAGCTGACGGTCCAGACCGGCAGACGCTCCCCGAGCGGCGCCGTTCCGGTGACCCGGAGGACTTCGGTGTCACGGTCCCATTCGGCGTGTTCGACCTGCTCCCAAGGAATTCGGTCGTATGCCCCTTCTGCCGTGGGAAGGAACAGCGTGCGGTCGGTGCCGACAACCCAACGCTCGGCGGCGTCACGGGATGTCGCGAGCACCCGCTCACCGCGCTCCAGCTGCAGGGAATCGGTCACGTCGCGAGGAAGACCAGGCCGGCGGCGCACCCGCTCACGGTACTGGCACTCCCCCACGGTCCCGGACGCGCGGTTGGGTCAGCGGTTGGGTCAGGCGAGATACTCCTTCAGACCGGGGGCCCAGCCACCACCGCGGAGCTTGGCGAGGGTCTTCGCCTCGATCTGGCGTACCCGCTCACGGGTCACGCCGAAGCGGCGGCCGACCTCCTCCAGCGTGTGCACCTGCCCGTCGGTGAGGCCGTAGCGCATCTGTACGACGTAGCGCTCCCGCTCGCCGAGCTGGGCGAGCGCCCGGTCGATGTGTTCGCGCATAAGAGACGACGCCGCCGCCTCCAACGGGGCGACGGCGTCGAGGTCCTCGATCAGGTCTCCGAGCTCGGATGCTTCCATCTCACCGATCGGCGTATGGAGCGAGACGGGTTCCCGGGCCAGTCGGAGGAGCTCACTGGTGCGATCGGGATCGAGCGCGACCGCCTCGGCGACCTCCTCGATGAGCGGATCCCGGCCGAGCTGTTGGAAGAGCGTGCGCTGCGCCCGCAGGATCCGGTTGATCGCGTCGACCACGTGCACGGGTACGCGGATCGCGCGCGACTGGTCGGCGATGGCCCGGGATATCGCTTGCCTGATCCACCAGGTGGCGTAGGTCGAGAACTTGTAGCCCCGGGTGTAGTCGAACTTCTCCACCGCCCGGATCAGACCGAGGTTGCCCTCCTGGATCAGGTCGAGCAACGGCAGCCCTCGACCCGTACACCGCTTGGCGACGGACACCACCAGCCGAAGGTTCGCCTCGATCAGGTGTCGCTTGGCCTCACAGCCGAGCCGGACCAGCGCCTGCAGTTCGGCTGGGGTGGCGTCAACGGTGCCGCCCTCGACGAGGCTACGTTCGGCGAACAGGCCCGCTTCGATGGAGCGTGACAGCTCCACCTCCTGCGCAGCCGTGAGCAGGCGTACCCGTCCGATCTCTCGGAGGTACTGGCGAACCAGATCGGGGGTGCGTTCGGCGAGTTCGTCGAGCGCCGGAAGCTCCTCGACACCGGTATTGACCTCCGTCGGTGCCGCTCCCGACGAGGGAGCCGCATCCGAAGTTCCCGGTGGTGCGGAGACTTCTGGGGGTGGGGTGTCGGCTCTGTGAGCCACTGACTTGAGCGCGAAGACCGGCACGGCGCAACTCCTCCCAGAGGAAGACCAGCGTGATCAGTCTGCCCGGCTGATGAGCATTACGTTGGGCGTTTGCGGATAATCGCGCAGCAATGACCAACCCCGGCCCCGCGCAGCTGTCGCGACGAGGGGCCGAGCAACCTCGACCTCGGCCGGCCCTCCGGTCAGGAGAGGTCGACCTTCGCCGTCGCCACCCACGAGCCCGCGAGCGGGCCTACCGCCACGTGACCTGCTCGTACGCCGTCGACCCAGGCCGACTTGTCGAACCACACCTCGACCTCATCGGTCGGGACGACCTCGGCGGTGTCGACGACGTCGCCTGCGGCATTGAACGTGTGGCCGACATAGGTCCGTCCGCGCAACAGCCGTGCGTACCTCAGCCCCTTGTAGTTGACCTCGGCGATCGGTCCGCGCACCATCGCACTGTCCGGGCCTTCGGCCACCCAGCTTCCGGCGAGCGGACCTGACGCCATCCGGTAGAAGATGCCCCGGTGCGCGATCCGCATCCGCCGAATCGTGGTGCCGGTGCTCCCGACCCGGACCGTCTCGTTGTCGCGGGCGAGCACGGCACCTGACTGCAGGTCGAACGTGTAGCCGACCAGGGCGTCGGCCCGGAACTCGACGACCCGCTGCTCCGCCAGGATCGGCGGCGGAGCGTCGTCGCGCAGGGTGTCGGCCATGCGGACGAACTCCGGCTTCCCGGTCATCAGCCACAGGAACACGAACTGGCTGATGTGCAGGGTGTGATAGCTGCCCGACGCGGGAGTCGCATGCGGTACGCAGTAGAGCGAGGGACGGTCGGGGACGCGGATGATGGGAAGGTAGCGCCGCATCGTCGTGATCGACCCGTCGTATAACCCCAGCGCGAGGGGCTCCTTGCTCACGCGGTAGTAGTCCCAGAGCCCGACGATCGCCGACATGTGGCCGTTGAAGACATGGTCGGACTTCGCCGGGGTCGCCTGGTACGGATACTCGACCAGCCAGAGCAGGCCGTACTTGTCGACCCTCGAGACCCACGGCTCGGTGGCGCTCGGCGGGTTGAGGAAGCTCGCGAAGGTCCGGTCGGCGGCCTCCCGCCACTGGTCGTCGTCGGTCACCGCGGCGAGGCGGCTGAAGAAGCTGAGCGCCTTGCCCTGCGCAAGACCGCTGTACCACGGCGCCCGCATCGTCTCCGCGGGGTTGCCGTGGACCCGGAAATCGAAGGTGTACGCATAGAACCACGCACCGCGCGACTCCACCCGGTGCTCGACGAGGTGCCGCGCCTGCACCAGTGCCCGGTCGAGGTAGAACTCGTCGCCGGTGAGCCGATACGACTCGAGGTTGGCGATCCCGTCACCCGCCTGGAAGTTGGGGTGGTCGTAGAACTCGCCCGCCACCTCGTGCATGCGTACGCCGTCGGCGTCACGCGGCAGGTCGTCGTCCTTCGCCACCTCGCTCCTGGGAACGTAGGGGACGGCCGCACCACTCAGGTCATGGAAGGCGAACCCGTCCCGCTGGTAGGTGAAGGGATCCTCCGCCGGCGACACCGGCCCTCCCGGCGGTGCCGACCCGTCGTCATGGCGGGCGATCCCGGCCGCGACGTCACCGGTCGGTGCGATCGCGAGGTCCCGGGTGCCGTTGTTCGTCGGCGGTGCGGGCTTGACCGGCTCCGGCGTGACCCTCGGCTGCGCGGCGGCGGGGGCTCCGTGCTCGCGCACCTCAGGCTCCGCGGCGGTCGGAATACAGGCCGCGGTGCCGACGAGGCACACGAGCGCACCGACCAGCACCATCCGACGCCGCATGAGCCCCCCAGCAGCTGCGGCCCCGGCGTACGACGGGGCTCGGCCGATCCCCACCTGTCGCCACCGACGACACGCATCGGAGGGCAGATGAGGATTCCCTCATGCGGAGGATAGTTGTGGACCGTCGGCGCTGGCGCGGCGCCTCGGCGCGGACCAGACCCTAGGTGACCGTCTAGGCCCTGTCTCCCAAATCCCGCCTGACTCGCGTCACCCCGCATCCCGGCTGGCTGCGTTCTCGTCGATCGGCGCACAAACCCAGTGCGCCTTCCTCCTCCGCCTTGCCAACCGGGCGCGGATGCGCCGCTCGCTTGACCGGCGCCATTTGGGAGACACGCCCTAGTCGAGGCGGACGTTCGCGAGTGCTACCCAGGTGCCGGCGAGCGGGCCCGCCGTGACGTGCGCCGCTGGCGCACCGTCGACCCAGGCCGTCCGGTCGATGCGGACGTCGGCGTCCTTCGCAGGGCTCGCCCGCTCGGTCGTCACGACGTTGCCCGTCCGGTCGTACCGCGTGCCGACGTACTCCCGGCCGCCCTCGAAACGCGCCCGCCGCTCGCCCCGGTACGCCAGCTCGGCGACGGGACCGCGGAGGGTCGTACGGTCCGGATCCTCGCGTACCCACCGGTCGTAGAGGGGACCGGACGCGACCCGGTAGTAGATGCCGCCCGGCTGGTCGGCGCTCCCCTTCATCCGCATCCGGCGGACCGTGGTGCCCGTCTCGGGCGTACGCAGGCTCACCCGCTCCTCGTCCAGGATCCGCCCGGTGGCGATGTCGACGTCGTAGCCGACGTGCTCGCCGGCCCTGAACTCGATGGTGCGGGACGAGGCGAGGATCGGGTACGGGTTGTCGTCGCGCAGCCGCTCGGCGAACTGGATGAACCGCGGCTCCCGCGTCATCAACCACAGCTGCGCGAACTGGTCGACGTGCAGCTGGTGATAGCCGTTGGATGCCTCCGCGCGGTGCGTGAGGCAGTACGTCGACCGCCAGTGCGGTACGCGCAGGTCGTCGACGTGTCGCCGGAGGGTCGTGATCGCGCCGTCGTACAACGCGAGTGCGGCGGGATTCCTCGTCAATCGTTCGTACTCCCACAGCCCGAAGATCCCTGACAGGTGACCGTTGAAGATCCGGTCGGAGTCGGCGAGGGTGGCGCCCCGGGGATGCTGGACGAGCCACACGAGCTGGTGGGAGTCGACGGCGACCACCCACGGCTTCTCACCACCACCGCGTGGGGCGCGTGCGGGATCCGGCGGGAGGAGGAAGCTCGCGAACGTCCGGTCCGCGGCCACGCGCCACCTCGCCTCACCGGTGACCTTCGCCAGCCGGGAGAACAGACTGAGTGCCTTGCCCTGCGACAGACCGCTGTACCACGGCGCCACAGCCATGTCGTCGGGATCGCCGTGCAGAGGAAAGTCGAAGGTGTACGGATAGAACCACGCGCCGCGCGACTCCACCCGCCGGTCGATCAGCCGGCTCCCCTGGGCCTTCGCCCGGTGGAGAAAGAAGCCCTCGCCGGTCAACCGGTGCGACTCGAGGTTCTCCAGGCCGAAGTTCGCCTGGTAGTTCGGATGGTCGTAGAGCGTGTTGTCGACCTCGATCATGCGGACGCCGTGGTCGTCGTGCGGTTCAGGGTCTCGCCTCGGAGCCGTGACGTTCGGACCGCGCGGGAGCTGCCCCGGCGCGAGGTCGTGGAACTCGTACCCGTCCCGGTGGAACGAGAACGGCAGCCCAGGCAGAGTGACGGGTCGCCCCGGTGGAGCGGACCCGTCGTCCTGGTTCCGCAGGCGGGTGTCTACGTCCGCCGACGGTGCGCGCGCGCCGGCGGGTTCGGGAGTCCGCGGCCCCGTACACGAGACCAGGAAGGAGAAACTGGCGAGTGTGCCCAGCGTCGCGCGAGTGAACGCGGCGCGGGTCAGGCCGGTGGCTGCCCCCGCGCCGCCGGGCTCGGTGGCGCACGGCAAATGACCACGCTGAGCAGGGCTGCGGTAGCCGGGACGGGTGTCGACACCCGTCCCGGCTACCGACTGCCCGCTCAGCGTGGTCATTTGCAGGCGATCGGCGGCTGGTTCCAGGACTTTTTCCTCAGCCGTCGGAGCTGAACGCGGCATCGAAGGACGCCTCGGACGGCTCGATGTCACAGAGCGCACGCACGACCTTCAACGACTCGGGCGCGCCCATGAGCCGGTCCATGCCCGCGTCCTCCCACTCCACCGAAATGGGTCCGTCGTAGCCGATCGCGTTGAGCGCCCGGAAGCAGTCCTCCCACGGCACGTCGCCGCGGCCGGTCGAGACGAAGTCCCACCCGCGCCGCAGGTCACCCCACGGCAGGTGCGAGGAGAGCCGACCGTTGCGGCCGTTGCCGACGCGACGCTTCGCGTCCTTGCAGTCGACGTGGTAGATCCGATCCTTGAAGTCGAGGATGAACCCGACCGGGTCGAGGTCCTGCCACACGAAGTGGCTCGGGTCCCAGTTGAGCCCGAACGCCGGCCGGTGGCCGATCGCCTCGAGCGTGCGGACCGTCGTCCAGTAGTCGTACGCGATCTCGCTGGGGTGCACCTCGTGGGCGAAGCGCACGCCCACCTCGTCATAGACGTCGAGGATGGGGTTCCAGCGGTCGGCGAAGTCCTGGTAGCCCGCGTCGATCAGCGCATCCGACGCCGGCGGGAACATCGCGACGTACTTCCAGATCGACGAGCCGGTGAACCCGACTACCGTGTCGACGCCGAGCCGGGCGGCCGCCCGCGCGGTCATCTTCATCTCCTCGGCGGCCCGCTGGCGGACACCCTCGGGATCGCCGTCGCCCCAGATCTTGGCGGGCAGGATGTCCTTGTGGCGCTGGTCGATCGGGTCGTCGCAGACTGCCTGCCCCTTGAGGTGGTTGGAGATCGCGAACAACTTGAGGTTGTGCTTCTCCAGGGTGTCGAGCTTGTCCCGGACGTACTTGTCGTCCTCGGCGGCCTTCCAGACGTCCAGGTGGTCGCCCCAACAGGCGATCTCGAGACCGTCGTAGCCCCACTCGGACGAGAGCCGGCACATCTCCTCGAACGGCAGATCGGCCCACTGGCCGGTGAACAACGTGACAGGACGCGGCATGTCTTTCTCCTTCTACGACTTCTACGACGTGACGGGGACCCAGCTCGAGCCGGACTCGGCGCTCGCGAGTACGGCCTCCAGGACCTGCTGCACCTGCAGGCCGTCGGCGAAGCTCGGCGCCGGATCGCTCCCGTCGCCGATCGCCGTCACGAGGTCGCGCGCCTCGTGGGTGAACGTGTGTTCCCAGCCGATGATGTGACCGGGTGGCCACCACGCCGACATGTAGGGGTGGTCGGCTTCGGTGACGAGGACGCGGCGGAAGCCCTGCGTGGCGGGGTCGTCGTCGCTGAAGTAGACCTCGAGCTCGTTCAGGCGTTCGAGGTCGAAGGCGAGCGAGCCCTTCTCACCGTTGATCTCGAGTCGCAGGCCGTTCTTGCGTCCGGTGGCGAACCGGGTCGCTTCGTACGTCGCCACCGCACCACCGTCGAGTCGGGCGATGAACAGCGAGGCGTCGTCGACCGTGACCTCGCCCCGCTCCGTTGCCGAACCCGATCCACCCAGGCCCTCGGTCTCCAGCAGGATCGGGCGTTCCTTGATGAACGTCTCGGTCAGCCCGCTCACACCGGTCACCTTCTGCCCGGTGATGAACTGCGTGAGGTCGACGATGTGCGAGGCGATGTCACCGAGCGCTCCGGAACCCGCGAGCTCCTTCTGCAGCCGCCACACCAGCGGCGCTTCGGGATCGGTGAGCCAGTCCTGCAGGTAGACCGCCCGGATCTGCCTGATCTTGCCGAGCTTGCCGGCTGCGACGAGTTGGCGGGCGTAGGCGGCCGCCGGCACCCGCCGGTAGTTGAAGCCGACCAGCGACTTCACGCCCTTGGCCGATGCCGCTTCCGCCGCCTTCACCATCTCGCGCGCCTCGTCGACCGTGTTGGCCAGCGGCTTCTCGCACAGGACGTGCTTGCCCGCCTCGAGCGCGGCAATGGCGAGCTCAGCGTGGTTGCCGCCCGGCGTACAGACGTCGACCAGGCCGATGTCGTCGCGCTCGACGATCCGCCGCCAGTCCGTTTCGTACGACCGCCAGCCGAGGGAGTCCGCGGCGGCGCGCACCTTGTCCTCGTTCCGGCCACCGATGGCGGCCATCTCGATGCGGTACGGCAGGTCGTAGGCGGCGTTCACGGTACGCCAGGCCTGCGAGTGTGCCTTCCCCATGAAGGAATAGCCGACCATGCCTACGCCGAGCGTCGGCTTGCTGTCACCCATACGTGGTCCTCTTCTCCTTACCGGATGCCGAGCCCTTGCTTACCGGACGCCGAGCAGGTGGTCCATCGCGAGCTGGTCGAGCCGCTCGAAGCCCATGCCACGGTTGGCCAGGGCATCGACGGCCGCGTCGCCCCAATCCTCTTCGCGCAGGGTCGCGTAGGTCTCGCCCGCGGCCAGAGTCGGCCGCGCCAGCTCGTCCAGCTTGGACGTACGAAGCGCCTCCTGCACCTCCGGGTCGGCACGAAACGCACGTGACCGCTCACGCAGGATCAGATAGTTGCGCATGCACCCACGCGCGGACTCCCAGACACCCTCCATGTCCTCGGTCCGTGGCGGCTTGAAGTCGAAGTGTCGCGGACCGTCATATCCTCCGGTCTCGAGGGTGTCGACCGCCCAGAACGCCCCGCGCAGGTTGCCTGCCCCGAACCGCAGGTCCTGGTCGAACCGCGGACCGTGCTGGCCGTTGAGGTCGACGTGGAAGAGCTTGCCGTGCCAGAGCGCCTGCGCGATCCCGTGCGCGAAGTTGACTCCGGCCATCTCCTCGTGCCCGACCTCGGGGTTGAGGCCGACCATCTCAGGGTGCTCCAGTTCGTTGATGAACGCGATCGCGTGCCCGATCGTCGGCAGCAGGATGTCGCCGCGCGGCTCGTTCGGCTTGGGCTCGACCGCGAACCGGATGTCGTAGCCCTGGTCGATCACGTACTGCCCGAGGACGTCGAAGGCCTCCTTCATCCGGTCGAGCGCGGCGCGGATGTCCTTCGCCGCCCCGGACTCCGCGCCCTCACGGCCGCCCCAACAGACGTACGTGGTGGCACCCAACTCCGCCGCCAGGTCGATGTTGTCCATCACCTTGCGGATCGCGAACCGGCGGACGGCCCGGTCGTTGGCGGTGAACGCGCCGTCTTTGAAGATCGGGTGCCCGAACAGGTTCGTGGTCGCCATCGGCACGACCAGCCCGGTCTCGTCGAGCGCCTTGCGGAAGCTCGCGACCGCCTGGTCACGCTCTGCGGCACTCGCCTCGAACGGGAAGAGGTCGTTGTCGTGGAAGGTCACGCCGTACGCACCGAGTTCGGCCAGTTTGCGCACGCCGTGGGCCGGGTCGAGCGGCTCGCGGACCGCGGAACCGAACACGTCCACGCCCTGCCATCCGACGGTCCACATCCCGAAGGAGAACTTGTCCTCGGGGGTCGGTGTGTAGTCGTTCATCCGATCTCCTTCTCTAGGGTTGCGTGCGCCCCACGCCGGGGTGAGAGGGCAGGCACGAGGGTGGGGTCGTCAAGGACGGGTTGCAGGGCTGAGTGCGCCGCGCCTGTCGCGGCGGCGGCGAGGCCCAGGCGGGACAGCGTGATCCGGCAGCCGCCAAGATCGGGCGCGACGACCCGCTCGGCGAGCTCGGCTTCGACCGGCTCACGGAGAAACTCGCCGACCCGGGCGAAGTAGCCGCCGAGCACGAGCACGCGGGGGTTGACCAGGTTGACGAGCATCGAGGCGCCATGGCCGAGCGCACGACCGATCTGCGCGAACGCCCGGAGGGTGCGTGGGTCGCCCGCGGTGGCGCGGGACATCAGCAGGTCCAGGCGTTCGTCGAGATCGCGGCCGTGATCGTGAACGGGATCCGCCTCGTCGGCGGCCAGCCGCAGGAGGGCACCGAGTCCGCACACGGTCTCCAGGCAGCCACGCCGACCGCAGCCGCAGCGCTCGCCGTCCGGTGCCGGTGCGACTGCGAGGTGTCCGACCTCACCGGCGTAGCCCGCACTCCCCCGGACCACCTCGCCGTTGACGACGATCCCACCGCCGATGCCGATGCCGCCCGTGAGGTAGATGAGGTCCCGGTCGGTGGCCGCCACGTCCTGGACGGCGGCGTACTCCGCGAGGGTCGCGAGGTTGGCCTCGTTGTCGACCATGACGCGCGTCCTGGGCAGCCGTCGCCGGAGCAGGTCACGTAGGGCGACATCACGCCATCCGAGGTTCGGTGCGACCCGGACCTGCCCCGAGGCGGCGTCGACCAGCCCTGGAGCGGCGACCCCGACGCCCGCGAGCACGTTGCCCGCGGTCTCCGCCTGCGCTGTCACCCTCGCGATCAGGTCGGCCGCGGCGTCCACGGTGTCCTCGACGCTCGCCGAGACATCGAGGGCCGTACGCGCCTTGGCCCGACGCTCCCCGGCCAGGTCCAGGACGACCGCGGCCAGGTAGTCGACGTTCAGCTCGAGCCCCACCGCCAGCACGCGCTCTCCGATGAGCTCGACCTGCTGCCCGGGGCGGCCGACCAGGCCGGCCTTGGTGGGCTCATGGCTGCGGACGAGACCGCGGGTGGAAAGCTCGCCGACCAGGCTGGACACCGTGGCCTTGGTGAGCAGGGTGTCCGCGGTCAGCTGGGCTCGGGTGCGAGGACTGGAGCGCAGGGCCCGCACGACGACCGCCAGATTGGCCCTGCGTACGGCGCCCTGATCCGCCCTCCCGAGGAGGCGCGTCGGCGCATCTGTCACCCAGCCGCCTCCCAGGTCTGACAACCGCCTATTCGTTCAGGTCCCGAACAAACTAGACCTGTCGACGAGGCGGGTCAAGACGGGCGGCGCCGGGTCGGCGGCGCCTGCTCAAACCGACGACGGTTCGCGGATCGGCTCCCGCGTGGATGAGTGTTCGTCCACCGTGGAGTCGCGCACGGACTCCTCACGCGCTGATCGTTCCCGCTCCGACTGCTCACGCACGGCCTCTTCACGCGCGGCCTGCTCACGAGTCGATCGATCCCGCTCCGACTGCTCACGCACGGCCTGCTCGCGTACCGGCGAAACCCTGGACTCCTGGCGCACCGGCGCCGGCCGCTGGGGTGCGGGTCGTGGATCAGGTTCCCACCGGCCCGGGTCGGACGTCAGCCCGAGTAGATAGGTGATCGTGCACTCGAGTGCTCGCGCGAGCTCTGGAAGCTTCGCGACGTCGAGGCCGGTGCCGTGCTCGAGGCTGCTCAGCGCCTTGTTGGTCGTGAGCATGCCGAGCCGGGCCAACCGGCTGACCACCTGCTTCTGCGTGAGCCCGAGATCGCGTCGGCGCTCACGGAGCCGTTGTCGTACGACAAGACGGCGACGCGCACCAGCGCCGCCCGGAACTATCGCCATCGTCCCTCCCCGAACGGCACCATCCCCATTCAGGAAGGGGACCAATCACGGACGGACCCCCCGCGCGCGCCGTCGCCACTATCCGTGCATGGCCGTCCGGGCGTTCGCGTAGGCGGCACGGATCTGCGCGCCCGCGTCCGGGTCGACGTCCCGGGTACGTTCGGCGACGCTCTCCGCGAGAGTCCACTCCGGCGGTGCCGCGCCCCCGGCCAACGCCCAGGCCGCCTGCCGCGCCGCACCCAGTGCGACGTACTCGGCCGGCGTCGGCACCGTGACCGGGCCCCCGAAGACCAGCGGCGCAACGGCCTGTACGACCGGTGAGCGGGCAGCACCACCGATCAGCAGGATCCGGCGTACGACCACACCCTGGTCACGCAGGGCGTCAAGCCCGTCGGCGAGGCCACACAGCATCCCCTCGACCGCGGCGCGGGCGAGGTTCTCCGGGGTCATGGCGGAACGGCGCAGGTTGTGCAGGGAACCCGCGGCGTCAGGCAGATTGGGCGTACGTTCGCCGTCGAGGTAGGGCAGAAGGACCAGGCCACCGGCGCCAGGTGCGGCGGCCAGCGCCAACCGGTTGAAGCCTTCGATGTCCGTGCCCAACATCGCCGCGGTGGCGTTGATCACCCGCGCGGCGTTGAGGGTACAGACGAGCGGAAGGAACCGGCCGGTGGCATCGGCGAAGCCGGCGACGATGCCCGACCCGTCGGTGGTCGGCCGGTCGTGTACCGCGAAGACCGTGCCGCTGGTGCCGAGCGACACGACCACGTCGCCCGCGCCGATGCCGAGGCCGAGGGCAGCGCCCATGTTGTCGCCCGTGCCGGCCGACACGAGCGCACCACTGGAGGTCTCCCCCGCTGTCTCTGCCGGGCCGAGGACCGTGGGCAGTTCCGGCGTACGACCGAAGGCGAGCTCCAGCAGCTCGGTCCGGTACTCGCCTGTGACCGGTGACCAGTACAACGTGCCGGACGCGTCTCCGCGGTCGGTGGCGGCGGTGGTCGGACGCCCGCAGAGCTGCCAGGTGAGGTAGTCGTGGGGAAGCATGACCTGGGCCACCCGGTCGGCGTTCGCCGGCTCGTGCTCGGCCAGCCAGGCGAGCTTGGTGACGGTCATGCTCGCGAGGGGTACGGATCCCGTCGCGTCGGCCCACGCCTGCGGTCCGCCGAGCTTTTCGATCAGGTCGGTGGCGGCCCCGGCGGAGCGGGTGTCGTTCCAGAGCAGCGCCGGCCGGACCTCGCTGCCGGACTCGTCCAGCGTGACCATCCCGTGTTGCTGCCCGGCGACGCCGACGGCCGCCACGTCGTCGAGCAGCCCGTCGCCCGCCTCCTGGAGAGCGGCCCACCAGGCGTGGGGCGGACACTCGGTTCCGTCCGGATGGGGTGCTGCGCGCTCCGCGAGCACCGCACCGGACTCCGCGTCGCAGACGACGACCTTGCAGGACTGGGTGGACGAGTCGATCCCGGCAACCTTCGGCATGCCCAAAACCTAGCCGCCGCGCCGATCAGGCGACCAGCCGCCGGTGACAGGCGTCAGTCGAGGCCACCGATGGCGCGGTCACGCAGGGCCCGACGGTGCTGCTCGAGCGCGACCAGTTCGCCGAAAAGCTTGTTGTAGGCCTCGGTCTGCTCGACCGGGTTCATCCGCTGCAGGCGGGACTTCACGTCGGCGATCTGCCGGGCCGCCGCCAGCTCCTGGACCCTGGCGAGCAGCGAGCTGGCGTACCGCTGGTCCGGTCCCGCCGTGGCCCGGAGGGGTTCGACGGCCAGGGCCGTCACCAGGGCACGTACGCCGTCGTCGACAGCCTTGTCACCGACCCCGGCCACCCAGGCGTCACCGCCGGCCGAGGTCCCCGCGCCGCCGGCCGCCGCCATCGCATGGCGCACGGCCACGTAGCCCGGATGGGTGAACACCTCGTCCTCGAGCGAGTCGAACGCGGGACCGGCGAGCGTCGGAGACTGCATGACCAGCTTGAGCAGCTCCCGCTCCACCGTCAGGCGCGGGTCGTCGCGGTCGGGCAGCGGTGTGGCGGGGACGTTCGGGCGCTCCGGCGGAGCCGCACCCCGGACCCGGGCGGTCCCCCGGCCCTGACCCTTCCGACCGTCGTTCTCGCCCGCACCCATCGCTCGCCCGACCTCGGCGCGGACCTCCTCGACCTCCAGCCCGAGCAGGCCGGCCAGCTCGCGGGCGTACGCACCGGCCTTGGCCTTGTCTCGGACGGACCTGAACAGCGGGGCGGTCGCCCGCAGTGCGTCGATCCGGCCGTCGGCGCGGTCGAGGTCGTAGCGGCGCAGAACGTTGCCGAGGACGAAGCGGTAGAGCGGCACCCGACGGGCGATCAGGTCGCGGACCGCGGCGTCACCGTGTGCCAGGCGCAGGTCGCACGGATCCATGCCGGACGCCTCGACCGCGACGTAGGTCTGGGACACGAACTGCTGGTCACCGTCGAAGGCCCGCATCGCCGCCCGCTGACCGGCCTCGTCGCCGTCGAAGGTGAAGATCACCTCGCCACGGAACTCGTCGTGGTCGAGGAGCAGCCGCCGCAACACCCGCCCGTGGTCCTCACCGAACGCGGTACCGCACGTCGCCACCGCGGTGGGCACGCCGGCGAGATGACAGGCCATGACGTCGGTGTAACCCTCGACGACCACGGCCTGCTGTCGCCGGGCGATCTCGCGGCGGGCCAGGTCGACGCCGTACAGCACCTGGCTCTTGTGGTAGATCGGTGTCTCCGGGGTGTTGAGGTACTTCGCCTCCACCCGGTCGTCGTCGAAGAGCCGGCGGGCCCCGAATCCGACGACGTCTCCGGCGAGCTCACGGATCGGCCAGACGAGTCGGCCGCGGAACCGGTCGTAGCGGCCACGTGCACCGGTGGCGACGAGGCCGCTGGTGACGAGCTCCTCGTCGGCGAACCCGCGGCCGCGCAGGTGCGAGAGCAGCGCTCCGGGTCCGCGTGGCGCGAACCCGATCCCGAATGTCTCGGCCGCCGCCTTGTCGAACCCGCGCTCGGACAGGAACGTCCGCCCGGCGGCGGCATCAGGCGAGTCGTGCAGCTGCTCGGCGTAGTAGTCCGCGGCCGCCTTGTGCGCCTCGATGAGCCGCGCCCTGCTGCCGTGCTCCTTGCGTTCGGGCCGACCGCCGTCCTCGTACCGCAAGGTGATGCCCGCCTGCGCGGCGAGGCGCTCAACCGCCTCCACGAAGCCGAGGCCCTCGATCTTCTGCAGGAACGAGATGGCATCCCCGCCTTCGGCACAGCCGAAGCAGTTCGATGTCAAGATGTTATCGGCGAGCGCGAAGGCGTGGCCGTCCTCGACCTCGGCGCAGAAGACCTCCTCCACCCGGTCGGTCGGTTCGACGGAACGGACCACCCAGCCGCGCCGGACGTACTCCTTGTGCGTGCTCTGAAAGCGCCGCCGGTGTTCGTCAAGGAGGAAGAACTCGTCGGTGAGATCGTCGTTGACGAGGTGGACGCGATAGAGGGCGCTCGGCTCGCGTCCGGGGAACCCCTCCCGCATCTGCATCGTGATCCCGTACGTGCCGATGCCCAGGCGCGTGCAGACGGTACGCACGAACTCGAGGTTCTCCCGCTTGGCGGAGTTCAGCATCACGGTGCCGTCCTTCGCCACGCAGCCGTCCGCCGCGAAGTAGCCCGCCAGCCAGCCGTACAGATACGGGACCGATTCGTCGAGGGACGGCAGGGACTTGAAGAACCGCGGCAGGTGATGCACGAGCAGGTTGTCGCCGTCGGCGCTCACGTAGCTGTTCGGAAACCATTTGAGGAGCTCGTTGTCCTTGGGCGGGCACAGCTTCGCCATGGCGCCCGTGCCGTTCAGAGTTCCGTCACCGTACGTGATTCCGTGCGCGATACCGAACGGCGAGGGCGTGGTCTGACGGATCCGCGACCTGGGATAGACGTACGCAAGTCGGTGCCCGGGACGAAGGTCCGTCGTCAACGCCTCGCGGGTCGACTGCAACGTCTTGCCGGATCGCACGAACCAGCGGTGCCCGTCGGTCGCGTACAGCTCCTTGACCTGCTGGTTCCGCGTCAGCGTGATCTTGAACAACCGCTGGACGCCGTACGACCGGAAGGGCGCCTCAACCCAGTCGGCGTGCCGGCCCAGCACCCGATGCACGCCACCTGCAAGCCCCCGGATGGGCCGCGGACCGTCCCATGTGAGCACCTCCGTCTCACCGGCAAGACAGTGGAACGCGCCGAGCTGGGGGCGGACGTTGAACGACGGAGACTTCTCGTCGTGGAAGGGACACAGGCCCTTCATCGACCCCGCACCCGCGGGCCGCAAGGTGACGTACTGCGACACCACCTCGTCGATCCGCGTCCGTTCGCGGACCAGCGCGATGTCGTCGTCGCGGATCCGGCCGGCCATGTTCGCGAGTCTACGGCTGGCGGACCCGCCGGCTACGCGCGGCACACGGCCGGCGGCGATCACAGCTCACCTGTGGCGTGCCGGCATCGTTTCCGTAACACTCCGCCCGCAACCACTTGCCAGCATCCATGGCCCGGTGGTCATCTTTTGCCACCCGACTTCGCCGGGCACATCGCGGCGGCATCGGATGCCTCTACCGAACAATCACAGGGAGCTATGCCGTGCGGACTAATCGGAGACGCAGCCGACTTGTGGGGCTGGGTGCAGGGGTCGCGCTCTTCCTCGCTGCCTGCGGCGGGGGTGGTGGCGGAGGGGATGACACCGGTGGCGACGAGGGCGCGGGCCCGAAGGCGCCGGCCGCGGTCACCATCACCCACACCTTCGAACAGGAAATCGACGCTTACAACGGCAACACCGCTGAGAACAACGCCAGCAAGAACAACATCGTGCTGCAGCGCGTGCTCACCGGCTTCTGGTACTTCGACGACAAGGGCGAGGTCGCTCCCAACACCGAGTTCGGCACGTACGAGAAGACCTCCGACGACCCGTTGACGATCGAGTACTCCATCAACCCGAAGGCCACCTGGTCAGACGGCACGCCGATCGACTGCGACGACGTCCTGCTGTTCTGGGCCGCGAACTCCGGCAAGGTCGGCAAGGACCTGTTCTCGACCTCCGGCACGACCGGCGTCGAGCTCATCGAGGTCCCCGACTGCGCCGCCGGGGACAAGGACTTCACGTTCCGCTATTCCGAGCCGTTCGCCGACTGGGAGGGTCAGGGTGGACCCGGCGCCGCCGACCTCATGCCGGCCCACGTGGTCGCGAAGCAGGGTGGGCTCAGCGAGCAGGAGTTCATCGACGCGGTCAAGAGCCAGGACGACAAAGCCCTCGCCAAGGCGGCCGAGTTCTACAACTCCGGTTGGGTCATGGAGCCGGGCAAGTTGGCCGAGGAGTCGCTGATCCCGTCGTCTGGTCCGTACAAGCTCAGCAAGTGGGACGCCGGTCAGTCGATCACGTTGACCGCCAACGACAAGTACTGGGGCGACCCGCCGGCGGTGAAGAACGTCGTGATCCGCTTCATCGTGCAGGACGAGCAGGTGCAGGCTCTGCAGAACGGTGAGGTCAACATCATCGAGCCGCAGACCAACCCCGACCTGCTGAACCAGCTCGAGTCGGCTCAGGGCGTCAAGGTCGAGACAGGTACGCAGTACCTCTATGACCACCTCGACTTCAACTTCAACAAGAACAACCCCTTCTCGGACCGGAAGCTGCGCGAGGCGTTCACGAAGTGCGTACCCCGCGAGCTGATCGTCGACAACCTGATCAAGCCGGAGCAGGCCGACGCGGAGCCGATGGACGTCCGCAACGTCGCGCCGTTCGATGCCCGCTACGAAGGGGTCGTCGAGGCCGCGCAGATGGACGCGTACGCCGAGCCTGACATCGAGGGCGCGAAGGCACTGCTCGCCGAGACGGGCAACGAAGGCATGGAGGTCAAGGTCGGATACAACACGCCGAACCCGCGCCGCACCCAGGTCGTCGAGCTGATCGCGGACTCCTGCGGCAAGGCTGGCTTCAAGGTGGTCGACGCTGGTGCGGAGAACTTCTTCGAGGCAGACGGTGACCTCGCGACGAACCGGTTCGACGTCGCACTGTTCGGTTGGGCCGGGTCGTCGCTGGTGAGCGGTTGGGCGTCGACCTTCACCACGCCGACCGCCTGCACGCCGTCCGGCAAGGGCAACAACAACGGCTGCTACTCCAACCCGGAAGTGGACAAGCTGATCAAGGAGCTCAACGCCACGCTCGACTCCGAGGAGCAGGCCAGGTTGATCGGCGAGGTCGAGCGGATCCTCTGGGAGGACCTGGTGACGATTCCGCTCTACTCGCAGCCGGCCCTGTCCGCGTGGACGGACACGCTGACGAACATCACGCCCAACCCGTCCCAGGCGTCGATCACCTGGAACATGGACGAGTGGTCCATGTCCTGACGCTGACGACACAGCCGCAGAACTCAATGTGAGACAGGCGTACGGGGACGGAGCTCCAAGCTTTCCGTCCCCGTACGTCTGAGATGCCGAAGATATGCGTGGGATGCCGAACATACGCGTGGGATGCAGAAGAGGAGCAGCAAGCCGTGACCGCCTTCATCGCCCGCCGACTGATCATCTCCTTCTTCGTTCTGCTGGCCGCGACATTCCTCGTCTACACGTTGACGGCGCTCTCCGGCGACCCGCTGGCCGATCTCCGGCAGGACCAGACCCCGCAGCGGGAAGAGAAGATCGCCGAACGCACCGAACGCATGCAGCTCGACGTCCCCATCCCGCTGCGCTACGTCGGCTGGCTCACCGCAGTGGCCCAGGGTGACTTCGGCACGGCCCGCAACGGGGTCGAGGTCGGAACCCTGCTGGGGCAGGCGGTCTCGGCGACGCTGCAGCTCGTGCTCGCGGCCACCGTGCTCGCCATCATCTGCGGTGTCATGGTCGGCATCGTCACCGCGCTCCGGCAGTACACCGGATTCGACTACACCGTGACCTTCGCGTCGTTCCTCTTCTTCTCGCTGCCGTCGTTCTGGGTCGCCGTGATGCTCAAGCAGTACGCCGCGATCGAGTTCAACAACTGGCTGCGCGATCCCACGATCCCCCTGGCCGTCATCGTCGTCCTCGCGCTCGTCGCGGGGGTGGGGTGGGCGGCGGTTCTGGGGGGTGACCTACGGCGCCGGGCGGCGGCGTTCGCGGTCGCGGCCGCCACGACCGGTGGGATTCTCGCGTACCTGTCCTTCACCCGCTGGTTCGCCGATCCCCGACTGGGCTTCGCGGTGGTCCTGGTCGTGTCTTTGGCGGCGGGCCTCGGCGCCACGACGTTGTTCGCCGGACTCCGCGCCAGGGACCCACTGGTCGCCGCACTCACCACCGCGGTCCTCGGTTCGGTCCTTTCCCTCGCACTCGATCCGGTCCTCGCCGACCCGACCTGGTTGCTGCTCATCGGACTGGCGCTCGTGACGGTCGTCGTGAGTGCGGCGATCGGTTACGTCCTCGGCGGACTGCAGCGCCGGCAGGCAATGTCGGCCGCGGTGCTCACCGGGTTGTTCTCGGCCGGGCTGATCTTCTTCGACCACTTCCTGCGTGCGTTCTCGGGCTACAGCGACCTCGTGCTGGGGCGGCCGATCTCCACCATCGGTGCGCGGACCCCGAACTTCGAAGGCGACTTCTGGCAGCTGACCTGGGACGCCACGGGTCACATCGCGTTACCGAGCATGGCGCTGGTGCTGATCTCGTTCGCGACCTACACGCGGTACACGCGCGCGAGCATGCTCGAGATCCTCAACCAGGACTACGTACGCACGGCACGGTCGAAGGGTCTCACCGAGCGCAGCGTCATCGTCCGGCACGCGTTCCGTAACTCGCTCATCCCGATCACCACCCTGATGGCGTTCGACTTCGCCGGCGTCGTCGGCGGCGCCATCATCACCGAGGAGGTCTTCGGCTGGCAGGGCATGGGGCGGCTGTTCAGCGAAGGGCTACGGGAGGTCGACCCCACTCGGGTGATGGCGTTCTTCATCGTCAGCGGCACGGCCATCGTCGTGTTCAACATGATCGCCGACATCGCCTACGCCTACCTCGACCCCCGCATCCGCTTGTCCTGACCAGGCCGTACGAATGGAGCAGAGGAGGCGCCGATGACGACAGTGACCAAGGCGGACCCGCCGACCGGGCCGGGCTCGGGCGCCGGCCCCGACGAGGCGCAGGGTATGGCCGTCGTCGCACGGACGCAGGGGCAGATGATCCGGCGCCGGTTCTTCCGGCACCGCGCGGCCCTCGCCGGAATGGTCCTGCTCGGCGCCATCCTCGTCCTCTCGTTCAGCTCCATCGGTGTCGGCCCGATCCCCGGATGGTGGGACACGCCGTACTCCGCCACCGCCCCGGTGGTCGACGGTGGCCGGCCGACGCTCAGCGTGGTCCCTCGATTCCTCGGCGGAGAAGGGTTCCGGTTCGGCGAGCATCCGCTGGGCCAGGACAACGTCGGCAAGGACTACTTCGCGCTGACGATGCGCGGCGCGCAGCAGTCGATCACCATCGCGTTCATCGTGGGTCTGGTCGCCACCGTCGTGGGCAGCACGGTGGGCGCGCTCGCCGGCTACTTCCGCGGGCGGTGGGAAACCGTCCTCATGCGCTTCACCGACGTGATGATCACCATCCCGCTGGTCGTGATCGCCGCCGTCGTCGGACGGATGGCGGGCAACTCCGGGATCATCATGCTCGGCGTGGTCCTGGGCCTGGTGGTGTGGACGCAACTGGCCCGCCTCGTGCGCGGGGAGTTCCTCTCGCTCCGCGAGAAGGAGTTCGTCGAGGCGGCACGCGCCGCCGGCACCCGCCCGCTGCGGATCATCTTCCGCCACATCATGCCCAACGCCATCGGCGTCATCGTGGTGAGCGCGACGCTCACCATCGCGAGCGCGATCCTGCTCGAGACGGCGCTGTCGTTCCTCGGCTTCGGCGTCCAGAAACCCGACGCGTCACTCGGCACGCAGATCAGTGAGTACCGCGCCGCGATGCTGACCCGCCCGTGGCTCTTCTGGTGGCCGGGAACGTTCATCATCGCCATCGCGCTGGCGGTCAACTTCATCGGCGACGGCCTGCGGGACGCGTTCGACCCCCGACAGAACCGGGTGCGTGAGTAGATGACGAGTGCCTTCGATCGCGGCAGCGAAGTACTGGATTTCGGCTCCGACGATGCGCCACAGGACCCGCACGTGGTCACCGGACTCGCCGACACGCGCCTGCCCTCACGGGAGGAGATCCTGCGGGTCGAGGACCTGACGGTGAGCTTCCCGACCGACGACGGCCTGGTCCGGGCCGTGCGGGGCGTGTCGTACGCCGTGCACGAACGCGAGGTCCTCGGCATCGTCGGCGAGTCCGGGTCGGGCAAGTCGGTGTCGTCGATGGCGGTCATGGGACTGCTGCCGAAGTCGGCACGGATCACCGGCCGCGTCCACTTCCGTGGCGAGGACGTCCTCACGATGTCCCCGCGGCGCCGGCGCGGCCTGCGTGGCCGGGCGATCGGGATGGTCTTCCAGGACCCGATGACCGCACTCAACCCGGTACGCACGATCGGCGACCAACTCGCCGAAACCGTACTCTCCCACCAGGTGATGTCCCGCAAGCAGGCGTTCGCGCGGGCCGAGGAGATGCTCGACCTCGTGGGCATCCCGCAGGCACGGACCCGGCTGCGCGCCTATCCGCACGAGTTCTCCGGCGGTATGCGGCAGCGGGTGATGATCGCGATGGCGGTGATCAACCGGCCGGACGTCATCATCGCCGACGAGCCGACCACCGCCCTCGACGTGACGGTGCAGGCCCAGATCCTCGAGAAGCTGCTCGAGGTCAAGGACGCCGTGGGCGCCGCGATCATCCTGATCACCCACGACCTCGGGGTGATCGCCGGCATGGCTCACCGGGTGCTCGTGATGTACGCAGGGCGCCCGGTCGAGATCGGCGACACCGACAGCGTGTTCTACCGGCCGAGGATGCCTTACACCGCAGGGCTTCTGGGCTCGATCCCCGCGCTGGACGTGGCGAGCGGCGAGCGGCTGCGCCCGATCAAGGGCAGTCCACCCTCGCTCATCAGCCTGCCCTCGGGCTGCCCCTTCCAGCCGCGCTGTCCGCTGGCCGACGAGGTCTGTCGTACGTCGGAGCCGGACCTCACCGCGACCGACGACGACGGGCACCGGGCCGCCTGCCACCACTGGTCGACGCTGGCCGGGAGCGACGATCCGACCGCGTACTTCCGTACCGAGAGCGAGGCGTCGACCCCATGACTGTGCTACCCGCCGGCCCCCCGCGCTCCGCTCCTCGCTTCGCTGCGATGCTCACGCGGGAGGCCGGCTCATGACCGCGACTCCCGCGCACGCAGCCACGGTGGTCGGCCGCCGGGCCGAGGATCCGACACCACAACCCGGGGGCGACCACCTGCTCGAGGTCACCGACCTGGTGATGACGTTCCCAGTGCGTGGCAGCGGCTTCCTCCGTCGCGTTGTCGGGCAGGTCCACGCGGTGAGTGGGGTGTCGTTGTACGTCGACGCGGGCGAGACGCTCGGAATCGTCGGCGAGTCCGGCTGCGGCAAGTCGACGACCGGCCGGGCGATCCTGCAACTGCACGTGCCCACGTCGGGCTCGGTCCGCTTCGCCGGCAAGGAGCTGACCACCCTGCCCAGGCGGGAGATGCAGGAGGTGCGGCGCGACGTCCAGATCGTGTTCCAGGACCCGTACGCCTCCCTCAACCCGAAGCTTCCGGTCAACGACATCATCGCCGAACCGTTGAAGGTGCACCGCCGCTGGCGTGGTGGCGGCGGGCCGGCCAGGGTCGCGGAGCTGCTGGAGCTGGTCGGGCTCAACCCCGAGCACGGCAACCGCTACCCACACGAGTTCTCCGGCGGGCAGCGGCAGCGGATCGGCATCGCGCGCGCCCTGGCCCTGGAGCCGAGGCTGCTGGTGCTCGACGAGCCGGTGTCGGCGCTGGACGTCTCGGTGCAGGCGGGCGTGGTCAACCTGCTGGAGGACCTGCAGGACACGCTGGGTCTTGCGTACCTCTTCATCGCCCACGATCTCTCCGTGGTCCGGCACATCTCCGACCGGGTGGCGGTGATGTATCTCGGCAAGGTGGTCGAGACCGGAGTGCGCGACGATCTCTACACCCGGCCGGCCCACCCCTACACGCAGGCGCTGCTCTCGGCCGCGCCCACGGCTGACCCGGCGGTCGAGCGGCGCCGGGAGCGGGTCATTCTCACCGGCGACGTACCGAGCCCGATCGATCCGCCGAGCGGGTGTCGCTTCCGGACCCGCTGCTGGAAGGCGCAGGAGGTCTGCGCGAGCGAAGAGCCTGCCCTCGTCGACCGGGGCAACGGTCATCCGGTCGCCTGCCACTTCGCCGAGGTCGCCGGCGTCCTCTGAGCGCCCGCCGGTCGGTGCGGCGATGACCGATTGTGAACGTCGTGCTCCGTCCTCGCCGTCCGTGCGTAGCAGGATGGGGCCCATGTCGACGACCAGCCGCTGGTGGCATCAGCCCTTTCGTACGCATCAGACGAACCTCCGCGAGATCGACGCGGGCCTCGACGTGGAGCAGGTACTCGACCACATCCAGGACATCGGGGCCGACACGTGGCTGCTCAACACCGCGGGCATCGTGTCGTTCTATCCGTCGCGGCTGGCGTTCCAGCATCCGAGCCCATGGCTGGCCGAGCGGTCCAGCGGCGACCTGATCGGCGACGCGGTCGAGGCCGCCCACGCCCGCGGGGTCCGGGTGCTGTCCCGCGTCGACTTCTCGAAGGTGCACGCCGACCTCGCCGAGCAGCATCCCGACTGGTGCTTCGTCAGCGCGACCGGTGAACGTCAGATCTACAACGGGCTCTGGAGCACGTGCCCGAGCGCTCCGTACTACCAGGAGCGGTCGGAGGAGATTCTCGGCGAGATCCTCGACACCTATCCGGTCGACGGCTTCTTCTTCAACTGGTTCAACTTCAGCCAGCGCGACTACACCGGCCGCAACCACGGGCCGTGTCACTGCGCGCACTGTCAACGGCGCTTTGACGAACGCTACGGCCGGCCGCTGCCGACCCGTGCCGACTGGGACGATCCGGCGTACGTCAAGTGGCTGGAGTACACCCGCGAGACGCTCGGCGACCTCGCCGGCCGGGTGCGGAAACTCATCACCGGCAAGAATCCCGACGCCGCGCTGATCCTCGCCCACGATCCCGACATCGCGTTCTACGAGGCCAACAACGCCGTCGACCGGCCGCAGCCGCTGTGGATCTACGGCACCGGTGAGTTCCTGCGGACCAGTCGGACGGCGGCGCCCGACAAGCCGGTGTGGGTCAACTCGGTGATGTTCATCGACATGCCGTACCGGTTCGTTCCCGAGCAGGAGGGGCACCTCGGGCTGTACTTCGCCCAGACGATCGCGCACGGCGGCAACCCGTCGGCCTACCTGGTCGGCACTCCTGACCGGCTGCCCGCGACGAGTTTCGACATCGTCCGCGACGTCTTCTGCTTCCACCGCGACAATGCGCGCTTCTACACCGATGTCCGATCCGCCGCCGAGGTGGGCGTGGTGTCGTCGGTACGCAGTGGAGAACGCTACGGCGGGCCGTCCGGCGTCGACAAGGTGCGCGGCGAGCTCCGGGGCGTCTACCGGGCGCTGGTCGAGTCCCACGTGCCCTTCGACATCGTGCCGGATCACCTGCTCGTCATGGACGCCCTCGACTCCACCCTGCGGCGTTACAAGGCGCTGGTCCTGCCGAACGTCGCGGTGCTCTCCGACGACCAGGCCAAGGTGCTGGACCGTTACGTCGAGACCGGCGGGGGGCTGGTGGCGACGTACGACACCGGGGGCTTCGACGCCGCCGGGGCCCTCCGTCCGGGAATCGCGCTGCGGAGCCTCGGTGCCGCCACCGTCATCGACCGGAGAGAAGCTCCGGGAGCGATGCGGTCGGCCTACCTGCGGGTGACGGATCCGGGCGACCTGCCGGGAGCGACCGAGGGCGACCTGGTGCTCCTGGACCGGGCCTACCTCTATGTCGAGCCGAGGCCGGATGCGGTGTGTTCGTTCGGCCTGGTGCCGCCGTCGCGCTACGGCCCGCCGGAGAAGTGCTACTGGGACGTCGAGACCGACCATCCAGGGCTGCTCTGGCACCGTCACGGCTCCGGGCGGACGGCCTACATTCCCTGGCCGATCGGTGGGCTCTACGACGACCTCGGCCGGCCCGAGCACCGCGACATCCTGGTGCACGCACTCGATGAGGTGGGTGGCGGCCGGCAGCTTTCGACGGACGCTCCTGCCCATGTCGAGATCGTCGTGAGTACGCAGGACGACCCGCACCGAACGCTGGTCCACCTCATCAACTACTCGGGCCAGCGGGGGCGGGCGTTCGGGCCGCCACTGCCGATCCACGACATCCAGGTCGAGCTTCCCGGCGTCGCCACCGTGGCGGCTGCGACCTCGCTCCGCCGGGGAATGCCGCTCGAGACGTCCAGGACGGCTGCTGGCGCGGTCACCTTCACGCTGCCCCACCTCGACCTGTTCGATCTCGTGGTGCTCGACCACGGATAGGGCGGCTGCCCCATCGGCGGAGCGCTGTCACAGATGCCTCCACCGTCTCGTCCTCTGCCTGAGAAGACCGGGCACCCGCGCCCGGTCGCAGGTTTTGGGAGGACTCGTCGGATGAACACGGCGCTCTGGATCGCTCAGATCCTCTTGGCAGCACTGTTCCTGGTCACCGGCATCGCGAAATCGACCATGTCGACCGAACGGCTGCTCGCCACCGGACAGACCGGAGCAGCGGCCTTTCCGTTGCCGGTCGTACGGCTGACGGCGATCTGTGAACTCATCGCCGTGGTCGGGCTGATCGTCCCGCGCCTCGTGGACATCGCGCCGTCACTCACCGGCTGGGCCGCGGTCGGCCTCGCCCTCGTCATGGTGGGCGCGATGATCTCGCACAGCAGGTTGGCGATCACGCAGGCCAACTCGGCGGAGTGGCGCAACGTCGCGGCGAACGTCGCGATCTGCGCGGTCTGCGTGTTCGTCGCGGCCGGCCGGCTCAGCTGACCTCGGTCCGGAGTCACCGCCACCAGGAGGAGCCTGGTCGGAGGAGTTCGCGCACCAGTGCGTCGTAGGTCCGAACGGAGCGGCGCACCTCCTCGAGGTCGACGTACTCATCCACGATGTGCATCGCCTCGACCGCCCCCGGACCCGTGACCACACAGGGAATCCCGGCCGCCCGGAAATGGGACATGTCGCAGCTCACGCCCAACCCGCCCACCTCCACCGCAAGGCCGGCGTCGACAAGGCCGCGTTGACAGCTCACGACGAACGGATGGCCGGTCGGCGTTTCGGACGGGCCGCCGGTGGTCGGCGCGAAGCCCACCACCTCGGCATTGACGGGTGCGTAGTCGGTGTTGAACTGCGTGAGGAGTTGCTCGATCTCCATGAGCGCGTCCTTCTCGGTCTCGCCGGGCACCAGTCGCCGATCGAAGGTGAGCCGACACCGTTCCGGCACCGAGTTGGACGCCTCGCCGCCTTCCACAAGGACCGGCGTCACCGTGGGCGCACCGACCAGCGAGTGGTCACGTCCGGAAAGGACACCCGCGTAGTCACCGATCAACTCGATCAGCGCGGCCGCGTGCACGATCGCGTTGGCACCCTGGTCCGGCGCCCCTGCGTGCGCGGCCCGTCCGGTGACCTCCACGACCGGGCAGACCGAACCCTGGTGGGCGGTGAACAGCCGGCCCCCTGTCGGTTCGCCGACGATCGCACCGTGCGCGTGGTGCTTTTCCAGCAGCCGTCGTACCCCCGTACTTCCGGCTTCCTCGTCGATGACGGCGGTGTAGACGAGCGTCCCGGAGAGTTGCCCCGCTTCGCCGCGGTCGCGCACGCAGAGAGCGGCGACTGCCATCGCGGCCACGCTGGCTTTGGCGTCGGCCGTGCCGCGTCCGTAGAGCCGGCCCTCCTTCTGTACCGGGGCGAACGGCGACATCGACCATCCCGGTCCGGCCGGGACCACGTCGAGATGGGAGTTCAACATCAGCGTGGGCGTCGCCGAGCCGAACTCCAACCGCGCAACAAGATTGGCGCGTCCCGGTTCGATCTCCTCGACCTCGACGTCGAATCCGTTGCGGCCCATGATCTCGGCCAGCAGCGCAGCGGCCTTGCCCTCGTTGCCCACCGGGTGTGCGGTGTCGATGGAGACGAGATCGGTCAGCAGGCGTACGACATCAGGGATGGTCTCGGCACTCATGTCGTTCTCACGAGGTCTCCGCCAATCCGGTCCTGACAGCCGCCCCCGTGATCTCCGCGGGCAACCGCCCGCATTGTCCAATGCGTACCCAGAGCGTCGGCTCGGCGAGCGCCGTTGCCCGCCGAGTTGGTCAACCGTGCCACAGATCCGTACGGAGCTGAAGCCCGGTCGCCTTGTTTCGTAGGGTTATCCGCAGCTGGCAGAGAACACACCGGACTGTGCGCTGTCGGCAAACCTCACCCGCTATGCGACACAATTCCTTTTGCGTGTGGTTATGGGCCCGACCTGATGAGGACGGGCCTGAGCAGTGTCGACCGCGACCACAGGCGAGTACCGCGCCGGAAGTATGCCGATCAGCCAACAAAACTGCCAGTTCCCGATTCAGGCCTGGAGGCAATAGTCGAGGCTGACCGCCTGCTGCGGGTCTCTGACCTGGTTCGGCTCGCTGCCGACCGGCGGATCGCGGTGGTCGACCGGCTCGGCGAAGCCAAGGCTGCGGGGTTCTCCGGCACGTCCGCATGGTTGCGCACCGGTGGCCGGATGAACGGCTCCGCAGCCGCGACCCACCGGCGGAACGGGCGCGAGTTCGGGCGGCTCTCCGCCACCGTCGACTCACTCGCTGCCGGGACGATCTCCTATTCGATGGCGACCGCGATCATCGCCGCCACTGAGGTCCTCACCGACGCCGTCACCGCCGAACTCCTCGTCCTCGTCAACGCCGAAACCCTCACCGACGACAGCGATGAGCACCAGGACAGCGGGTCAGGCGACACCGGTCAGGCGACACCGACACAGCAGACAAACCCGGCACAGGTGAAACTGACAGCGACAACGGACCCGTCGCCAGCGCCAGCGAAGCGGGCCGAGGCTACGGCTGGACCGGCAACGGTTGTCCCATCTGCGGACGCCGCACCAACCGCGAGGTACCCGGACTACTCCTGTCGACCGGCCACCCACTCCCGGCACCGCATATCCGCCGGCTGGCGAGCACCTCAAAACTCACCCGCATCGTGCTCAACGCACCCAGCCGGGTCCTCGACCTCGGCTCCACCGTCCGCCTCGTCCCACCCTGGATGCGCAAGGCCGTCCTCGCCACCTACGACACCTGCGCCTACGACACCTGCCCCATCCCCGCCACGTGGTGCGAAATGGACCACGTTCACCCCTGGGCGATCCACCACAGCACCAAACTCGACGACATCGCACCTGCCTGCGACCATCACAACCGCGACCGCGCCAAAAACCCCCACAGCTACAGGGCCCAACGCCGATCTGACGGCCGCTGGCACATCACGTCAGTCACCCAGCGATACCGCAGCTAGAAGTTGTCGAACGGAACGAACACCTCCCGCAGTGAGAAAGATCGCCCGGTGCCGCACGTGAAGCCGGCGCTCCCTAACGACCTCGGCGGCCCGCCACACCGGCCACCGAGGTGGCCGGCGCTCACGCGGGTTGATCGGCGAACCGGATGTACTTGCGCAGGATGATCGGCCACTCGGCGAACTTGTTCCGCCAGGCGGCGTTGCCCGGCACCCAGCCGCCATGCTCAAAGTCGACGACCGTGCCGTCGGCATCGTCAGTGAACGTGACGGTCAGCCGGCTGGGGTAGTCCGGATCCTGCGCCAGCCAGAAGTCCTGGGCGTAGACCCGCGGCGGATCCCACGCCGCAACCCGACCCCAGGATTGATCGGGATACCTGTCGAAGGTGAACACCACGGCACCACCGACCCGCGGCTCTAGCCGCACACCCGTGTACGCCTCGGGATGGGCGTTGTAACCCGGGCCCCACCACTCGCCCATCCGAAGGGTGAAGATCTCGAACGCAACCGGTGGCGAACAGGAGACGCGCAGCCGATGGCGCCAGGGTGCGGCGACGGTGTCGACCCGGGCCGGTTGGTCGACCGGCTGGTGGAAGACGAGCCGATTGTGGAACGGGTCGATGACTGCCAGCGTGAGACCCCGCTCTTCGGACTCGATCGCCGGGTTCAGCGGGTAGTCCTTGCTCTGCAGCTCGTCGTGCAGGGCCCGGACGTCCAGGGTCGTGAGGAGCACGCCGATGCCGGGACTCCCGTCGCCGTGGTGCTCACTCAGATGAAGCCGGACGTCACCGCGGGAGACCTGGGCGTACATCGGCTGGTGATCCTCGAAGCGATGTTCCCAGTCCCTCCCGAAGCCGAGGTAATCGCAGTAGAACGCGTACGCCTGATCAACGTCGAAAATGCGGATGATCGGCACCGCATCGACGGGATCGCCCGGCTTCGGCTTACGCCGGTCGGTCCGGGCGGCATCGGGCAGCGACCCGACGAGCGTGTTCCAGTCCCGGGCTCCGAGCTGCCGGGCGGTGAGTTCCAGGGCTGCGCTGTGACTGATCGTCGTGCCGTCGGCGGCAAGCGCGGTGCGCAGCCGCCTCGCCATCGCTTTGACATCGTCGGCAGCAAGGAGGTTGATCATCTCGAGTCCTCTCGCGGTACGCGATCAGGCGCCTGCGTTGCTGGTCGTCCGCAGAAGAGTTCGAGTGATCAGCGGTCCCATGCACGATGACGGGCATTCACCAAACCTCGGGATCGAGGCGCAGGCGGCCGGCTGCCCTGGCCAGTTGGCAGTCTAATCCCGCAGCCTGCGAAAACCGTGGTCGCCCGGCGACCTGTCCAGTGGACAGGTCAGTTCAGCTGGTCAGTTCAGCTGGTCAGGTCGCCGAGGGGAACTTGCGGATCGGCCAGGCGGGCGCGGTCGACAACGCTGCCCGAGCGGATGAGGGCCTGGATGTCGTCCTGCACGTCCCAGACGTTGACGTTCATCCCGGCCACGACCCGGCCACCCCGCAGCCAGAAGGCGACGAACTCCCGCGCCCTCGCGTCCCCGCGTACGACCACCTCGTCATAGCCATCAGGCCCGACGTCGCCGGCGTACTCCATCCCGAGGTCGTACTGGTCGGAGAAGAAGAACGGGATCGCGTCGTACACAGCGTCCGAGCCCAGCATGGACCTGGCGGCAGCGGGACCGCCGTCGTGCGCGTTGGCCCAGTGCTCTACCCGCAGCGTGCGTCCGAAGACCGGTGACTGCCACCGGACGACGTCACCGGCCGCGAAGATGTCGGGATCGGATGTCTGCAGCCGCGCATCGGTGACCACACCGTGGGCGACGTCGAGACCAGCGGACTCCGCCAGCTCGGTGTTGGGGGTGACGCCGACACCGACGACCACGACATCGGCGGGCACCTCCTCACCGTCGCCGGTGACGACAGCTGTCACCGTCGCGCCGCCAGGACCGTCACCGCGAAACGCGGTCACACTGTGGCCAAGGCGGAGGTCGACGCCGTTCTCACGATGCAGGTCGGCGAACACCTCACCCATCTCACGCCCCAGTGCCGCGAAGAGCGGAGTCGGCTGCGGCTCGATCACGGTCACGGCGGCACCCGCGGCACGGGCGGCAGCTGCCGTCTCGAGGCCGATCCAGCCGGCACCCACCACGACGACCCGGCGGTCGGCCGCGAACGCCGCACGCAACCGGTTCGAGTCAGCGAGGGTCCGCAGGTACAGGACACCGTCGAGGTCGCCGCCTGGAATCTTCGGCCGGCGTACGGAGGAACCGGTCGCCAGCAGCAGCTTGTCGTAGGACAACCTGGACCCGTCGGAAAGCTCCACCTCGTGCGCGTCCCGGTCGATCAGCAGCGCGCGGGCACCGAGCCGCAGCTCGATCCGCTGCTCGTCGTACCACCCCTGCTCGTGGAGATACACCGCGGACGGTTCGTCGTTGCCGAGCAGCACACCCTTGGACAGCGGCGGTCGTTCGTAGGGAAGTTCCGCCTCCTCGCCGACCAGCACGATCCGGCCGTCGAAACCTTCCGAACGCAGGGCCTCGGCGGCTCTCGCCCCGGCCACGCTGGCGCCGACGATGACGAACGTCTGAGAGGTGTTGTCTGCCATGCAGCCGAACCTACCGCGTCAGCTCGGCATGCAGTGCGACCGCGGAGGCGTCGGTGAGCGAGGCCACCTGGTCGATGATCACCCGCAGCCGGGCGGCATCGTCGGCGGCCGCGCTGAAGTCGTCCTGGAACGCGTGGTCGAGCCCGCGGGGCGCCTGCAGTCGGAGCGCCGCCACCAGTCCATGGACGATGTCGCGTTGTTCGGACAGGAGCGCCATCCGCTCACCTGAACGCATCACGTAGCGGGCCGCGATCCCTTTGAGGACGGCGATCTCGACCCTGGTCTCGTGCGGTACGACGAGGGAGGCGTGGTAGCGGGTCAGCGGCCCCGTGCCGAAGGCGGCATGGGTGGCACGTTCAGCGGCGACGCAGAACCGGCCGATCAGCTGGCTGGTCATGTCCTTGAGGACCGCGAGGGAGCGGCGCCGGCCGTCGTAGTCCCCATCCGGCCAGTAGCCGAACCGCCGGAGTCGGCCATAGGCGGCGTCCAGTTCGGCGTCGTCGCAGCCGGGGAGGTACCAGTCGCGGACGACGTTCCAGACGGTGCCGCGCTCGGCCGCGTCGGTGAGACGCGTCAGCGAGATTCGGCCGGAGACCACTCCGTCCTCGACGTCGTGGACGGAGTAGGCCACGTCATCGGCGAAGTCCATGACCTGCGCCTCCAGGCATCGTTGCTCGCCGGCGACCCCCTTCCGCAACCAGCTGAACACCTCGAGATCATCGGCGTACACGCCCCACTTGCCGCTGATCTCCGCCGGCCCTTCGCCGCGTGCCCAGGGGTACTTCGTGGCCGCGTCGAGGGTGGCTCTGGTCAAGTTGAGGCCGGCACTTCGCCCGGATCCCGCCCCTGCCTCGCCCGGTCCCCCAGCGAAACTCTTGGCCTCCAACCGGGTGAGCAGGCGAAGCGTCTGGGCGTTTCCCTCGAATCCGCCGATCTGGCTCGCCACCTCGTCGAGGGCGGCCTCGCCGTTGTGGCCGAACGGTGGATGTCCGAGGTCGTGGGCGAGGCTTGCCGTGTCAACGACGTCAGGGTCGCAGCCCAGTGCCTGCCCCAGCTCGCGCCCGACCTGGGCGACCTCGAGCGTGTGCGTGAGCCGGGTGCGTACGAAGTCATCCGTTCCGGGCCCGATGACCTGCGTCTTCGCGGCGAGACGGCGCAGCGCAGCGGAGTGCAGGACCCGGGCTCGGTCGCGGGCGAACGGGGTACGTCCGGCGCTCTTGGGCGGCTCGACGACCCAGCGCTCGATGTCGGCCGGGCCGTAGCCGAGGCTGCTTTCGGCGGTCGAACGTGCAGGTGGGGAAGGCATCGCCGCCGACCTTAGATGACGAGCTCGAAGGGAAGTCGCCTGACTCGCGAGTCACCTGAGGAATTAGTCAGCCGGTCGCCCGTGAGCTCACCGTGCCTCAAGCCGTTCCGGTCGAGGCGTCAGTCTCTGCGAGGACAGCCGCCCGCCCCGCCTCCAGCCGGGCGACAGGCACCCGGAACGGCGAGCAGGAGACGTAGTCCAGGCCGACCTGGTGGAAGAAGTGGACCGACACCGGGTCACCGCCGTGCTCACCGCACACGCCGATCTCGAGGTCGGCCCGTGTCGCCCGGCCCTCCGCGCTGGCCAGGCGCACCAACCGACCGACCCCCTCGACGTCGAGCGACTCGAACGGCGACACGCCGAAGATCCCCCGGTCGAGGTACGCCGGGAAGAACTCGCTCTCCACGTCGTCACGGGACAGGCCCCACACGGTCTGCGTGAGGTCGTTCGTACCGAAGGAGAAGAACTCCGCAGCCGAGGCGATCCGACCCGCCGTCAACGCCGCACGCGGGAGCTCGATCATCGTCCCGATCGGGATCGGCAGGGTGAGGCCCCAGCGTTCCAGGACCTCGTGGATCGCGCGGAGAGCTTCCTCGCGCATCAGCTCCAGCTCCTGCACGGCGCCGACCAGCGGGATCATGATCTCGACCCTGGGATCGCCGCCGGCCTGGGCACGGGCGGCGGCCGCCTCCGTCAAAGCCCGCACCTGCATCGCGTACAACCCGGGGACGACCAGGCCGAGGCGGACGCCACGCAGGCCCAGCATGGGGTTCTGTTCGTGCAACCTGCGGACCGCGGTGAGCATCCGGCGGTCGGAGCTGGCCGGGCCACCGGACCCACCTGGCTCTCCGCCGCGCGACTCCGCCATCGCCACCCGGACCGACAGCTCCGTCAGGTCGGGCAGGAACTCGTGCAGGGGCGGGTCGAGCAGGCGTACGGTCACCGGCAGTCCGTCCATGGCCTCCAGTACGCCCGCGAAGTCCTCCCGCTGCAGCGGCAGCAACGCCGCCAGCGCCTCCTCCCGTTCCTGGTCGGTCTCGGCCAGGATGAGCCGCTCGACATACCCGCGTCGCTCGCCGAGGAACATGTGCTCCGTACGACACAGGCCGATCCCGCCCGCACCCATCGAGCGGGCGCGGATCGCGTCGGGTGGCAGGTCGGCGTTCGCCCGCACGTCCAGGCGGCGCCGGGCGTCCGCGATGGTCATGATCCGGTGGACGGCTCGAACCAGGTCGTCGGCTTCGCCGCCGGCGGGGTCCAGCTCGCTCTCGAAGTACCGCATCACCGGCGAGTCGACGACAGGCACCTCGCCCAGGAAGACTTCTCCGGTCGTTCCGTCGAGCGAGATCACGTCGCCCTCGCGCACCTCGACGCCGCCGCGTGCGGTGAAGAACCGCCCCGACGTGTCGACCTCGAGCTGGTCCGCACCGCACACGCACGTCTTGCCCATGCCGCGTGCGACGACCGCAGCGTGCGAGGTCTTGCCGCCTCTGCTGGTGAGGATGCCGCGCGCCGCGATCATGCCGTCGAGGTCGTCCGGTGTCGTCTCGCGGCGGACGAGGATGACGTCCTCGCCGGCGCGCGCCCTCTCCACCGCCGTCGCCGTGGAGAACACCACCCGGCCGACGGCCGCACCTGGCGAGGCGTTCATCCCGCGGGCGATCCGGTGCCGTTCGGCACCGCCGTCGAAGCGCGGGAACATCAGCTGGGCCAGCTGCTCGCCGTCGACCCTGCGCAACGCCTCGTCGTCGTCGATCAGTCCCTCGTCGACGAGCTGGGTGGCGATCCGGAACGCCGCGCCCGCGGTCCGCTTGCCCACCCGGGTCTGGAGCATCCAGAGCTTGCTCCGTTCGATGGTGAACTCGATGTCGCACAGGTCACGGTAATGACCTTCGAGCGTCGACATGATGGCCAGCAGTTCGTCGTAGCAGCGGCGATCGATGTGGGCCAGCTCCGTCAGCGGCAGGGTGTTCCGGATACCGGCCACGACGTCCTCACCCTGCGCGTTGGGCAGATAGTCGCCGTAGATGCCGCGCGCGCCCGATGCCGGGTCACGGGTGAACGCCACACCGGTGCCCGAATCCCCGCCCAGGTTGCCGAACACCATCGCAACCACGTTGACCGCCGTGCCGAGGTCGGCCGGAATGCTTTCCTGCCGGCGATAGGTCACCGCGCGTGGCGCGTTCCAGCTGTCGAATACCGCTCGGACGGCGGCGTCGAGTTGGTCACGTGGATTCTGCGGGAATTCATGTCCGGTCTCGTCTTCGACAATGCGTTTGTACGCCGCCACCAGGTCTCTCAAGGCGTCGGTGTCCAGGTCGATGTCGTGGGCGGCCCTTCGTTCCGATTTCGCCTTGTCGAGTGCGGCATCGAATCGGGCGCCGTCAATACCGAGTACCGTCTTTCCGTACATCTGGAGGAGCCGGCGATAGGAGTCCCACGCGAAGCGTTCGTCATGAGCGCGTGCGGCCAAGCCGTGGACGGAATCGTCGGTGAGGCCGATGTTGAGAACCGTGTCCATCATGCCGGGCATGGAGAACTTCGCACCCGAGCGTACGGAGACCAGCAAGGGATCGCGCGGGTCGCCGAGAGTCCTGCCCAGCGTTCTTTCCACCGCATGAAGGTGTGCGGTCACCTCGTCGTGGAGTTCGAGCGGTTCTTTTCCGGTTTCGAGGTAGACGCGGCAGGCTTCGGTGGTGATCGTGAATCCAGGGGGTACCGGCAGACCGAGCCTGGTCATCTCGGCGAGGTTCGCGCCTTTCCCGCCGAGAAGGTCCTTCATGTCCTTGTTGCCGTGGGAAAAGTCATAGGTGTACATGACACGCAACCCCCTCTGCGCCGCGGCTGCGGGTGCACACAACGGCTCAGCAGCTACGACAGTAATGCCAGGAGAATGCGCTGCCGGATCTTTTCGACGAGCCAGTGCGGAAACAACCGGCGGCCCGAAAGGAGAAGGTCAGGCTTGGGTGGGAATCTCCGGTCGGGGCAGAATGCCGGTCGCCTGGCGCACCATCCGCAAGGTGGCCGTGGTCGCGAGGTCGCTCGCCGGCAGCGCGGGTACACCGTAGAGCCGCCGCGCCCACCCCGGCAGCGAGGAGAACGCGAGGACGTTGAGCGACGGAACGCCCAGTCGCAGGGGCGCCAGTTTCCACGGCAGCGGCGGATGGAAGCTGTGGACCAGGCCGCGCCGGGCTTCGGTACATGCGTACAACTTCGGGCGGATCTCGGCGAAGAAGTCCGCAAGAGCAGCGCGGGAGGCCGGCGCGTCCTCACCCGGTATTCCGATCACCTCGGCGGCACGGCGGCTCTCCGCCACGTAGGTGTCGGCGTCGGCGTCGGTGCGGAGTGCTCCGGATCGCCGCGCGATGTCGACGTAGGAGTCGATCTCCGCGCAGTGGACCCAGAGCAGGCCCCCGGGTTCGTCGAGTCGGAAGGTCTCACCGGTGTCGGGGTCGTAGCCGGTGAGGGCCGCGTGGATGGCGCGGACGCGGGCCGCCGCGCGTTCGACCTCGGCGGACGCGCCGTAGGTGCGGACCGTCACGAACTCGGCCGTACGCAGGAACCGCGCCCACGCGCGCTTGCGGTCGAAGAGCGCGGAGTTCTGGTAGGTCGCCCGCATCACCCGCGGATAGAGCGACTGCAGGTAGAGAGCCCGGAGTCCGGCGACCCAGAGGATGGGCTCGGTGTGCACCCGCCAGGTGACCGACCCCGGCCCGAAGAGTCCGGTGTCGGTGCGACGGGCGGTCCTTCCCACGGTGTCGACACTACCGCCGTCTGACCAACCGCCGTCGGGCCAACCGCCGTCCCGACCAACCGCCGTCCCGACCAACCGCCGTTGGATGAGGGCGCCCCTTGCGTGAGGGCGCCCTCATCCAACGGGAGCGATCGGTCCCGCTCCCCCACGTCACGGGCGTTCGGTCTCCCACGCCACGGTGTCGGCGATCACCTGCGCGGGATCAGCGTCGGCCGACCGCGCCCGAACGGCCGCGCTCGGTGGCCGGTCGGCCACCTGGTGCAGGCCAGGTTTGCCGTCCTCGATCGCGAACGACGCCCGCGTGAAGACCTCCGCCCCCGGCTCCTGGACGTACGGCAGGCAACGGAAGTCCGCGCGCATCTCCTCCGGCGTGATCGTCGTCCGCACGTAGCCGCGCAGGTTGTTGTAGAACCGCAGGTGCGGGTTGATCTGCAGGAACGGATGGTCGCCCGGGATCGAGTCCGCCCCGTTGCCGCCGGACGTGATCGAGCTGCACACGAGCTCGGAGCCGACCGGGGTCGAGGTCGGGTCGTCGTAGTCCAGCTTGAGGTCGCTCGCCCAGTGCGCGTGCACGTCGCCGGTGAGCACGACCGGGTTGCGGACGCCGGCGTCAACCCAGCCTTGCGTGATCCGCTGCCGCGAGGCGACGTAGCCGTCCCAGGCGTCCATGCTGGTGACCTTCGCCGGACCGTTGTTGTTGTCGCGTTGGGCGAAGAAGACCTGCTGACCGAGCACGTCCCAGCGTGCGCGCGACCGGTGGAACCCGTCGATCAGCCAGGCCTCCTGCTCCGCGCCGGTGATCGACCGCGACGGGTCGACCGCCGCGGGGCAGTCCTTGTAGCCGTCGCCGCAGCCCTGGTCGTCGCGGTACTGCCGGGTGTCGAGCAGGTGGAACGTCGCCAGCCGACCCCAGCTGATCCGCCGGTAGAGCTGCAGGTCGATCCCGCGCGGCACGGACGAGCGGCGCAGCGGCATGTTCTCGTAGTACGCCTGGAACGCCGCCGCTCGCCGGGCAAGGAAGTTCGGCTGCGGGATCTCCGGCTTCTCGTACACCTCGTCGGCCCAGTTGTTGTCCAGCTCGTGGTCGTCCCAGACGACGAGCCAGGGTGCGACCGCGTGTGCGTCCTGCAGGTCCGGGTCGGACTTGTACTGCGCATGCCGCTGCCGGTAGTTGGCCAGCGTCTCCGTCTCCGGGCCCTCGTGGTCGCGCGGGTTCCCGCCCGGTGCGACGTACACGCCGGCCTGGTATTCGTACTGGTAGTCCCCAAGGTGCAGTACGAGGTCGGGGCGATCCTCGGCAAGTCTCTTGTACGCCGTGAAGTACCCGTGCTCGTACTGCGAGCACGACACGAACGCCATCGCGAGCGACGACACCAGGCTGTCCGGCGACGGAGCGGTCAACGCCCGCCCGACACGGGACACGAAGCGACCCACCCGGAAGCGGTACCAGTACTCACGGCCGGGTTCCAGCCGTGTCACCTCCACATGCACGGCGTGCGCCGACGACGGGCGGGCGCTGACCGAACCCGACCGGACGACCCGACGGAACCGCTCGTCGGCCGCCACCTGCCACTGCACGTCGATCGCGGCGTCCGGCATGCCGCCGAGCCCGTCTTCGGCGACGGGGTTGACGGCGAGCCGGGTCCAGATGACGAATCCGTCCGGGCCCGGGTCACCCGACGCGACTCCCAGGGTGAACGGGTCCAGGGTGACGGCGGTCGGCCGCGCCGCGTTCGCCACCTGGGGCAACGCGAGAGAAGTTCCGGCGGCGAGTCCACCGATCAGCAGGATACGGCGACCCACGTCATGGGGCGTGTGGTCATGCTGGGGCCCATCGTGTTCGGGCACTGAGCACCTCCGCGAGATTGGCTCGGAGTGCTCAGCATCGGCGGGCAAGATCCCCAGCACATGGCGTGATCGTGAGGCGCCGGCGACGACCAGATGACCGGTTGGCTGCGGTGCGTCCACTTACGGACGTCCGACGTCTCGAGCTCGACCGGGCAGCCCACGCACGGGGACGATGCACGGCACTTCCCCGCGATGCACGGTGAATGTGCCGTGCATCGCGGGGACGGCGGGGTGGCCCACTCAGGTGTAGCGCCTGGTCTCCTCGTAGACGGTGTAGTCGATCCACTCCTGTGGAGTGTCGGGCGCGGAGGCCGCACGCACCGGCGTCGGGTTGTCCGCGACCTGGTGCAGCCCCGGCTCTCCGTCCTGGACGACGAACGACGCGCGGGTGAAGGGCGTCGCGCCCGGCTGGCTTACGTACGGCACGACCTGGTAGTCGCCCTGCATCTGGTCCGGGGTGACCGTCAACCGCACGTAACCCCGCAGGTTGTTGTAGAACCGCAGGTGCGGATTGATCTGCAGGAACGGGTGCTCGTTCGGGTCAGAGTCGAAGCCGTCACCGCCGGAGGAGATGGACGTCGTCACGAACTCCGAGCCGACCGTGGCCGACGTCGGGTCGTCGTAGTCGAGCTTCAGGTCGCTCGCCCAGTTGGCGTGGACGTCGCCGGTGACCACGACGGGGTTGCGCACTCCCGCGTCAACCCAGCCTTGCGTGATCCGCTGCCGCGAGGCGACGTAGCCGTCCCACGCGTCCTGGCTCGTCACCTTGACCAGGCTGTCGGCGTTGTTGTCACGCTGGCCGAAGAACACCTGCTGGCCGAGCACGTCCCAACGCGCCCGCGACCGGTGGAAGCTCTCGATCAGCCAGGCCTCCTGCTCCGCGCCGGTGATCGACCGCGCCGGATCGACCGACGCCGGGCAGTCCTTGTAGCCGTCCCCACATCCCTGGTCGTCGCGGAACTGCCGCGTGTCGAGCATGTGGAACGACGCCAACCGCCCCCACTGGACCGTTCGGTAGAGCTGCATGTCGATGCCGACCGGGATCGACCTGCGGCGCAGCGGCATGTTCTCCCAGTACGCCTTGAACGCGGCCTCTCGCCGGGGCAGGAACACCTCCGGCGGCTGCAGGTGCGGATCCTGCGGCACCTCGTCGGCCCAGTTGTTGTCGATCTCGTGGTCGTCCAGAACGACGAGCCACGGTGCCGCCGCGTGCGCGGCCTGCAGGTCGGGATCGGTCTTGTACTGCGCATAACGCTGCCGGTAGTTGGCGAGCGTGGTGGTCTCCGGCCCGGCGTGCAGACGCGGGCGACCGGCGACACCCGCCGACTCGTACTGGTAGTCGCCGAGGTGCAGCACGAGGTCGGGCATGTCGTCGGCGATGCCGCGATGGGCGGCGTAGAAACCCGACTCGTAGTGCTGGCAGGACGCCATGCACACCGTCAGATGTTGCGCGAGTACGCCCGGCTCGGGTGCGGTCCGGGTCCGCCCGACCGGCGAGAGGTGCGACGCCACCTTGAAGCGGTACCAGTAGTCACGTCCCGGATCGAGGCTGTCGAGCTCGATGTGGACGCTGTGCGCATCTTCCGGGCGGGACGTGACGCTGCCCGACGCGACGATGTCGCTGAACCGGTCGTCCTTCGCGACCTGCCACTGCACCGGCACCGTGGCGTCCGGCATGCCGCCCAGTCCGTCGTCGGCAAGGGGTTCGGGAGCAAGCCGGGTCCACAACACGAACCCGTCATGGCTGGGGTCCCCCGACGCAACCCCCAGGGTGAAGGGGTACATGCGGGCGTAGATCGGCGGTACCTTCTCCGCGGCATGTGCCGGTACTCCGGCCCCGAGAAGGGACCCGGCGGCCAGACTGCCGGCGAGAAACGTCCGCCTGCCAAGGCCGTCGGATCGGTCGTTCGTTGGGGACACGCTTCCACCTCCGCGTCGCTTCGGCTTCTTCGGAAAGCCCGTCGCGAACGCACGGTGTTCGTTCGGATGCGCTTCGGCGTTCGGGTCGGGTCCTCCAGGATGGGCGCCGATCAACGCCTCGGCGAGGCCTTAGCCGATCATGGCGCGGCCAACATCTGACATGCGAAGGCAGAAGGTTGGAGAAAAGCGCCGGCGGCGGGCTGTCAGCCGCCGGAACTCAGCCGCCCGAGATGGCGACCTCTGCGGCGGCGAGGTCGGCGCCCACGCCGTCCCGGTCCGACAACCAGCCCGCGGGCAGGGTCACCGGCCGCGGACTCCCCTGCCTCCCGCGCGGCAGCCCCAGAGCCGCCTGCGGAAACGGCTGATCGGCGTCCAACTCGGCCAGCAACGCGTCGAGCTCGGCCAGGCTGGAGACCAGGGCGAGGGCGCTGCGGAGGTGCTGGCGTACGGCGAAACCCTTGAGATACCAGGAGACGTGCTTGCGGAACTCCCGGCAGGCCCGGTCCTCGCCCATGTCCTCGACGAGCAACCCGACGTGCCGCCGCATCACGCGGGACACCTCACCCAAGGCAGGCAGCACCGTCGTGGGCTCGCCCGCGAAGACCGTCGCCAGGTCGCGGAAGAGCCACGGCCGGCCGAGACACCCGCGCCCGACCACCACTCCCGCGCAGCCGGAGTGCTCGACCATGCGAACCGCGTCCGCGGCCTCCCAGATGTCGCCGTTGCCGAGCACCGGGATGCCGACGTGGGCGACCAGCGCACCGATGGCGTCCCAGTCGGCCTCGCCGCTGTAGTGCTGCGCGGCCGTACGCCCGTGCAGGGCGATCGCCGCGCACCCGGCCTGCTCGGCGATCCGGCCCGCGTCGAGGTAGGTCAGGTGGTCGTCGTCGATCCCCTTGCGGGTCTTCATGGTGACGGGCACGCCGTAGGGCCGCGCCGCCCCGACCGCAGCCCGGAGGATGGCGTCGAGGAGGCCGCGTTTCCAGGGCAGGACGGCCCCGCCACCCTTGCGGGTCACCTTGGGCACAGGACAGCCGAAGTTGAGGTCGACGTGGCTGACGTCGTACTCCCCGCACAGGATCCGGGTCGCCTCGCCGACGTAGCGCGGGTCCACGCCGTAGAGCTGGACCGACCGGACCGCCTCCCCCGGATCGAACGCCAGCATCCGCCGGGTCGACTCGTCGCCCTCGACCAGCCCGCGTGAGGTGATCATCTCGCAGACGTACAGCCCCGCCGCCGGCGCAGCGCCCTTCCCGTTCCGCGACGGCCCCGCGGTCCCTGCCGCCTCAGCCTGTTCCCGACACAGCGTCCGGAACGCCGCGTTCGTCACGCCGGCCATGGGAGCGAGGACGACCGGCGGGTCCACACGGTGCGGGCCGACAGTCAGCGCCGGGGTTGCTGCTCGCATGCCCACATTGTGTCCCGTCCCCGGATGCCGGAGCTCAGGGACTCAGGACTCGGGACTCAGGACTCGGGCCGCAACGCGAGCGCCCCCGTGGGCAGGAGCTCTCCGCGGTAGGTCACCGCCTCGTTGTAGACGTCGGTGACCCAGCAGGTGAAGGCGTTCCGGTTGCCGACCTCGACGAGCTCGAGGCCGATGATGTCGCAGGTCACGCGAGCCGGCTTGAACGACTGCCGGGTCGCTTCGTAGATCGCCTTCTGCTCCGAGACCGGCAGCCGCTTGGCCGTCCAGCTCGCCTGGACCTCCGAGCGGCTCACCTTCGCGCGGACGCCGAACCGCGTCGAGGAGCCCCACAGCGAGACGTCACAGCTGAAGTTGTAGGTGCCCACCTGGATGATGTCGTTCTCCGACACGGTGCAGTCGGCCTTGGTGGTCTTCGGATCGACCACGCCCGCGGACTTCCACACCTCGGTCTTGAGCTGGTACGCGATCCGGGTGAGTTCGGTGTCGGACTTTGCCGGTGCCTTCGGCATCCGCGGAGTCGCGAACGTCTCCTCAGGTTGGGGCAGCGGCGACATGGTGACCGTCGGGGCCGCCGACTTGCGCTTCTTCGGCTTCACACTCGCCGGCGCGCTGGACATGGGTTGGGCGACCCGACGCGGCGACGTGTCGCCCTTGTGCGGCGTGCTCTCGGACTTGTCGGGCGGGAGCCGGAGCGCAGGACCAGATGCCTGGAGGGCGCAGCCCGTCACGAGCGCGAGGACCCACACCAACAGACCCACACCCGCAACCCGGCAGATATGTGCTCGTCGTGTCTTCACAGCAGTCGTGCCACCACAGCAGAGGAAAGGAGGACTCAGCAGCCGGCGAGACGCTCGGCGAGGTATCCCTCGACCCGGTCCAGGGACACCCGCTCCTGCGCCATCGAGTCGCGCTCACGCACCGTCACGCAGAGGTCCTCCAAGGTCTCGAAATCAACTGTCACACAGTACGGCGTACCGATCTCGTCCTGCCGACGGTACCGGCGTCCGATCGCACCGGCATCGTCGAAGTCCACATTCCAGCACGTACGCAGCTGTGCCGCCAGCTTCCTGGCCCGTGGCGACAGGTCCGCATTGCGGGACAACGGCAGGACCGCCGCCTTCACCGGAGCCAGCCGGCGGTCGAGGCGTAGGACGGTCCGCTTCTCCAGCTTGCCTTTGGCGTTCGGCGCCTCGTCCTCGGTGTAGGCGTCGAGCAGGAACGCCAGGAATGCGCGGGTCAGCCCGGCTGCCGGTTCGATGACGTACGGCGTCCAGCGCTCGCCCTTGTCCTGGTCGAAGTAGGACAGGTCGGCGCCAGAGTGCTTGGCGTGCGTCGTCAGATCGAAGTCGGTGCGGTTGGCGATCCCCTCGAGCTCGGCGAACTCCTCGCCACCGAAGCGGAAGCGGTACTCGATGTCGACCGTCCGCTTGGAATAGTGCGAGAGCTTCTCCTTGGGATGCTCGTAGAACCTCAGGTTGTCGGGATCGATGCCGAGGCCGACGTACCAGTCCCACCGGGTCTTGAGCCAGTAGTCGTGCCACTCCTCATCGGTTCCCGGTTCGACGAAGTACTCCATCTCCATCTGTTCGAACTCCCGCGTACGGAAGATGAAGTTGCTCGGCGTGATCTCGTTGCGGAAGCTCTTACCCGTCTGGGCGATCCCGAACGGCGGCTTGCGACGCGCCGAGGCCATGACGGTCGCGAAGTTGACGAAGATCCCCTGCGCGGTCTCCGGCCGGAGGAAGTGCAGACCGGTGCCGGCGCCGGATCCCCCGCCGTGGGACCGCTCGTCACCCGGGTCGACCGCACCGAGATGGGTCCTGAGCAGGCCGTTGAACATCCGCGGCTCGGTGAAAGCACCGGTCGTGCCGCACACCGGGCAGGCGACGTCGGCCAGGTCACCGGCGGGCGGCGTCCCGTGCTTGGCCGCATGCGCCTCCTCGAGGTGGTCGGCCCGGAACCTGCGGTGGCAGCTCTGACACTCGGTCAGGGGATCGACGAACGCCTCGACGTGCCCGGACGCCTCCCACACCGCCCGCGGCAGGATCACCGACGAGTCGAGCCCGACCACGTCGTCGCGGGAGCGGACCATGCACCGCCACCACTGCGTCCGGATGTTGTCCTTGAGCTCGACGCCGAGTGGGCCGTAGTCCCACGCCGACCGGGTACCGCCGTAGATCTCCCCGCAGGGAAAAACGAAACCGCGACGCTTGCAGAGACTGACGAGGGTGTCGATGCGGTCGGCTGGCACGTGGTCGCTCCATCCGGCTGGGTGTCGGCGGGGTACGCGGAACTCCACAGGTTACCGGGACGTTGCAGCACCTGACGCAGGGTTCGGACAGCCTGTGGGGGAAGATCGGGGTGAGAGGCGCCGGCCCAGGCGCCCGACCCGACCTGATGTCAGGAGAACCGTGTCCAGCGGGCCCCACTCGCCACGTCAGTCGCGCACCACCTCGGCCGCTCCGGCATCGAGCGGGTTCCGGGCGCGCGTCGAGAAGGTGAGCTATCCCCTCCTCGTCCGCCTGCACACCCTGCCGCGGTGGCTCGTCGCGCTCATCCCGGTCGCGCTGCTTCTCGGCGGCCTGACGGCTCCTCGGCCCTACAGCTCGGTGTGCCTGGCCGCCCTCGTCCTGGTGATGGGCTGGGTGGCCTATCTCGCCTGGCATCACGGCGATCGCCTTCGCCGGGTGTTCAGGGTCGTCGCCCTCGGACTCGCTGTCGTGGCGCTGGTCCTGAGCCTCCTGCCCTGAGTGCCGCGGGCGCGGGCGCGGTTGACATACCGGTCGCCCTAATTGACAATGATTCTCATGTTCTTAGGGTGGAGGCGGTCCCGGGGCCGCGGAGTGCTGGTCGGAGCCTGCGCGGGCGTCCTCCTGGTCGTCCTGGGGGGAGTCACCGGCTGCGGAACCGATACCGAAGGGGCCCCCGGAGCCGGCGACAAACTGGCGGTGATCACGGCCTTCTACCCGTTGCAGTACGCAGCGGAACGGATCGTCGGATCCCACGCCGACGTCACGAACCTCACCAAACCCGGCGCGGAGCCGCACGACCTCGAGCTCACGCCCCGAGACGTCGCGACGATCGAGGAGGCCGGGCTCGTCATCTACCTGAACGGGTTCCAACCCGCGGTCGACGACAGCATCGCGCAGGTGGCGGGCGGCCACAGCCTCGACGTCACCACCCTGGCCAGGCTGACCCGACCGGCCGCCTCGGACGTACATGAGGACGCTCACGAGGACGGGGAAGAAGACCACGCGGACAACGAGGCCCGAGGAGCGCCCGACCCCCACTTCTGGCTCGACCCGGTACGCCTCGCCGGGGTGGGCGACGGGATCGCCGAACGCCTGGCCGCCCTCGACCCCGACCACGCTCAGGCGTACGAGCGCAACGCCGGCGCCCTCCGCGCGGACCTGGAGGCCCTGGACGAGGAGTTCGCCACCGGCCTCGCGACGTGCACGAACCGTGAACTGGTGACGAGTCACGCGGCGTTCGGGTACCTCGCCGCCCGCTACGACCTCGAGCAGGAAGGCATCGCCGGGCTCTCACCCGAGCAGGAGCCGTCGCCTGCCGAGCTCAGTGCCGTCGCGACGTTCGTCCGCCGCCACGACGTCCGTACGATCTACTACGAGACACTGGTCGACCCGTCGATCGCGGACACGCTGGCGACGGAGACCGGGGCCGACGTTGCCGTCCTCGATCCGCTGGAAGGGCTCACCGACGAATCGGCCGGCACCGACTACCTGAGCGTCATGCGAGCCAATCTCGCCACGCTGGAGAAGGGCCAGGACTGCTAGTGCCCCCCGACGACCACCCGTCGTCCGCGACCACCGCGCCGCAGGTCACACCGCCCGCGGGCACCGCCGCGCGCGGAGGTCCCGTCGTCCGGATCCTCGGCGGCGCGGTGAGCTACGCAGGCGTGCCGGTCCTCAGTGGGATCGACGTCGAGGTCCACCCGGGCGAGGTGGTCGCGCTGCTCGGCCCGAACGGTTCCGGCAAGTCGACCCTGCTGCGCACCATCCTGGGGCTCGTCCCCCTCGCCGCCGGCTCGCTCGAGCTCTTCGGCACTCCAGGTGAGCGGTTCGGCGAGCGAGCTCGGATCGGCTACGTCCCGCAACGGCAGACCGTGGGCGGCGGTGTCCCCGCGACCGTCGGCGAGGTCGTGAGCACCGGCCGCCTGGTCAGCCACCGGTGGCGGCCCTGGCTGACCGGAAGTGACCGCGGCATCGTGGCCGACGCGATCGCGACCGTCGGGCTGGCCGAGAAGACACACGAGCGGATGTCCACCCTCTCCGGCGGCCAGCAGCGCCGCGCCCTGATCGCCCGCGCCCTGGCGAGCCAGCCCGACCTGTTGGTCATGGACGAACCGTTCGCCGGTGTCGACGCACCCAACCAGGAGATCCTCGCCGCCACCCTGTCCACGCTGGTCGCCGGCGGGGTCACGTTGCTCCTCGCCACCCACGAGATGGCGCCGGTCGCGGCCCTGGTCAGGCGTACGGTCGTCGTCGACCATGGCCGGGTCCGCTACGACGGGCCACCGACGGAGGCTGTCCTCAGCCTCGGAAGCGTCCGGTGACCATGGAGATCCTGCAGTTCGACTTCATGCAGCGGGCGCTGCTCGCCGCACTGTTGATCGGCCTCACCGCACCGGCGGTCGGCGTCTACCTCGTCCAGCGGCGGCTCGCACTGATCGGCGACGGCATGGGCCACGTCGCCCTCACCGGCGTGGGCGTCGGTCTCCTCACCAACACCGCACCGATCTGGACCGCGCTCGCCGCGACCATCGCCGGCGCGCTCGCGATCGAGTTCATGCGGACCAAGGGGCGCACCAGCAGCGACGTCGCCCTGGCCGTCCTCTTCTACGGCGGCATCGCCGGCGGCGTCGTGTTGATGGCCAAGTCACCCGGGAGCACGCCGGCCAACCTCAACGCGTTCCTGTTCGGGTCCATCACGACCACCTCGCCGGCCGACCTCGTCGTGTTCGCCGCGCTCGCGATCGGCGTGCTCGTCACGACGATCGGTGGTGCCCGGCTGTTCTTCGCGGTCGGGGCCGACGAGGAGTACGCCCGGACCGGTGGCCTGCCCGTGCTCGGGCTCAACGTCGTGCTCGCCGTGATGGTCGCCGTGACCGTCGTCGTGTCGATGCGGGTCGTCGGGCTCCTCCTCGTCAGTGCGCTCATGATCGTGCCGGTCGCCTCCGCCCAGCGTCTCGGCCGCAGCTTCGCCGGAACCGTCGCGACGGCCATGGTGATCGGCGTGGTCGTGAGCGTCGGTGGTGTCGGTGCGTCGTACTACGCCGACACGCCCTCGGGCGGCACGATCGTGCTGGCGGCGATCGCGGTGTTCGTCGTCATGGCGTTGGCGTCCGGGCTGCGCTCCCTGCTCCGGCGGCCCCATCGAGAGGCAGAGGATCACCTCCACCAGCACGGCCCCGGCTGCGGGCATCCTGCGATCGACCATGACGATCACATCGACTACGTCCACGATGGGCACCGCCATGCCGTCCACGGCGCGCACTACGACGAGCATTAGTGCTCTCCGGGACGCCTCGTCGCTGGCGTGAGACCGTCGGCGAGAATGGACCCGCGACCGGCGATCGAGGAGGTATCCAGGTGACCACCGGGCCGAAGCTGCGGGCGACCCGCCAGCGCGCTGCCGTCGCCGAGGTCCTCGACGGAATCGACGACTTCCGCAGCGCGCAGGACATTCATGCCCTGCTGCGATCGCGCGGTGAGACGGTCGGACTGACGACCGTCTACCGCACCCTCGCCTCACTCGCGGACGCCGGCGACGTCGACGCCATCCGTACCGCCGACGGCGAGACCGTCTACCGCCGCTGCGCGACCTCCCGACACCACCACCATCTGGTGTGCCGGTCCTGCGGGCGCACCGTGGAGGTCCAGGGCCCGGCAGTCGAGCGGTGGGCCGACCGCGTGGCTGGCGAGGCCGGATTCGTCGACGTCACCCACACGGTCGAGGTCTTCGGCACCTGCGGCTCCTGTGCGGCCCGGTGACAGCGACCAGCCCGTAGCGACGACCGGCCCGTGGCGACAGTGTGCCGGCCTGGACGAGGGCCCCTCAACCACATCGGCGGCGGCCCGGAGCATGATCACCGAGGGGGCCGGTCCGACGTCAGGAGCTCCCGTCGACGACGTTGGGCTCGGCCCCACCGAAACGCCGGTCCCGTTGGGCATAGATCTCGATAGCCCGCCACAGATCCCGCCGGTCGAAGTCCGGGAACAACGTGTCGAGGAAGACCATCTCCGCGTACGCCGACTGCCAGAGCAGGAAGTTCGAGGTCCGCTGCTCCCCCGAGGAACGCACGAACAGGTCGACATCGGGGAGATCCGGTTCGTAGAGATAGCGCGCCAGCATCCGCTCGTCCACCCGGTCGGCGCGAACCTTTCCCGCCGCGACATCCATGGCGAGCGCCCGCGCGGCATCGGCGATCTCCGCCCGGCCGCCATAGTTGACGCAGAACTGCAACGTGATCACGTCATTGTCCTGCGTACGCTCCGCGGCCTCCTCGAGCTCGGCGATGACGCTCTTCCACAACCGCGGCCGCCGGCCCGCCCAGCGCATGCGTACGCCCATGGCGTCGAGTTCGTCGCGCCTACGGTGGATCACGTCCCGGTTGAAACCCATCAGGAACCGCACCTCGTCAGCGGAACGACTCCAGTTCTCGGTGGAGAACGCGTAGGCCGAGAGCGTCTTCACGCCGATCTCGATCGCACCCTTGATCACGTCGAGGAGGGCGCCTTCGCCGCGTTCGTGCCCACGGGTACGCGGCAGGCCACGCGCTTTCGCCCAACGGCCGTTGCCGTCCATCACCAGCGCCACGTGCCGCGGCAGGAGGTCGACCGGGATCTCCGGCGGCCGGGCGCCGGACGGGTGCCGGTCGGGTGGGACGACCGGCGGGCGTGGCCGGACCGGCGGACGGCGGCGACGCCGCATTCCTGGGCTCATCCTGCGCCCACGCCTGTGTCCATGCTCGCGTCACTACCCGGCCCCGGCACCCGGCACGCCCCTCCTTCGCGACCTCGTTCCTCACCGACCACTCCACCCACTCGCTCGCCGCCCCGCTCCGTGCTCATGGTCCCGCGCGGCGCCGTATCCATGGTCCCGCCCCGCTCCGTGCTCATGGTCCCGCGCGGCTCCGTGCTCATGGTCCCGGGCGGCTCCAATCGCTCGACGTGCGGGAGGGATCGGAGGGCGCGTTCCAGATGCCACTGGAGGTACGCCGACACCATGCCGGTCGCCTCGCGGCGGTGACGGGCGTCGCTGGCGTCGGCCACCTCCCACTCACCGGTCAGCAGAGCCGCGAGGAGCCGCACCGTCTCCGCGGCCGGCAGCGCGACCCCCGCGGGCCGACAGTCGGCGCACACCATGCCGCCCGCCGCCGGGGAGAACGCGCGGTGCGGTCCCCCGATCCCACACCGTGCGCAGGCATCGAACGACGCTGCGTAGCCCGCGACCGCCAGAGATCGCAGCAGGTAGGAGTCGAGGATCAGTCCCGGATCATGCGCCACCTCGGCGAGCGCCCGGAGCGCCGCCACGAGCAGCAGGAACTGCTGGGTGGCGGGTTCCCGCTCCTCGGCGGTGAACCGTTCGGCCGTCTCGAGCATCGCCGCGGCCGTCGTGTAGCGGCCGTAGTCGGCGTACATCGCCTCGGCGTAGGGACGGCGGGTCTCCGCCTGCGTCACCACGTCGAGCGAGCGCCCCACCGCCAGCTGGACCTCGACGTAGGAACACGGCTCGAGGCGGGCGCCGAAGCGTGAGGTGGTCCGCCTGACGCCCTTCGCGACCGCGCGTACCCGACCGTGGTGCCGGGTCAGCATGGTGATGATGCGGTCGGCCTCGCCGAGCTTCTGGGTACGCAGCACGATCGCTTCGTCGACGTACAGGGTCACGCCGCCATTCTTACCTGTCGCCAGCCCCCGTGGCAGAGCAGGCACCGCACGGGGTTTGGCCCGCTGTCAGAGCAGACTCAGCAGCCCGATCACGGCGATGCCGTTGATGAGCAGATGCGCGACGATGGCGGGACCGAGCCGGTCGGTGACGAGCCGGACGTACCCGGCGGCCAACCCGGCGGCGAACAACAGCGCGACCCTCGTCGGCTCGAGGTGGATGACGGCGAACAGCCCCGCGGTCAGCAGGAGGGTTGGCCATCCACCCAGCCCGCGCCGCCGGAGCGCCGACCACCACGCCCCTCGAAAGTGCAACTCCTCGACGAACGGGGCGGCGAGCGCGAGCGTGGCCAGAGCCACGACCTGCCAGTCGGCCTGGGCTTCGCCTGCGGCGACACCCAGCGACGAGGTGGGAGTGTCGCCGGTGAGCTGCACATAGACGAGAACGAACACCACGGCGGCGACGAGGACCACCAGACCGCCCAACGCGCCGATTCCGAGGTCGACCGGGCGGAACCGCCACGCAAGGTCCGAACGCGGCCCGTTCCCACGCCGCAGCGACATCACGATCGGCAACCCGGCCAAGGCAAGCCAACCGACCGGAGTCGCGACGATTCCGGCAGTAACCGGATCGGCTCCCAGCGCAACCAGTGCGACCGACACGCCGAACGACAGTACGACGAACCCCAACAGCGCGGCGACCACGGTGGGAATACCCCACCGTGGGGATATGGGCGCAGACGCGACTGATTCGGGGGGACTGGTAGTCGTCACTCCCCCATCATCCCGCTTCCGCGACCCGCCAACTCGAGCCCTGGGTTTGACTGTGCGCCGATGAGGGGCAAGGGTGGAATGACCGGCAGTCAACGCACCAGGGAGTGATTCACCACCTGCCCAGCCGGCCAGGGCCCCTACGCGGCAGTGTGCGGTTCGCGCATGCCGTTCTCGAGTGGGGCCTGTTCACCATCTCCACACACTCGAATCCGAGGAGCAATTTTGCTTGCGCTCACCAACAACGCTGCGCTCGTCATCCAGTCCTTGACGAACAGCCCCGAGCTTCCCGGAAGCGCAGGACTGCGCATCACCGCGCAGCCTGAGGACCAGCAGAGCCTCAGCCTCGCGGTCGCCCCGGAACCCACTGATGGCGACCAGGTAGTCGAGGAGCAGGGTGCCCGCGTCTTCCTTGAGGCAGGCGCGTCGACCATGCTCGACCAGATGGTCCTCGATGCCGAGGTGGACGCTCAGGGCAGCGTCCAGTTCTTCCTGGGTACGCAGTCCGGCGGCACGCCTGCCGCTGGCGCAGCGACCAACTGACCGTCGTTCCTTCGGACCTCACCGAACGGACGATCTCACCTCGACCGCGGCCACAGCGTCGGCGGCGGTAGTGGTGCATGTCGACTCTGCCGGGACCGCGACAGAGTGCGTTCGACAAGCGCCGTCCCTGTCGAACGCACTCTGTCCCGGCCCGAGCCCGGCTCGAATGGTTGCACGAGACCTCGCGAGGGCTCGAACGCGTCGCGCAATGAGCCGGCCCGGTTCCAGCCTCCCCCAACGCCTGCCTCCGCGTGATCGCCCTGCCCGGTTCAGGATGTGCCGGCAGGATCCTCCCAGTACCACGCCTCGGGGTCGTACGCAGCGGGCGTCGGGTGGTGCCAGTCGTTGACGAGACCGCCGAGTGCCGTCTGCTCGCGGGTGGGTACGTTGCGCAAGCCCTGCTTGACGAGCTCGACCCTGGGGAAGTTCGCGACCGCGCCAAGGAAGAACGGTCCTTCCTCCACGTGGATCTTCACCATGTCCCAGAACATCCCGTCGCGTGCGACCGCGTCCGGCTCCACGCGTGCACGGTCCGCGAGATCCCATAGCTGCTCGATGGGTCCGCCCTCTTCGGGCTCCATCCGAGGTGGTGTCCGCTTGTACGGATCAACGTCGAGTTGCTGCTTCTCCACCGGGGTTCCGCGGACCGAGTAGAACTGTCCCTGCAGCGGCGCCCAGCGGGAGGGCTCCATGGGCATGAGCCACAGCAGGTCGGCGCCGAAGGTGAGGGTGCTCGTCTCCCACGCCGTCTTGCTCATGAGCTTGCCCTGCGCCCACTGGTCGTCCAACGCCTCCGGCGAGACCGGGCTGAGCCGGGTGTCGATGCCGATCGCGTCCCAGCTCTTCTTCAGGATGTTGTTCTTCTGCATGTGCTCGCCGCTTGGATCGGCGTCGGCGGGGTACTCCAGTCGTACGACGAGCTTGGTGCCGTCGGGCATCTCGCGCTTGCCGTCGCCGTCCTTGTCGACCACGCCGATCTCGTCCAGCATGGCCTTGGCCCGGTCTGGGTCGTAGTCGACCCAGGAGTCACGCCACTGCTTGTAGACAGCCATACCGTCGCCGCGGTGGAACTCCCGGGTCTTGGGCCCGTAACCGCCCGTCGTCAGGTCACCGGTGTTGAAGTAGATCGACTTCCGGACCTCGGCACGGTTGTAGGCCAGCGAGAGGGCCTGCCGGAACTCCTTCATCCGGATGAGCTTGCGCATCTTGGGGTCGTAGTAGTCCTGGCTGAAGAAGAAGATCGATCCGGTGCCCGAGCCGCTGTCCCAGAGGATCATGTCCAGCTGGTTCTTCGACTGCGTGGCCTTGATGCCCGACACGTCGCCGAGGTTCAGACCGGCGAACGCCCCGTGTACGTAGTCGAACTGACCGTTCTGGATCTGCAGCTTCATGGTCTCGGGATTGTCGACCACGCCGAAGTTCAGCGTGTCGACGTAGGGCAGCTGGTTGCCTTCCTTGTCGACCACCCAGTAGTACGGGTTCCGCTCGAACGTGGCCGACCGTCCCTCCCGACGTGACTTCAGCAGCCAACCGGTCATGGTCGGCGATTCGGGGTTGGTGGTGGCGTTGCGCTTCGCGTCGAAGATCTCCGCCCAGTTCTCCGGGACGCTCTTGTTGTACTTGGGATGGAACTGCTTCATGTAGTGCTTGGGTTCCATCCACGACGCGGCGATGCCCCGGTTGACCCAGTTGGCGATCATGTCCGGCACCATCGGGGCGGGCGCGTCGAAGGTCATCACGAGCGTCAGGTCGTCCGGCGCCGCGAGCTTCGCGATACTTCCCGTCCCCGAGCGCGCCTCGTCCGGTATGCCTTCGGCGTACTCCTCGTTGAGGACCATGTCCTCCCACCAGAACATGATGTCCTCGGTGGTCCACGGCTCGCCGTCCGACCACTTCAGACCGGCACGGAAGTGGAACGTCCACTCCGACGCGTCCTCGTTGCTCTCCCAGCTCTCCGCGAGGCCCGGTCCGAGGTCGAGTCCGTCGTTGAGCCAGCGAAGCGGCGAGTGGCCGTACATGTATTCCTTCATGTCCCAGCCGTCGGTGCTTTCTGACACGAGCCGCATGCTTCCGCCGTACTTGCCCGTCGTGGCCCACCGGTGCGGGATGACGTACGGATGTTCCGGCAGTCGCTCGGCGACCGGCGGCAGGTCTCCCGCCTTGACCAGCTCGGCGAGGCTGGGTGCCTCGTTGAGCTTCGCCGGCGGTGGCAACGGCTTGGGCTCCGAACCCTTGGCCGCCTTGCCGGTCGGGGCCTTGGTGGTGCCGGAGTCCCGACCGGGCGTGTCGCCAGAGCCGGAGCACGCGTTGAGCATCACCCCGCCGACTGCGAACGCGGCGCTGTAGAGAAATCCCCGCCGGCTGAGTGTGTCGCGAGCCGCCATCGTCACGACCTCCAAGAATGCGATCGGCGGCCTGCGTCGGCCGCCAGCCAATCGTCGATTCGATTCGACATAGAAACGTGGCCGAAACAGTAGTCCGGAGCAGCGGAGTACTGTCAAGGCTGCAGCCGTGAGTGCTGCCTTCGTGTCCATTACCGGACACACTCGCCTTGCCTCACAGCGGATTGAGACCGCTTGACAGGTTTTCTCAGGCCGCCGTAGCGTCCGAGCCGACAGGGCCCGCATCGTCGAACGTCATCGAATTGATTCGACGATGTGTTCCGTCGCCTTGCTGTCCGGTGGTCAGTGAGAGGATGAGGCGGCGCGGACCCGAAATGAGATGTTGAGTTTGCCCGCACGGCCGGAGGGAGCATCGGTGGTCACCATTGCCGACGTCGCCCGCAGGGCGGGTGTCGCACCCAGCACCGTCTCCTACGTCCTGACCAACCGCCGGAGCATCTCCGCCACCACCCGGCAGGCCGTCGAGGAGGCGATCCGCGACCTTGACTACCGCCCGCACGCGGGAGCCAGGGCACTCCGTGGCGCACGGACGCGGGTCCTCGCCTTGTCCTTCCCGCGGGAGACGGTGCCCTACCACGCGATCGGCGGTCGCTTCGTCCACCACGTCAGCGCGGCTGCCCGCGCCCACGGCCACGACCTGTTGCTGCTGTCGGCGGAGGAGAGCGTCTCCGGACTCCGCCGGGTCGCCGGCAGCCGGCTGGCCGACGGTGTCGTCGTGATGTCGGTGCTGACCGACGACCCGCGGATCCCCGTGCTCGACGAACTCGGCTTCCCCGCCGCGCTGCTGGGACGCCCGCGGGCCAGCGGCGGCCTGCCGTGGTCCGACTACGACTTCGAAGGCGCGGCCGCGTTGGCCGTCCGGGAACTCGTGCGCGCGGGTCACCGCGCACTGGCGTTCGTGAGTTCCTCGGATGCGGAGTTTCGCGCCGGGCTCAACTACGCCCCGCGGGCATTGGCCGGTGCCCGTGCCGCAGCTCGGGAAGCCGGAGTGCACCTGACCGTCATGCGCTCGTCGTCCTCGCACCGCACACTCGTTCGCCGGACTCAGGCCCTGCTCGCCGCCGATCCGGCGCCCACCGCCGTGATCCTGCACCACGAGGTTCCCGCCATGCCCGCCATCCTGCGCGAGGCGGGCTACTCGATCCCGCGCGACATGTCGCTGGTCGTGATCGGCGCGACACCTGACCTCGCGAGCGACCTTCCCGTCGCGCGCTCAGAGCTGCCCGTCCAGGAGATGACCCGCACGGCGGTCGAGCTGGCTCTGGCCAGCATCGAGGGCGAGGTGTCGGGAGGTGGGTTGATCCCGGCACGATGGACCAAGGGGCAAACTATCGCTCCACCCCGCGCCGACCATGGCGGCCGGCGCGCATGACCCGAGACGACCGATGCCAGCTGATCACCTTGTGGGAGACATGGGCACGAGCGAGCGCACCATCCGAGTCACCGTATGGAACGAGAACGTCCACGAGACGACCGAGGAAGCCGTACGACAGCGTTATCCCGAAGGGATCCATGGCGCGATCGCGGCAGGGATCCGCGACCAGTTGGGAGCGGGCGCGGCCGTGCGGACCGCGACCCTGGCCGACCCCGAGCACGGACTCACCGAAGAGGTGCTTGCCGACACCGACGTCCTGACCTGGTGGGGACACGCCGCTCACGGCGAGGTCAGTGACGAGGTGGTCTCCCGGGTCCAGCGCCATGTCCTCGGCGGCATGGGCCTCGTCGTCCTTCACTCCGGACACCTGTCGAAGATCTTCCGCCAGCTGATGGGCACGACCTGCACGCTGCGCTGGCGAGCGGGGGATGACCGGGAGCTCGTGTGGACACTGAAACCGCATCACCCGGTCGCCCGCGGAGTGCCGAGCCCGATCGTGATCCCCGCCCAAGAGATGTACGGCGAGGTCTTCGACATCCCGGATCCGGACGAGCTCGTCTTCGTCAGTTCGTTCACCGGTGGTGAGGTGTTCCGCAGCGGTTGTGTGTTCTACCGCGGCAACGGGCGGATCTTCTACTTCAGCCCCGGCGACCAGGCCTACCCCGTCTACCACCAGCTCGAGGTACGACGGGTCATCAGCAACGCCGTGGCCTGGGCGGCGCCGACCGGCGACGGCCGGGACGCCCCGAAGCTGCGCAACAGCCCGCTCGGCTGGTATGACGAAGAGGCGGAGGGGCAGTCGTGACGAATCCCGCCAGCGGCTCGTCCGGCACGAGCTCCTCAGACGGCAACGCGCCCCTGCGGGCCATCCTTGTCGGCGTCGGTGCGATGGGACGCGGTTGGCTGCGCAACCTCCAGGCAGCGGACGACGTCGAACTCGTCGGCGTCGCCGACCTCGATGTCACAGCCGCCAAGGCCGCACTCGACGACGCCGGGCTGAGCGGCGTTCCGGTGGCTGGCACCCTGGAGGAGTTGGTCGACGAGACCGCGGCCGACTTCGTGGTCGACGTGACGATTCCCGAGGCGCATCATGCGGTGACGATGCAGGCGCTGCGCCGCGGGCTGCCCGTGCTGGGTGAGAAGCCGTTGGCGGCCACGCTGTCCGAGGCGCTGGACCTGGTAGCCGCGGCCCAGGTGTACGACCGCCTCTTCATGGTCAGCCAGAGCCGCCGCTACAACCCGCAGCTGTTCGCGTTCCGGCGGATGATCCGGCAGCTGGGCGGGCTCGGCATCCTGGTGGCGGAGTTCTTCAAGGCCCCGCATTTCGGTGGCTTCCGCGACGCCATGGACCATCCGCTGGTGCTCGACATGGCGATCCACACCTTCGACAGCGTGCGGTTCCTCACCGGAACCGAGCCGGTCGCGGTCTACTGCGATGAGTACAACCCCGCGTGGAGCTGGTACACCGGCGACGCCGCGACGACCGCGATCTTCGAGATGAACGACGGCTCACGCTTCGTCTACACCGGCAGCTGGTGCAGCGAGGGGTTGGAGACGTCCTGGAACTCCGCGTGGCGCGCCAGCGGTGAGCACGGGACGACGTTGTGGGATGGCGACGGTCCCCCGACCCTCGAGATCGTCGAGGGCCGGGCGACCGCGCCGGTCAGCGACACCGGCGAAGTGGATCCACTCGACGGAATCGCTGGCTCGTTGCGGGACTTCGTTCAGGCGTTGCGTTCCGGCACGCCGCCGATGGGCGAGGCACGCGACAACCTGATGAGCCTCGCCATGGTGCACGCCGCGATCGCGTCGGCCGGCAGCCGCCAACGGGTCCTGGTCGCCGACGTCCTCGCTCAAGCCCACGCCGAAGCGCTGGCCAGCGTCGACGACGCCGCCGTGGGTGATGTGCTCCGGTCCTGGACAACACTCACGCCGCCATCCTGAGTCCGGCCGCCGCGGTCGCGTCGCCGTCGTACGAGTCCTGCCATTTCCCCACGATGCACGGTGAACTGCCGTGCATCGCGGGGACTGTTGACCGCGGCGCGGTTCAGCGGCGGGCGCGGTTGACGGCTGAGACGACGGCCTTGAGCGAGGCGCTCACGATGTTGGCGTCGACACCGACACCCCAGCACACCTCGTCGCCCACCTCGCACTCGACATAGGCGGCCGCGGTGGCGTCGCCTCCCGCGCCGAGCGCGTGCTCGCTGTAGTCGAGGACCCGAACGTCAATGCCCACCTGACCGATCGCGTCGACGAACGCGGCAATCGGGCCGTTGCCCTCACCGGAGAGCGTGCGCCGCTCCCCCGCGACCAGGACGTCGACCGTCAACGCGTCGCGCCCGTTCGTCATCGTCGAACTGTGCACCGAGTCGAGCGCGAGATCCGTGCCAGGGTTGAGGTACTCCGCCTCGAAGATCCGCCAGATGTCCGCGGCCGGGACCTCACCACCTTCGGTGTCGGTGTGGTCCTGCACGATCCGGCTGAACTCGATCTGCAGCCGCCGCGGAAGGTCCAAGTGGTGCTCTGCCTTCATCACGTAGGCGACGCCGCCCTTGCCGGACTGGGAGTTGACCCGGATCACCGCTTCGTACGTACGACCGACGTCCTTCGGGTCGATCGGGAGGTACGGCGCCTCCCAGGCGAACTCCCGCACCGGCACCCCGGCAGCAACCGCCGCTCGCTCGTGCGCCTCCAGGCCCTTCTTGATCGCGTCCTGGTGCGAACCGGAGAACGCGGTGTAGACGAGATCGCCGGCGTACGGATGACGCGGGTGGACCGGTAGCTGGTTGCAGTACTCCACCGTGCGGCGGATCTCGTCGATGTCGGAGAAGTCGATCTGCGGGTCGATGCCCTGCGAGAAGAGGTTCAGCCCAAGTGTCACCAGGCAGACGTTGCCGGTGCGTTCGCCGTTGCCGAACAGACATCCCTCGATCCGGTCGGCACCGGCCATCACGGCCAGCTCGGCGTCGGCGATCGCCGTGCCCCGGTCGTTGTGGGTGTGGACCGACAGGCAGACGTGCTCGCGCCGGGACAGCTGCCGGCTCATCCACTCGATCTGGTCGGCGTAGACGTTGGGCGTCGACCGTTCGACCGTGCAGGGGTAGTTGAGGATGATCTCGCGGCCGGCTTCGGGCTGCCACATGTCCATGACGGCCTCGCTGACCTCGAGGGCGAAGTCGAGTTCGGTGTCGACGAAGATCTCCGGGCTGTACTCGTAGCCGAAGTCGGTGTCGGCGAGCAGTTGGTCGGCGTACTTCATCACCCACTCGGTGCCGTTGACCGCGAACGCCTTGCACTCCTCGCGGTCCACGCCGAAGACGACCCGGCGGAACAGCGGCGCCGTGGCGTTGTAGAGGTGGATCGTGCCGCGCTTGGCACCGACCAGGGACTGCGCGGTGCGTTCGATCAGTTCCTCGCGGGCCTGGGTGAGGACGGAGATCGTCACGTCGTCGGGGACCAGGTCCTCTTCGATCAGTTGGCGGCAGAAGTCGAAGTCGGTCTGGCTCGCCGACGGGAAGCCGACCTCGATCTCCTTGTAGCCCATCTTGACCAGCAGGTCGAACATCCGCCGCTTGCGGGCCGGGCTCATCGGGTCGATGAGTGCCTGGTTGCCGTCGCGGAGGTCGGTCGAGAGCCAGCGGGGTGCCCGGGTGATCCGGGCGTCGGGCCAGGTGCGGTCGGCCAGCTCGACGGGAGGGAACGCATGGTAGCGATGAAAGGGCATGGCGCTGGGACACTGACGGTTCGGCATCGGAAAGTCCTCGGGATCTTCGCTGGGTTCTCGCTGACGTGTCGGCGCGGCCAGGACGTCGAAGAACTCCGCGGCGAGGAGCCCGGCCTCTTAGAGGGCCCCGCCGCGGCAGCGAAGGAGGAGTCGCACATACCGCATGAGGTGACCCACCTTAGCGGGCGTTCCGGCGGACCGCGCAAGTGGCCTGGTCGATCGGCGGATTCGGGGTCGAAATCCCGTTGCTCTCCGGCCGCCTCTGGCCGCACCCTTGGCTGCTATGGATCTCCAGCGCCTTGACCCCCGTGACGACGCCGCCGTGGACGCCTCGATCGCTCTCGACGACGCCGTCCGGGCGGTCGACGAGCCGTGGAACCCGTCCTGGCCCCGTCGCTCGTACGTCGCGCACCTCACCCACGGTTGGGACGGCGAGCCCGGCGAAAAGTGGCTGCTCTGGGAAGCCGACCGGGTGATTGGCCACCTCTCGCTGCACCTGTCGTACCGCGAGAACCTCCACCGCGCCGGCGTCGGGATCGTGGTCCATCCGGACGAACGCCGCAAAGGGCACGGGACGCGCCTGCTCGACGAGGCATTGGAGCGTGTACGCAAGGCCGGCCGGAGGCTGGTGGGGACGGGCACTTTGGCGGATTCGGGGCATGCGGAGTTCGCCAGAACGATGGGTTTCAAGAACGTTCTGGTCGAGGTGCACCGGCGCCAGGACCTCCAGGCGATCGACCACGAGCGCGTCGCCGAGCTGCGCGAGAAGGCCCGCGAGGCCGCCCGTGACTACACACTGCTCCGGGTGACCGAGGCCATCCCGGACGATCTCCTCGACGCGGTGGCCGAGCTGACCGGAGCCATCAACGACGCGCCGACCGGCGACATGGAGGTCGACGACGACGTCTTCGACGGCGCCCGGATCCGTGCCTTCGAGGCCGGCCGCGCCGCGGAAGGCGTCCACATGTACCGCCTCATCGCCCGCCTCGGCACTGACGGCCCGCTGGCCGGTCACACCATCGTGGGCGTCCACCCGGACCTGCCCGAATGGGGCGGCCAGTACGACACCGCGGTGGCGCGGGCGCACCGGGGCCACCGGCTCGGCATGCTGCTCAAGGCGGAGATGATGGCGTGGCTCGCGGAGGCGGAGCCACAGGTGCGCTGGGTGGACACCTGGAACGCCGAGTCGAACTCCCACATGATCGGCGTCAACGAAGCCCTCGGCTACCGGATCGCCGCCCGCTACGACAGCTGGGAACGCGACGTCTGACCAGGCCGTTCCGCTCTGACCCGGCGGACGAGGTCCTCGGCGGCGCCGGCCCAGTGCGGGAAGTCGAAGGAGAACCCCGCGTCCCGTAGCCGACCTGGGACGACTCTGCGGCTCTTCAGCAACAGTTCGGTGTCGGTACGAATGACGAAGGCGCCGAGCTCGGCCATCCACCTGGTGGCCGGCAGGCCCAGCCGGGTTCCCCACGCCGAACGCAGGGCACGGATGAAGTCCCGATGCGGCAGAGGTTCGGGCGCGGCCAGGTTGACGGGTCCCGCGAGATCGTCGCGGCCAATCAGGAGGTCGACCGCGCGAACCATGTCCTGCTCATGGATCCATGAGACGTACTGTGCGCCGCCCGCGACGGGGCCGCCCAGACCCAGCCGAACCATCCGGAGCATGACGTCGAACACCCCACCTCGGTCCGGACTCATCACCATCGCAGTGCGTAACGCGACACTGCGGGTGTGCGGCGTGTCGGCCTGATCCTGCGTACGTTCCCACGCCTTGGCGATCTCGACGCTGAACGCCCAGTAGCCGGGGACGTCGGGTTCGGTTCCGCCGATGATGCCCGTCGCCTCGTCGTTCGGTGCGTCGAAGCGGTGGGCGTAGATCGTGGCGGTGCTCATCTGCAGCCACACACGGGGCGGCGTCGTCGCCTGCTCGATGGCCTCGCCCACCGCGCGCGTGGAGTCCACCCGTAAGTCCATCATCGCCCGGAGGTTGGACTCGGAGTAGCGACAGCTCACGCTGCGGCCAGCGAGGTTGATCACCGCGTCACAGCCGTCGAGTTCCTTGGTCCACGCTCCTTGCGTACGGCCGTCCCAGCTCTCGTGGCGGACGCCCGGCGCCAGTCCTCGGCCGTCGCCTCGGCTGAGAACCACGACCTGGTGGCCCGAGCGCACCAGCGCGCGGCTCAGGATGCGCCCGACCTGACCGGTGCCACCAGTAATCACGATCTTCACAGGCTCTCCTCACCGCGCGGTCCTTCGCCCGCACCGTCACCACGCCACGGTCAGAAGCCCAGGCGGCGGAGCTGTTTGGGGTCGCGCTGCCAGTCCTTCGCCACCTTCACGTGCAGGTCCAGATAGACCGGCGTTCCCAGCAGCGCCTCGATCTGGTGGCGTGCCCGGGTGCCGACGTCGACCAGCCGGCGGCCCTTCGTACCGATGACGATCGCCTTCTGGCTCGGCCGTTCGACATAGAGGTTGGCGTGAACGTCGAGCAGCGGCTTGTCGTCGGGTCGGTCCTCGCGCAGCCCCATCTCCTCCACGACCACCGCGATGGAGTGGGGAAGCTCGTCGCGTACGCCTTCCAACGCCGCCTCGCGAACCAGTTCCGCGACGAGAATCTCTTCGGGTTCGTCCGTCAGCTCCCCCTCGGGATAGAGCTGCGGACCAGCCGGAAGTTGGCTGATGAGGAGATCGGTGAGCAGGTTGATCTGGAACCCCGAGGTGGCCGACACGGGGACGATCTCGTCCCAGGTGATGCCGGTGTCGTCCGCCAGCTTCGAGACCGCGAGCAGCTGCTCGGACATCGCGGTCCGGTCCACCAGATCGGCCTTCGTGACGATGGCGACCGTCGGCCGCCGGCGGACCTTCGCGATCTCGCCGGCAAGGAACCGGTCACCTGGTCCGATGCGTTCGTTCGCCGGCAGGCACACACCGACGACATCGACCTCGCCGAGGGTGGTGAGGACGAGGGCGTTGAGCCGCTCCCCGAGCAGAGTACGTGGCCGGTGCAACCCAGGGGTGTCGACCAGCACGAGCTGCGCCTCGGGCCGGTTGACGATGCCGCGAACAGTGTGACGGGTCGTCTGTGGCCGGGCCGACGCGATCGCGACCTTGCGGCCGACGAGGGCGTTCGTCAAGGTCGACTTGCCGGTGTTGGGGCGTCCGACCAGGCACGCGAAACCGCTCCGGTACTCCTGCGTACTCTCGCTCACCCCGTTGATTCTCCCTTACGCCTTCGCGGCTGGAGCTCTGGCAGCAGGAGCTTCAGGTCGACCTCGGAGCTTCAGGTGGACGCGGACTCCGTGACCGAGCCGTCCGCACCCGCGAGAAGGATCGGGACGCCCTCGCCACCCAGGTCGCGAACCGCCGCGACATCCTCCGTGGCCACGGCGGCTTCCTCGGCCACGACAGCGGCGGCCTCCAGGCCCTCTGCGCCACTGGATACCGCCATGGCCACCGCGAGGCGCAGCGCGGAGAGCTGGAGTGACGACAGCGAGACCGTGGCCGCCGTGTAGGTGCGTCCGGTGGTGTCACGCACCGCGGCCCCCTGCGCACTCCCTGCCCGGGATCGGGTGGCCCGGGCGAGCGTCACGATCTTCGCGTCCTCGGGATCGAGCTCCTGACTGGTCACGGACCGATCCTAGAGGGGCGACCGAGAGCCTGTGGCCGGTGCAGGCCCGTCGGCATTCGGGATCCGTTCGTCCACCCGAAGGACTTCTAGGATCGTCCGCATGGGACGTGTTGCGGGCAAAGTGGCATTGGTGACCGGCGGCGGAGGCGGCATCGGGCAGGCGACTGCCCAACTGTTGTGGGAGGAGGGCGCATCGGTCTCGGTGGTCGACGTCGACGCCGGCGAGGCCGAGCGTGCGGCGCGCGAGATCGACGCCGGTGGTGACCGGATTCTCGCCCTCGGCGCCCGGCTGGACGAGGAGGCCGAGGCGCGACGGGCGGTGGACGAGACCGTAGGCAGGTTCGGCCGCCTCGACATCCTGGCCAATGTCGCCGGAGTCCGCGTCTACGGTCCCGTTACGGAGGCCGACACCGGCTCCTGGGACACCATTCTCAAGGGCAACCTGCTCCAGGTCGGCTACTGCTCGAAGTTCGCGGTGCCGGCGATGGTCACCTCCGGCGACGGCGGAAGCATCGTCAACGTCTCGTCCGCCAACGCCCTGCGTGGTCGCAGCGGGATGGCGCAGTACGACGCGACCAAGGCGGCCGTGCTCGCGCTCACCCGGTCGATGGCCCACGACCACGCGGCCGAGGGGATCCGGGTCAATGCCGTGTGCCCGGGCCCGACGCTCACGATGTTTCACGTCCGCAGGCGGGCGGCCTCGACCGGTGAGAGCCTGGACGAGGCGCGCGCGGCGCTTGCGGCCGGCACACCGACGTTGCTGAAGCGACAGGCCGATCCGCGTGAGATCGGCTACGCCATCGTGTTCCTCGGCAGCGACGAGGCGTCGTATGTCACCGGCGCGACTTTCATGGTCGACGGCGGCCTGTCGGCGTAGGAAGTGGAGGAACGACCGCTCGCGAAGGCCACCGCGCGCCGGTAGCGGATGCTGGCCCGCGGCCTCTCACATCCGCCACCGGTCGCGCGCCTCGTTGTCCGGCACGGAGCGGCACGTTCGGGCCGGCACGTGCGTCATGGCGCCGCGAGCGCCTCGGTCGGCGAGAGGCGCGCGGCCCGGATCGCCGGATAGACGCCGGCGAGTCCACCGATCGTCAGCGTGGCAAGGACTCCTCCTACCAGGACCCAGGTGGGCACCACGGCCGGCCATGCCTGGTAGAAGGCGTAGCCCACGGTGACGGCGACACCCAGGACCACACCGGCGATCCCGCCGAGCATCGACAGCAGCAGCGACTCGGCGAGGAACTGCGTACGGATCTGTCCCCGCGTGGCACCGAGAGCCCGCCGTAGCCCGATCTCGGCTCGGCGTTCCAGGACCGAGATCACCATGGTGTTGGCGACCCCGACCCCACCGACGAGCAGCGCCACCGCCCCGAGACCGAGCAGCAGACCGGTGAACGCATCGCCGGCCGCACGCTGGGCGACAAGGGCGTCGGACGGGCGTGAGACGTCCACCTCGTTCGGTGCCGCGGGATTCGCGGTGGCCGCGAGGACCGCCTGCACCGCTTCCACCTGACTGTCGTCGGACCGGGTGTAGACCGTGGTGGGATAGCCGTCGAAGCCCAGATAGGTGTCCGCCGCCTCCCAGCCGATCAGCGCGGCCGAGTCGAGCTCCGACGCCAGCGGCGCCGGGTCCAGGATGCCCACGACGGTGAACCACTCACCACCGACCAGGATCCGCACGTCCGGTCCGGCATGGCCGATACCGAGCCGCTCGGCCGCGGCCGATCCCAGAACCACGGCGGGATACCGTCCCGTCGCGGCGTTGAGCCAGGTCCCGGTGCGGACCTGTGCACCGACGGTGTCCGGGAGGTCCAGCCGGACGGCGTAGGTCGCAAGACCTCCGGTCTGCACCTCCGGGATCAGGTCAGAGCGGTAGACCTTGGCGTCGCCGAGCCGACCGACCGCCGACGTGGACGTGACCGGGCCGATGCGGTCGATCATCGACTCGGCCTCGGTCGGTAGGGTCGCGTCCTGCCCGAACATGGTCTGCCCGGGCGAGACGGTGAGCAGGTTCGTGCCCAACGCCGCGAGCTGGCGGTCCAGATCGGCCTGCGACGACGTGGAGATCCCCACCACGGAGACCATGGCCGCGATGCCGATGGCGATTCCCAAGGCGGAGAGGAACACCCGCAAGGGGCGCGACCGCAGGCCGGCCCCGCCGACCCGGACGACGTCGCCCGGGCGCAGGCGGGCCGGCGTGAGGCGAGGCGGCGCCGTCTCAGCGCGGGCTTCGGTGAGCATCGCCATCACCACACCCCCGATCCGGTCGGGACGCCGTTGCCGCCCGGCGCTCCGCTGGCTCCGGATGCCCCCGACGCGCCGGGGGCTCCGGATGGCCCCGACACGCCGGTGGGTGGCCGCCTCCCGATGGTGTCGGCGATCACGCGGCCGTCGCGCATGCTCACATGCCGGGGCAGGCTCGAGGCGATCTCCCGATCGTGGGTGATCACCACCACGGTCGTACCGGCGGCGTTGAGGTCGCGCAACAGCGTCATCACCGCCGCCCCGGAAGCCGAGTCGAGGTTGCCGGTCGGCTCGTCCGCGAGCAGCAACGGCGGGTCCCCGACCACGGCCCGGGCGATCGCCACCCGCTGCCGCTCCCCACCTGACAGCTCGTGCGGCTCGTGGTCCAGCCGGTGCGCCAGCCCGACACGGTCCAGTGCCGCTGTGGCGCGACGGCGCCGCTCCCGTCGCCCGACTCCGGCGTACAGCAGTCCGTCGGCCACGTTGTCCAGCGCCGGGACTCCCGCGGCGAGGTGGAACTGCTGGAACACGAAGCCCACCTGCCGCGCCCTCAGTGCGGACAGGTCCCGGTCGGGCAACCTGGCCACGTCGCGGCCGTCGAGCGCGACGGACCCCGACGTCGGCCGGTCGAGAGTGCCCAGGACGTTCAGCATCGTGGACTTGCCCGATCCGGAGGGGCCGACGATCGCTACCAGCTCCCCCGTGCCGATCCGCAGCGAGACACCGGCCAGGGCGTGGACGTCGCCGGAATAGTGCTTGGTCACGTCGACGAGCTCGATCACTTCGGCACCCCCACCCGGGTGCCCTCGTCGATGCCCGCGCCGTCGATCTCCACCCGTCCGTCGGAGAACAGCCCGGTCGTCACCGGTACGTAGCGGCTGGTGGATCCCGTCACGACCTCGATGCCGTAGCCACCCTCGGCGAGGGCGACCAGAGCGGTGACCGGCACCGTCAATACGTCCTTGCGTTCGGACGCGGTGAACACCACGTCGACCGCTGCGGCCGTGAGGTCCCCGGTGGCCTTCTGATCCTCGAGCGAGATGACGGCCTCGAGCTTCGTCTCGGGATCGCTGTTCTGGTCGGCGGCGGGCTCGATCACCGTCGTCACCTGGTCGATCGTCCCGGCCACCTTCGTACCGTCGGGCAGTTCTACGCTCACCTCGGCACCCTTCGTCACCAACGATTGGTCGGACAGCTCCAGGTCGGCGGTCACGAGACTCGCGGTTCCGGTGTAGTCCAGGACCGCGAGTCCCGGGCCCGCCGGCTCGCCGCGCCCCACCTTGACGGTGTCCACCCGGACCGCTCCGTCGGCGAAGACGACACGGCCCAGGTCGACCCGGCCGGTCTCTGTCAGGCCGAGGTCCTCCTGCCACTCCTCGACCGCGTCCGCGGTGTTGTCGGTGTAGTCCTCGTCAACGGAGAATCCCTTGTAGCCAAGGGCTTTGAGGTTGCGCTCCAGCTGTTTGACGTCCGCGCCCTCGCTTCCCGGACCGAGCGTTCGGTACGCCGGCAGCTCGCCGTACATCAACACGACCGGCTGGTCGTCCACCTTGTACAACGCCCGACCGCGGGCGATCTCCTGCCCACTGTCGGGCAGCGCCGTCACCGTGCCCTGAACGCGGTTCGTCAGCGTGCTGCTGGGACCGAAGCCGAGGTCGCCGTCGACGGATTCGGTGCTCTGCATGGTCTGCCTGGTGACCTGCGTGGTGGCCGGCGGCAGGGTGGAGGCTGCTGCCTCCGCGGTGCCGCCATCCGAGCCCGAACCGGACCCGCCGAGGCCGAGCCAGCCACTGCCGAAAGCGCCTGCGCCGAAATCTCCGAGGCCGAACTCGCGGGCCACGATCCCGCCAGCGGCGGAGACAACCACACCCGTGACGGCCACCGCGGCGACGACGCCCGCCACCTTTCGCCCGCGGCCACGGCGCCGGCCACGCGGCTGCGGCGTCTGCGGGCTCCGCGGTGTCTGTGGGCTCTGCGGTGTCTGCGGTGTCTGTGGGCTCTGCGGTGCCTGGGGCCCCTGCGTCGCGGCGTCCCTTGCCGTCGTGCCGCTCACTGGGAACCACCTGGCGCTCCCGTACGGTTCGGCAGGAACTTCTCGCCACAGGCCTCCTGCGCGGCCTTGAAGTCAGGATCGCCGGCGATCGACTTGTCCAGCATCATCCTGCCGCCGTCGGGGTCGGGGAAGTCCGGTACGCCGTTGTCCCGCATGCACTGCGCGAACTTGCGCATGTTCTCCGCCATCTTCGGGTCCTGCCGCGGACCGTCCTTGCCGAACGGGGCGAACTTCTGGCACGCCTGCTGGGCCTGCTCGACCGTCTCGCGGTCGACATCGTCGCCGTTGACGCGGATCTGCACCCGCCCGCTCGAATCCGGGTCGTCCATCGGGACGCCGTTCTCACGCATGCACTGGGCGAACTTCAGCGCCTTTTCCTCCCGCTCCTCCTGGCTCATCCCGGCTGCGTCCTCGCCGCTGGCGCCACCGGGGTCGTCCGCTCCCGCATCCGCGGCACCGTCGTCGGCGGAGGCGACGCGAGCGGTGTCATCGCCCGAGCCACCCCCAGTGCCGGCACAGCCGGCCACGACCAGCAGCAGAAGCAGCACGATCACCGCTCCCAGCGCGGGTCGCTCAGGCACTCGACCTCGCATGATCACTCCCCTCGTCCGTACGGCCAGCGGATTGCCGGCCCCATTGGACGGCCAGTCCACTCCGACGGCGGTTTCCGCGGCGTTTCCGGACCCGTTAACGGCGAGGAAATACCGGGTGAGTCACCATCGAGTCGGGCCAGGCGGGCCGCAGGGGCGGCATCATGGGCAAGGAACGCGGACAAAAGGGGCGACGATGCGGGTACTGGTGGTGGAGGACGAACGCCTGCTCGCGGAGGCGATCGCGGAGTGGCTCCGCGGTGACGCCCACGCCGTCGACGTGGCACTCGACGGCGATGCGGCGCTGGAGCGGCTCGCCGTCCACGACTATGACGTGGTGGTCCTCGACCGGGACCTGCCGATCGTCCACGGCGACGACGTGTGCCGGACCCTCGTGGAGTCCGACGCGAGCGCGCGGGTCCTCATGCTCACCGCCGCCGCCGAGATCGGCGACCGCGTGGCCGGGCTGACGCTCGGCGCCGACGACTATCTTTCCAAGCCGTTCGCGTTCCCCGAACTGGCCGCCCGCGTGCTCGCCCTCGGCAGGCGTACCCGCCCGGCGGCTCCCCCGCTGCTGCAACGCGCCGGCATCGCCCTTGACCCGGCACGCCGACAGGTGTTCCGGGACGGACGCTACCTCTCATTGTCGAGGAAGGAGTTCGGTGTCCTCGCCGAGCTTCTTCGCGCCGACGGAGCCGTGGTCTCCGCCGAGGACCTGCTGGAGAAGGTGTGGGACGAACACGCCGACCCCTTCACCTCCGCCGTACGCATCACAGTCCTCAAGCTCCGCCGCAAGCTCGGCAACCCACCTGTGGTCGAGACCGTCGCCGGAGTGGGGTACCGGATCCCATGACAGACCCCCACAGCCTCGCTCGCTCGGCCACGCCACGCGCGGACGCCCCACGCCCAGCCGGGCGTCGGCGCTGGCTGCGCCCGACACTCCGGCTGCGGCTGACGCTGCTCTACGGCGGCCTCTTCTTCGCCGCTGGACTCGTCCTGCTGGCCGTGACCTACGTTCTCGTCAGCCAGCGGATGCCGGAGGCGACGGGTCTCTTCACCGCTCGCGTCACCGGTCCGGGGACTCGACTGCCGGACGAGGCGTTCATCCGGACCAGTGAGGGCGACCTGCTCACCGCGAGCGAAGCCTCGCGCTACGTCGCGACCAAGCAGGCCGAACTCCGGCGCGCCACGCTGACGTCGCTGCTCACGCAGGGGGCGATCGCGCTCGGCCTGGTCGGCTCCGCCGCCGCCGGGTTCGGCTGGTTGATCGCCGGAAGGGTCCTCGCGCCGCTGCACCGGGTCACCGAGACCGCCCGGCGGATCGCCGACGCCAAGGCAGCCGACCGGAGCCTGCACGAACGCATCGCCCTCCGCGGCGCGGACGACGAGGTGAAGGAGCTCGCCGACACCTTCGACACCATGGTCGAACGCCTTGACAAGTCCTTCGACGGGCAGCGGCACTTCGTCGCGAACGCCTCCCACGAGCTGCGGACACCTCTGACCCTCAACCGTGCCCTCGTCGAGGTGGCAATGCACCGCAAGAACGCCTCGCCCGACGTCCAACAGCTCGGCGAGACCCTCCTGGAGATCAACACCCGGCACGAGCGGCTCATCAACGGGCTCCTGCTGCTCGCGCGCTCCGAGAACGACGTCGTCGAACGGACCCCCGTCGATCTCGCCGACGTGGTGATCCACGTGACAGCGCACGCGAGCGGCGCCGCGCGCGAGCAGGGCATCGTCCTGCGCGACAAAGCAGCCGAAGCTCCCACGGCCGGCGACCCGGTGCTGCTCGAACGCCTCGTCCAGAATCTCGTCGACAACGGGATCCGACACAACCTCAGCGAGGGGGGATTCGTCGACGTCGCCAGCCGGCGGCACCCCGACGGCTGGGTCGAGGTCGTGGTCAGCAACAGCGGCGACGTCATCCCGCCGTACGACATCCCCCAGCTGTTCGAACCGTTTCGCAGGCTCGGAACCGACCGCCTCGTCACCGCCAAAGGGGCCGGCCTCGGGCTCTCCATCGTCCGATCCATCGCCCACGCGCACGGCGGTGACGTCGTCGCTCGACCACGGCCCGATGGTGGTCTCGTCGTCACCGTCGCGCTCCCTGGCGCTCCGGAGGTCGAGCCGGCCTGACCTGCCGGCGAAGTCGTACGCCTGTCGTCAGGTGGCCTCCGACCGCTCGGCGGCGGCCGCGCGTTCGGATTCGTCGACCCGGGTGACGAGGATCGTCGGGATGCGGTTACGCCGACCCACCGGCCCCTCGGCGAGCAGACGGAGGCCGTCGACGGTCACCTTGGCGCCCGGGATGGGCACCTTGTCGAGGTGCTTGGCCATCAGGCCGCCCACGCTGTCGACGTCCTCGTCGTCCAGCTCCAGGTCGAACAGCTCCCCCAGCTCGTGGATCGGTAGCCTCGAGCTGACCCGCACCGCGCCGCTGCCCAGGCGCTCCACCGCGCGCGGCTCGACGTCGTACTCGTCGGTGATCTCGCCGACGATCTCCTCGAGGATGTCCTCGATCGTCACCAGCCCCGCCGTGCCGCCGTACTCGTCCAGCACGATGGACAGGTGCGTCCGCTGCTGCTGCATCTCGCGGAGCAGCCCGTCGACCGGCTTCGAATCAGGAACGAACGCCGGCGGCCGCATCACCTGCTCCACGCGTTCGGTGGTTTCGGCCTGGCGGTTGTCGTAGACCCGTTGGGTCACGTCCTTGAGGTAGGCCACCCCCACGATGTCGTCGAGGTTCTCCCCGATCACCGGGATCCGTGAGAAACCGCTGCGCAGCGCCAGGGACATCAGCTGGCGCAGGGTCTTGTGGCGTTCGATGACGACGATGTCGGTCCGGGGCACCATCACCTCGCGGACGATCGTGTCGCCCAGCTCGAACACCGAGTGGATCATCTCCCGCTCGCCCGACTCGATCACCCGGCTGGCCTCGGCGATGTCGACCAGTTCGCGGAGCTCGGCCTCGGTGGCGAACGGCCCCTCACGAAAGCCCTTCCCCGGTGTGAGCGCGTTACCGAGCAGGATCAGGAGCTTCGGCAGCGGCCCCAGCACCCGCGTCAGCCCGATCAGCAACGCCGAGGTGACCAGGGCGACCCGGTTGGCGTGCTGGCGGCCGAGCGTGCGTGGTGCGACGCCGACGACGACGTACGACACGACGATCATCACGCCGGCCGCCGTCAGAACCGCCGCCCACGTCGGTTGGACCATGCCGATGACCACCTCTGCCACGAGGATCGTCGCGGTCAGCTCACAGGCGAGGCGGAGGAACAGTGCGGTGTTGAGGTAGGGCGCGCTGTCCTCCACAAGCATGCGGACGCGCTCACCGCCCCGCCGCCCGGCCGCGACGAGACCGTCGGCACGTGACTTGGAGAACGTCGAGAGGGCGGCCTCGGCAGCGGCCAGGACGCCCGCGACGAAGACCAGGACGGCCGCGAGGACGAGAAGAACCGTGTCGCCACCCATCAGCGCCGCCGTCGTTCCGGCTCACAGTCCATCAGCGGTCACCATCCATCAGCGCAACCGTCCATCAGCGCAACCGTTCATCGGGCCTCACGTCCAGGGGCGCGATCGTCCATCAGCGGCCCGCCCCCTGCCGCAGTGGCTGCCACTCGCCGAGCAACCGCGCCTGCAACGCGAACATCTCCCGATGCTCCTCCGGCTCGCCGTGGTCATAGCCGAGCAGGTGCAGGATGCCGTGCACCGTGAGCAGGTGGAGCTCATCCTCTCGCGAGTGTCCGGCGTCCTTGGCCTGCCGGTCGGCCACCTGCGGACAGAGGACGACATCCCCGAGCAGGCCCTGCGGCGGATCCTCGCCCTCTCGGCCCGGACGGAGCTCGTCCATCGGGAACGCCAGCACGTCGGTCGGGCCCGGCTCGTCCATCCAGCGCAGGTGATGCTCGGCCATCGTCTTCTCGTCGACGAGGACGACCGACAGCTCGGCCTGGGGGTGCACCCGCATCCGGTCGAGGGCGAACCGGGCCAGCCGGGCGAGCTCGCGTTCGTTGACGTCGATGCCGGATTCGTTGGCGATGTCGATGCTCATGGAAGGTTCACGCAAATGCCTCGATGATGTCGATCTCAGGTGGGAAAGAGACGGCTGACGGGCCCGTACGGTTTCCTCCGGTCGTCAGGTCGTCGCCTCAGCTCGCGTTCGTCGGCTGGGTTCGTCAGCACGGGTCCGTCCAGGTCCCCTCAGGGCCGCAGAGGTCCGGGCTTCCGCCGGCGTACGTCGACCGGACGGGCGGCGGTGTCGGACTCGCTCCGCCCTTCGTAGGCGTCGTAGGCCGCGACGATCCGTCCGACCAGCTTGTGGCGTACGACATCCTGGCTGGTCAACGAGCAGAAGTGCACATCGTCGAGACCGGTCAGGATCTCCCGCACCACCTTCAGTCCGGAGTAGGTGCCGCCACCCGGCAGGTCGATCTGGGTGATGTCGCCGGTGACGACCATCTTCGATCCGAACCCGAGCCGGGTGAGGAACATCTTCATCTGCTCCGGCGAGGTGTTCTGCGCCTCGTCGAGGATGATGAACGCGTCATTCAGGGTGCGCCCACGCATGTACGCCAGGGGCGCGACCTCGATCGTCCCGGCCGTGAGCAGCCGCGGGATCGAGTCGGGGTCGATCATGTCGTGCAGCGCGTCGTAGAGCGGCCGGAGGTACGGGTCGATCTTCTCCGACAGGGTGCCTGGGAGGAACCCGAGCCGCTCCCCCGCCTCGACCGCCGGGCGGGTGAGGATGATCCGGTTGACCTGCTTGGCCTGCAGCGCCTGGACCGCCTTCGCCATCGCGAGGTAGGTCTTGCCGGTTCCGGCCGGACCGACCGAGAACACCACGGTGTGCTCGTCGATCGCGTCGACGTAGTGCTTCTGGCCGAGCGTCTTCGGCCGGATCGTCTTGCCGCGGTTGGACAGAATGTTGAGCGTCAGGACGTCGGCCGGACGTTCGGACTCGCGGGCCCGGAGCATCGCGATGCTGCGTTCGACCGCGTCGGAGGTGAGGCCGTGGCCGGAGCGGACGACGGCCACCAGCTCGTCGAACAGCTGCTCGACGAGGATCCGCTCGTCAGGCTCCGCGACCACGGTGATCTCGTTGCCGCGGACGTGGATCTCGGCGTCGAACTCCTTCTCAGCGACCCGGAGGAACTCATCACGCGGCCCGAGCAGGCTCACCATGGAGATGCTCGACGGTACGACGATCTTGGTCTGTGACGGGGTGATCTTGCCCATGGGCGGCCTTGGTCGGCCCTCTCCTCCGTAGTCCCAACGTGCTGACACCCGGCTCCTGGCCGGTGAATCGACAGTCATGGTAGCCCGCGCGGGACCGGATGCGGACGGGTATTTCTTCCGTACTTTCCCGATCCGGGGCGATCCGACGCGATCTTCCGCCGCCAACGGCCCGGGCCCCCGCCGCCGACGGGCGCTCTTCTAGCCCAGCTGACCAGCCATCTGCCGTCCCCCGAGAACGTGGGCGTGGCAGTGCGCGACCCCCTGACCACCCTGCTCGCCGGTGTTGAGGGCGATCCGGTAGCCGTCGTCGGCGATCCCCTCGTCCCTGGCGACCGCCACACACTCCTCGAGCAGCAGCCGGAGCAGGTGGGGAGCGGCGGCCACGACTTCGGCCACGTCGGCGTAGTGGTCCTTGGGAACGACCAGTACGTGGACGGGTGCCTGGGGGCTCACGTCGCGGAAGGCGAGGGTCCGGTCGGTCTCACGGACCTGTGCCGACGGGATCGTGCCGGCGACGATGCCGCAGAACACACAGTCGGCTGATCGTTGTGCCACGGCGGTTCAGACACCCCTGTCGTTGAAGGCGTCCCGGATCCGCGAGAAGACGCCTCGACGTTCGGACGAGAACTGGCCGGTCGCCTTCTCCTCGTCCCGTAGCCTGGCGAGCTCGGTGAGCAGGTCTCGCTGTGCCGCGTCGAGCTTCGTCGGCGTCTCCACGACGACGTGGACGACCAGGTCACCGCGATGCGAACCGGACAGATGAGGTACGCCTCGACCGGTGACGACCAGGCGCTGCCCGGACTGCGTGCCAGGCTTGACGTCGACCTCGACGGTGTCGTTGTCGAGCGTCTCCAGCGAGATCGTCGTGCCGAGCGCCGCGGCCGTCATGGGCAGCGTCACCGAGCAGTGCAGGTCGGCGGCGCGCCGGGTCCACACCTCGTGCGGGGCGACCTGGATCTCGACATACAGGTCGCCGGCGGGACCGCCGCCGGGGCCCACCTCACCCTGGCCGGCCAGCTGGATCCGGGTGCCGTCGTCGACGCCGGCGGGGATCCGGACGGCGAGGGTACGCCGGGACAGCACCCGGCCCTCCCCCGCGCACTCAGGGCACGGGGTGGGGATGATCGTGCCGAACCCCTGGCAGCGGGGGCACGGCCGGCTCGTCATGACCTGGCCGAGGAAGGACCGTTGGACGGAGCTGATCTCACCGCGACCCTCGCAGACCGAGCAGCTGGTGGGTGTCGTGCCTGGGGCAGCGCCCCTGCCCGAACAGCTCCCGCAGACGACGGCCGTGTCGACCTGGACCTCCTTGACGGCGCCGTACACCGCCTCGGCCAGATCGACCGAGAGGCGCAGGAGCGCGTCCTGGCCACGGCGGGTCCGGGGTCGCGGCCCGCGGGCGGTCGTGCCGCCGAAGAACGCGTCCATGATGTCGGTGAACGAGAAACCCTGCCCGAATCCCGCACCTTGTCCAGCCGCACCGAGCGGATCGCCCCCCAGGTCGTAGACCTCACGCTTCTTCGGGTCCGACAGGACCTCGTAGGCGCGGGTGACCTCCTTGAAACGCTCGTGGGTCTCCGGATCCGGGTTGACGTCAGGGTGCAGGGTGCGCGCCAGCCGGCGGTAGGCCTTCTTGATCTCCTCCGCGGACGCGTCGCGCCCGACTCCGAGGAGTTCGTAATAGTCCTGGCTCATGCTGTGGGTGGCCTCTTGCACTGACTCATTCCCTTGGGACTCATCTTCCTTAAGACCCCGCTGCCTCTTTGAGAAGCTATTCCTCAGCGAGGATCTGACTGACATATCTGGCGACCGCCCGGACCGCACCCATCGTGCCCGGATAGTCCATCCGGGTGGGTCCGACGACACCCAGGTGGGCGAGTGTCTCGTCCCCAGGACCATAGCCGGTCGCGACAACGGAGGCGGCGGCCAGCTCAGCGTAGGGGTTCTCGTGCCCGATCCGGACCGTGAGGCGGGCGGGAGCGGTCGACTCGCCGAGGAGCCGCAACAGCACGACGTGCTCCTCCAGCGCCTCGAGTACCGGCCGGATCGAGGAGTGGAACTCGTGCCCGAGCGGGATCAGGTTGGCGGTGCCACTGACCGCGATGCGTTCCTCCGGGCGTTCGACGAGGGTCTCGAGGAACGCCGACACGATGCTGGCGACGATCGGCTGGTCGTCGGGCGCGAACGCCTCAGGCAGGTCGACCACGAGCGACTGCACCTCGGCGAGCCGCGCCCCCATGACCGCAGCGTTGAGGCGGGCCCGGACATCGCCCAGCAGCGCGTCTTCAGGGGCCTTGCCGACGTCGACGACACGCTGCTCGACCCGGCCCGTGCTGGTGATGAGGACGATCAGCAGCCGGGTGGTGGACAGCAGCACCAACTCGACATGGCGGACGGTCGACCGGGACAAGGTGGGGTACTGCACGACCGCGACCTGGCGGGTGAGCTGGGAGAGCAGGCGTACGGTCCGGTTGACGACATCGTCCAGATCGACCGCGCCCTCGAGGAACGTCGAGATCGCCCTGCGCTCCGCGCCAGACATCGGCTTGATCGTGCTCAGCCGGTCGACGAACAGCCGGTAGCCCTTGTCCGTCGGGATCCGGCCAGCGCTCGTGTGCGGCTGGGCGATGTAGCCCTCGTCCTCCAGCGCGGCCATGTCGTTGCGGACCGTCGCGGAGGAAACGCCCAGGTGGTGCCGGTCGACAAGCGCCTTGGAACCGACCGGCTCCTCGGTGTGCACGTAGTCCTCGACGATGGCGCGGAGGACGGCCAGCTTGCGTTCGTCGAGCATGGAGCCCGCACCTCCTCGCGTCACGGTTGACCTGAGGGCGGGGCAGCGGCATGTGCCTGGCACTCCCCGAACCCGAGTGCCAGTCTACGGGGAGAGGCCCCGAATGTGCGTCCTGAGCGGATGCGAGGCTGTGGATCGTGGACACGAACACGCACGGATGGACCGAGGTCGGGCCGGGCTGCTTCGCCCGCCGCTACCCGTCGTACGACCTCACGATCGGGGCGGTCGTGGGTGCCGACGGCATCCTGCTGGTCGACACCCGGGCAAGCCTGGGCGAAGCCGACGAGTTGCGCGCTGACCTGCGTCGCCTCTCCCGCGCGCCGGTGCGCTGGGTGGTCGACACCCACTGGCACTTCGATCACTGCTTCGGCAACGCCCGGTTCGCCGACGCGGTGATCTACGGCCACGAGTCCGTGCCCGCGATGCTCGAGGCGCGGGCCGACGGCGTGCGTGCGGAGCTCTCGGCGCGGTCCGCCGAATGGGCCACGGAGATGGCCGCACTGGAGGTGGTGCCGCCGGGACGGACCTTCGCGTCGGTCGCGATGGCCGATCTCGGCGACCGGGTGGTGGAGCTCGTGCATCCGGGACGCGGCCACACCGACGGCGACGTCGTGGTCCGGGTTCCCGACGCCGACGTGGTCTACGTGGGAGATCTCGTCGAGGAGTCCGGCCCGCCGTCGTACGGCGACGACTCGTACCCGCTCGAGTGGGGTGCGACGCTCGACGTGGTGGCGGGACTGTTGACGACGCGGACAGCGGTCGTGCCCGGGCATGGCACGGTCGTGGACCATGCGTACGTCGGGGAGCAGCGCGGCGACCTCGTGGGCGTCGCCGGGACGATCCGCCGCCTGGTCGAGGAACGGGTGCCGATCGAGCGGGCATGGGAGGCAGCCGAGTGGCCATGGTCGCGGGAGGCTTTGGCCGAGGCGATCCGGCGGGGGTACGCACAACTGCGCGACACTCGCGGACGGCGGACACTGCCGCTCGTGTGAGGCGGCTACCCTCGCTCTCCATGGCCGGATCCTCACCTCCCGCTGACCGTTACGGACCTGACGTTCTCGAGAGCGACTGGCGGGCGCCGAAGCGCGGACGCTCGGTCGACGTCGCCGTCGAGCCCGACATGGTGGTCGAGGACGCGACGACCGGCTTCTGCGGCGCCGTCGTCGACATCGAACGCACACTCGTGGTGCTGGAGGACCGGTTCGGTGCCCGGCGAAGCTATCCGTACGGGCCCGGGTTCCTGCTGGAAGGGCGGCCGGTCGTTCTGCGTCCGCCGGCCACGGGAGGCTCGGCGGCGGGTGGACCACGGCGCACGGCGTCAGGGTCGATCGCGGTCTCGGGTGCGCGGGCCCGCGTCGCCCGGGCGAGCCGGATCTACGTCGAGGGCCGCCACGACGCCGAGTTGGTCGAGAAGGTCTGGGGCGACGACCTGCGGATCGAAGGCGTCGCGGTGGAGTACCTCGAAGGAGTCGACGACCTCGCGAGTGTGGTCACCGAGTTCGCGCCCGATGCCGACCAGCGGCTCGGCGTCCTCGTCGACCATCTGGTGCCTGGCAGCAAGGAGAGCCGGATCGCCGCGGAGGTGGCGGCCGGGCCGTTCGGTGCGTACGTGCTCGTCGTCGGACATCCGTTCGTGGACATCTGGCAGGCCGTACGCCCAGAGCGGCTGGGGCTCGACGCCTGGCCACGGATTCCGCGGGCGACACCCTGGAAGCACGGGATCTGCGCGGCGCTGGGGTGGCCGCATGCCGAGCAGGCGGACATCGCGCAGGCCTGGCGACGGATCCTGGGAGGTGTCCGGACCTACCGCGACCTCGAGCCGGCGCTGTTGGGCCCGGTGGAGCAGCTCATCGACTTCGTGACCGTGGGCGGTCCGGCGGACGCTGGTTCGTGATCACCGCGCAGAAACCGGGCACGTCGCCGGTGGCGGTCGTCAGGTGCGGGCAGGCTCTGTGCTCCACCCCAGCAGATCGCGTACGACCGCGTCGGCAAGGAGGCGACCTCGACTGGTGAGCACGGCGCGACCGGCCGCCAGAGCTGAGGCCTCCAGCAGGTCGTCACCGGCTGCCCGCTGGGCGGCCTCGACGCCTTCTGGTCCGAGGACGTCGAGGGCGAGGCCGGCTGCGAGGCGGAGTTCCAGCATGATCCGTTCGACCCTCCGGTCGGCCGGGTCGAGGGTTTCGCGGGCGTGCGCGGGGCTCGCGGCGGCGGCGAGGCGTTCGGCGTATGTCAAGGGATGCTTGACGTTCCACCAGCGGACCCCGCCGACGTGGCTGTGCGCGCCGGGGCCGACGCCCCACCAGTTGCCGCCGGTCCAGTAGAGGAGATTGTGGCGGCAGCGGGCGTCGTCAGACCATGCCCAGTTCGACACCTCGTACCACGACAAGCCTGCCCTGCTGAGGGTTTCGTCGGCTTGCAGGTAGCGGTCGGCCAGGACGTCATCGTCCGTGGCGGCGAGCACACCACGGCGGATCTGGCCGGCCATCCGGGTGCCCTCTTCGATGATGAGGGAGTACGCCGAGATGTGGTCGGCACCGGCGGCGACGGCCGCGTCAAGGGTGGCTTGCCAGTCGTCGTCACTCTCGCCCGGCGTGCCGTAGATGAGGTCGAGGTTGACGTGTGCGAATCCCGCGGTTCGTGCGTCGGCGACGCACTCTTCTGGGCGGCCGGGTGTGTGCTGCCGGTCGAGCGTCGCGAGCACGTGTGGACGGGCACTCTGCATGCCGAACGAGATCCGGGTGAATCCCTGCGTACGCAGGCGTTCGAGGGAGGAATCGTCGACCGACTCGGGGTTGGCTTCGGTCGTCACCTCGGCGTCGGAGGCGAGGCCGAACTCGGCGTCGACGCTCCGCAGGACCCGGCCGAGGTCCTCCGGCGGGAGGAGGGTCGGCGTGCCGCCTCCCACGAAGACGGTCGAGACGGGAACCTCGGCATCACCGAGGACCTTGCGCGCAAGCCGGACCTCGTTGATCGCCGCGTCGGCGTACGACGTGCGGGAGGCACCGGGCGCCGTTCCGAGCTCGTCGGCCGTGTAGGTGTTGAAGTCGCAGTAACCGCACCGGGTCGCGCAGAACGGCACGTGAACGTAGATCCCGAACGGTCGCGCGGTGATCTCCGCGAGGGCGGGCGCCGGAAGAGCTCCGTCCGCGGGAGCCGGATCGCCGTCGGGCAATGTGGAAGGCACCCACCCATTGTCCGTCGTCCGGTCACCTTCGACGGCCATCGGTGCGGCCGACAGCCCGGACGATGCATGCCAAGTCCCCACGATGCATGTCGAATTTGCCGCGCATTGTGGGGAATGTTCACGTAAGCGTGATCATTCCCCGCGTACGGCGACGGCGGGACTGGCGGACCTCAGGAGGTGCCGGGCCTCAGGCGTAGAAGGAGTCGAGGATCTCGGCGTAGCGGGTCTCGACGGCCTTGCGGCGAAGCTTCAGGCTCGGCGTCATCTCACCGTCCTCGACGGTGAGGTCATGGTCGAGGATCGCGAACTGCTTGATGGTCTCCCACCGGTTGAGCTTGGCGTTGAGTTGGTCGATGTAGCCCTGCACCATCGCCCGTGCGGTGTCGGAGCCGACGATCTCGGCGTACGCCCGCCCTTCGAGCCCGTTCTCGGCCGCCCAGCCCACGATCGCGTCGGGATCGAGGGTCACCAGCGCTGAGGTGAAGTTGCGGTTCTCCCCGTGGACGACGATCTGGCTGGCATAGGGGCAGAGTGCCTTGAACGCCGCCTCGATGAGCTGGGGCGCGATGTACTTCCCACCAGAGGTCTTGAACAGGTCCTTCTTCCGGTCGGTGATGCGAAGGACCCCGCCCTCCTCGAGCTGGCCGATGTCCCCGGTGTGGAACCAGCCGTCGGCGTCGAGAACCTCGTCGGACAGCTCCGGCATGTTGTGGTAACCCCGCATCACGCCTGGCCCCTTGACCAGAACCTCGCCGTCGTGGGCGATGCGCAGCTGGGTTCCCGGGAACGCCGGCCCGACCGTGCCGAACTTGAACCTGCCCGGCAGGTTGACACACGTCGCCGCACTGGTCTCGGTCAGGCCGTAGCCCTCCACGATGAGGATGCCCGCCGCGTGGAACCACTCCGCGATGTCGCGGCTCAACGCGGCCGCACCGGATACGAAGAAGCGCAGCCGCCCACCGAAGCGTTGCTGGATCTTGCTGAACACCAGCCGGTCGGCCAGTGTGTACTGCACGGCGAGCAGCCCCGAGGGCTCCTTGCCCTGCTGGCGCAGCGCCGACACCTTGCGGCCGACGTCGAACGCCCAGGCGAAGAGCTTGGCCTTGATACCGCCCTCCTGCTCCACCGTCGACACGATCCGGCCATGGGCCTTCTCGAAGATCCGTGGTGCGGCGCCCACGAAGGTCGGTCGGACGATGGCGAGGTTCTCGATGATCTTGTCGACCCGGCCGTCGACCGCCGTCGGGAACCCGATCTGCAGCTGCGCCGTCAAGAGCACCTTGCCGAACGAATGGGCAAGGGGAAGCCAGAGGTACTGCAGATCGTCAGGGCGCAGGATCTGCACGGCGTCGACTGCGGCGCCCTCATAGGTCCAGCAGTCGTGGGTCAGCCGGACCCCCTTGGGCTTGCCGGTCGTTCCGGACGTGTAGATCAGGGTCGCCAGGCTGTCCGGACCGATCGCGGCCGCGGCCTCGTCGATGGCGGTCGGGTGCTCGGCGAGGAAGTCCTTGCCCCGCTCCTCCAGGTCGGCGAGGGTGATCACGTCGTCGCCCTCGTCGGCAGTTCCGGCGAACGTCACGATCGTCGTCAGCTCGGACAGTTCCGAGCGATGCTCGCGAACCTTCTTGACCTGCTCGTCGTCCTCGGCGAAGACGACCCGGCTGCGCGAGTCGCCGAGGATGTACGCCACCTCGCTGGAGGTGGTCGTGGGATAGATGGTCGTCGTCGCGGCGCCGGCACACATGATCGCGAAGTCGGCCAGGATCCACTCGTAGCTCGTGGCGGCGGCGATCGCCACCCGCTCCTCCGGCTGGATGCCCAGCGCGATGAGGCCGGCGGCCAGCCGCCGTACGCGGTCACCGGTCTGCTGCCAGGTCGCGGACTCCCAGCGGTCACCGACCGGGTATCGGTAGGCCTCCTCCTCGGGCGTGCTCGCGATCCGGTCGAGGATCATCCGCGCGACCGTGGGCGCGCGGTCGTCGACCTTCGACTGGTCAGGCTGGGCTGGATTCGTACCCCAGATCAGGTCACTGGTCATCGCAGGCCTCCGCCTCAATTCCGCAGTCGTACCGATGGCTCGTCCGACGGCCCCGAGCGGGCTCACTCCACCGTAGTGAGTGGCACCGGGCTGTGGCACGTTCGGCACAGAATAGCCAGGCTGAGGCCTATTTCTTGCCGGAACTCGACCCTGCCTTGGCCGAACCCGACCCGGGACCGTCCGTGGTCGACAGGGCGGCGACGAACGCCTCCTGAGGAACCTCCACCCGGCCGACCATCTTCATCCGCTTCTTGCCCTCTTTCTGGCGTTCGAGCAGCTTGCGCTTGCGGGTGATGTCACCGCCGTAGCACTTCGCCAGAACGTCCTTGCGGATGGCCCGGATGGTCTCACGGGCGATGATCCGCGACCCGACCGCCGCCTGGATCGGCACCTCGAACTGCTGCCGCGGGATCAGCTCACGGAGCTTCTGGGCCATCGTGACGCCGTAGGAATAGGCCTTGTCCTTGTGGACGATCGCGCTGAAGGCGTCGACGGTCTCGCCCTGGAGCAGGATGTCGACCTTCACCAGGTCGGCGGCCTGCTGACCGGTGGGTTCGTAGTCGAGGGAGGCGTACCCGCGGGTCTTGCTCTTCAGGGCATCGAAGAAGTCGAAGACGATCTCCGCCAGCGGCAGGGTGTAGCGCATCTCCACCCGGTCCGCCGACAGGTAGTCCATGCCCTGCAGCTGTCCCCGCCGCGACTGGCACAGCTCCATCACCGCGCCGATGAAGTCGGCCGGCGTGAGGATCGTCGCCCGCACGACCGGCTCGTGCACCTCTGCCACCTTGCCCTTCGGCGCCGCCCCCTGCTTCGACGTCACCCCCACACCCGACGGGAACTCACTCGGGTTGGTCACGACGTGCTCGCTGCCGTCCTCCATGACCACGCGGTAGACGACGTTGGGGGCGGTCGAGATGAGGTCGAGGTCGAACTCGCGTTCCAGGCGTTCGCGGACGATCTCCATGTGCAGCAGGCCGAGGAAGCCGCAGCGGAAGCCGAAGCCCAGCGCGCCGGAGGTCTCCGGTTCGTACAGCAGAGCGGCGTCGTTGAGCTGCAGCTTGTCGAGTGCCTCGCGCAGGTCGGTGTACTCGTCGCCGTCGACCGGGTAGAGGCCGGCATAGACCATCGGGTTGGGGTGGCGGTACCCGGCGAGCGCCTTCGTCGCGGGGTTGCTCGTGACCGTCACCGTGTCACCGACACGGGACTGCCGCACCTCCTTCACCCCGGTCATGATGTAGCCGACCTCTCCGACGCCGAGCGACGGTGACTTCTTCGGCTCGGGCGAGATGACGCCGACCTCGAGGGTTTCGTGGGACGCTCTCGTCGACATCATCAGGACCCGCTCGCGGTTGGCGATGCTGCCGTCGATCACGCGGATGTAGGTGACGACTCCGCGGTAGGTGTCGTAGACCGAGTCGAAGATCAGCGCCCGGGGCGGCGCGTCGGCGTCGCCCTTCGGCTGCGGCACCTGGGCGACGATCTCGTTGAGGAGGTGCTCGACACCTTCGCCGGTCTTGGCGGAGACCCGCAGCACGTCGCTCTCGTCGCAGCCGATGATGCCGGCGAGTTCCGCGGCGTACTTGTCCGGCTGCGCCGACGGCAGGTCGATCTTGTTGAGCACCGGGATGATGTGCAGGTCGGCGTCGAGGGCGAGATAGAGGTTCGCCAGCGTCTGCGCCTCGATCCCCTGCGCGGCGTCGACCAGCAGCACCGCACCCTCGCAGGCGGCGAGCGACCGCGACACCTCGTAGGTGAAGTCCACGTGGCCGGGCGTGTCGATGAGGTTCAGGACGTACGACGTGTCCGCGTGGGCACCCGCACTCGCCCGGAACGGCAGGCGTACGGCCTGGCTCTTGATCGTGATCCCGCGCTCACGCTCGATGTCCATCCGGTCGAGGTACTGCGCCCGCATGGCCCGCCCTTCGACCACGCCGGTGAGCTGGAGCATCCGGTCGGCCAGCGTCGACTTGCCGTGGTCGATGTGGGCGATGATGCAGAAGTTCCGGATGAGCGCCGGATCGGTCTCGCCGGGCTGCGGGATGGTGCCGGGAACTGGCCCGGACCTGGAAGGCAGAGAAGCAGCGGGCACGGACGGTCCATTCGAGTGTGGATGGGGGTCGCTCCTCATCATCCCATGCCCGGACAACGGGCCCGGCGCTCACGGCGTGCTTCGGCGATGATCGACACTGGACGAATCGGACAGGTCGGCTGCAGGCGGCCCGGAATCGCCTCGATCAACCGACACTGTGCTGGCCGACGACGCGCGTCGACCGAGAAATGCGTTGTCGGCGTCCGGCGGGGTTTGTCAGCATCGACGGATGTCCTCCCTGCCGGGCACCAATCCTTCCGCTGCTCCGACCCGGGCAGCTGGCGTGCGGATCTCCTTCGACGAGGTACCCGCCCCGGTCCGCCGGTGGGTCGAGCGCGAGCTCGGATCCCCGGTCGTCTCCGCGTCGACCCAGAGCGGTGGCTTCTCCCCCGGCGCGGCGGCCCGGCTGGTGACCGCCGACGGGCGGCGCGGATTCGTCAAGGCCGTGGGTGGTGCACTCAACCCCGACAGCCCGGGCCTGCTGCGTCGGGAGCGCACGACGATGGAGGCCGTGCCCGCGTTGCCGTGGACGCCGCGTATGCGGTCGGCCTACGACGACGGCGACTGGATCGCCCTGCTCTTCGACGACATCGAGGGGCGGGAGCCGGCGCACCCCTGGACGGCTGAGGACACCGACCTCGTGTTCGGCGCTCTCGCCGATCTCACGGCGGCGCTCACGCCGACACCCTGGCCCGAGGCCCCGGACCTGAGCGACGCCGGCATCTTCCGTGGCGGCTGGGCCGTTCTTCAGGAGTCGCCGCCCGCCGACCTCGACCCGTGGGCGGTGGCACGCCTCGACCTGCTGCGGGAGTACCAGCAGCGGGCCCGGGCCGCCGTTGTCGGCGAGTCCCTCGTGCACTGGGACATCCGCGCCGACAACGTACTCATCACCGGTACGGGAGTCGTCTTCGTCGACTGGGCGTGGGCGGCACGAGGCGCCCGCTGGGTCGACACCGCGCTCGCAGCACTCGACCTCGTGATCAGCGGTTCGAGCGTCGACGTCGACGACCTGCTCAGCCGGCACCCCTGCACCAGGGACGCGGATCCGCTCGACGTCACCGCCCTCCTCGCCACCGTGACGGGCGCTCTCACGGAAAGGTCCCGGGCACCGGTTCCACCGGGGCTGCCGACGATCCGTGACTACCAGCGCGTGGTGGCCGATGCCCTGACGGCGTGGATCCGCCGACGCATGTCCTGACGACGGTCCGCAAGCATTCGTTGCCGCGTCGAGATCCGGGCGGGCTTGCGCGCAGTTGTGCGCGCTTGGTAGTGATATGCGTACGCATTGTGCAGGTCCGCGCGGCAGGGGGTCTCGGTGGGGGGAACAGCGGAAGCGGTCCAGCGTGCCCTCAACGCCTTGACCGGCCACGGCACGGCGACCTTCCGGCATGCAGCTACCGGCCGCACCACGTCAACGTGCCCAACCACATCCACCGGCCCAACCACATCCACCGGCCCAACCACATCCACCGGCCCAACCACATCATCCCGCTCGGACCGCCCTGGCGTCCCGAACGCGTCCGGCTGCGCGAATGAGCCCGGGTCCACCGACCTCGTGCACCCCGTCCGTGAACTCCTTGGCGAGGGCGACTGGGACTTCCGCATCGACCCGCGGTGGTGTGCCGTCGCGCCACCTGGCCACCAGGTGCGGACCCACGGCTGGTTGCTCCACCTGTCGGCGACACCGGCCTCGGCGACCTCCGTGCTCGCCCACGCCCTCCCGGTACTCCGCGAGCATCGCGTGGCCTTCCGGTTCGCCGTGAGCACCGACGCCGTTGGCTGGCTGACCGGCGGGGACTGTGACCCACGGGTCAGCGGCAGGTTCCTCACCGTGTATCCCCACGACGACGCGGAAGCCCCCCACCTCGCGACCGCACTCCATGCCGCGACCGCTGGGCTCCCCGGCCCGCGGATCCTGGCCGATCGCCCCGTCCGCTCCAGTAGCCTCGTGCACTACCGCTATGGCCGCTTCGAGGATGCGTACGACCTCGACGATGACGGCGTCCTGCGTCCGGTCGACCTCGACGCGGTGGCAGCGCTCGGTCCTCCGTCGCCGGTCCATGCGATCCCGCACATCCAGCCGGGGACGGTGCTGCACGGGCGGTTCGTCCTGCGGCGGACCCTCGACCAGACCGTCACCGGTGGCCGCTATCTCGCCCTCGACCGTACGAACGATCGCGAGGTACTCGTCAAGCACGCCCGCGCGCACGCCGGCGGCGACCACACCGGTGCCGACGCGCGTGAACGCCTCCAGCTCGAAGCGGCGGCCCTGCGGCACCTCGCCGGTGAGGTGCCGGTCCCCCGGGTGTTCGAGGTGTTCGACCAGGACGGCGACCGGTTCCTCACCACCGAGCACCCGCCGGGGCGGCCGTTCCTCGACTGGGTACACGCGACTCACCGCGAAGCGGTCGTCAATCCGACCGGTCACATCTTGCTGATGGCGCGGCGGCTGGTCGCGCTCGTCGCCGGCGTCCACGCCGCAGGCATCGTGCTCCGGAACCTGAGCCCGGGCAGCGTGCTCGTGGCACCCAACGGGGCGTTGACGCTCGTCGACCTGGAGGCCGCCGTCCCCGCGGGGCAGCCGGCTCCGCCTCCCTGGCCCTCCAGCTACCTGGCACCCGAGTGCCGTGACCCGCGCCAGGTGGCTGGCGTGGACGGATCGCTCACCGCGACCGTCGCCGAGGACCTGTGGAGCCTCGGCGCGCTGTTCTTCCTGCTCGCCACCGGAACCGAACCCGACCTGCCTCTCGACGTACCCGCTGACCGGCCGATCCGGGACCGGCTGGCGGCCTGGCTCTCGGTCGTGGCGCGGGACCACCCGTCGGCGGCGGTCGTCGCGCCACCGCTCCTCGGCCTCCTCGCCACGGCGCCCGACTGCCGGTGGAGCCTGTCGCGGGTGGAGAAGTACCTCGCGTCGCCCGAGCGGCGGTCCACCGGGGCAGGCGGTCACTCCGGCGTTCGCCTGCCCACGGTCGCGCAGTTGGTCAGCGACGGGCTCGACCACTTGCGGGATGCCGCCGCGGTACCGCCAGACAGTGACATCAGGGCCGACCCGACCGACAGCGGGACCGACGTACGAACCGACCCCGGAACTGTGCGACACGGCGCGGCAGGTGTCCTGGGCACGCTGATCCAGGCGTCCATGAGCGCCCGTGACCAGGATCGGCTGCTGGCGGCCGTCCGAGAGGTGTCCGCACGGTTGGTCGCGCATCGCCCGCCGGGTCAGTCCGGGCGTGCGCTGCCGGGTCTCCTCACCGGGCGCGCCGGCACGGCCTGGGCGCTGGCCGACGCCGGTGTCGCACTCGACGATCCCGCGCTGGTGGCCGAGGCGCGCGCCATGGTCTCGTCCCTGCCGACCGACTGGCCGCTCCCGGGAGTCGCCCACGGACTCGCCGGGGCCGGGCTCGCCCACCTGCACATCGGCCGGCTGACGGGCGACGAGGAACTGCTCGACCGCGCACAGGGCTACGCCGACGCGGTTGTCGCGGCAGCGCACCTCGGCGCTCACGGCCCGCTCTGGCCGGTCCCCGCCGACGCCCGATCCGCGCTCGCCGGCAGCTGCCACTACGGGTTCGCCCACGGGGTCGCCGGGATCGGCTACTTCCTGCTCCTCATGGCACACGAGACCGGCGACGAGTCGTACGCCAAGGTTGCCGAGGCGGCCGGCCACACTCTCTGCGAGGCCGCGACGACCGACACCGACGGGGCCGCGTGGTGGCCGGCAGGCCCGGACCATCCGGCACCCTCGCCACACCGGTCCGCAGGACCGGCGGGGATCGGGACCTTCCTGCTACGCCAGTACGCCGTCACCGGCGAGCCAGGCATCGGTGCGTACGCCGTGGCGGCCGCGGTCGCCGTGCACAAGGCCAGGTGGCGGGTTCGGTCCGACGGCTGCCACGGCCTGGCAGGCAGCGGGCACTACCTGCTGGATGCCGCGCAGGTACTCGGCGACGACACCTACCGGACGTGGGCCGGTGAGGTGGCGGAGGCGATGGCCGTCCGGCACTGCCGGCGGGCGGGCAGGCTCCTCGTCCCGGACCAGGTGGCGCCACCGGTCAGCACCGGCGTCGCCGACGGCGGCGTCCGCAATGCCGGCACCGGTGGGGAGACCGACGTGGCCGACAGCGTGTCGTTCCTGCTCCGTCTCCTTCGGGGCGGACCGCGCCCCTGGATGGTCGACGGCTGCCTGGCGGACCGTGCGCTGGAGATCGCTGGTGAGGACCTGCGGCCGTCCTAGTCCTGCGGCCGTCCTGGTCCTACTGAGGGACCCGCTCACGGACACGCCCCACCGTCACCATGCTGGAGCCGGCGCGCGCACCTTACGTGTCGTCGCGGGCCGGTGGGGTGTCCTGGCTGATCGCGCTGGAGACCTCGGTACGAGAGAAGACGCCGAGCTTGTGCAGGATGTTGGACACGTGCACGGCGACGGTCCTGGGAGAGATGTAGAGACGCTGGGCGAGTTCGGTGTTGGTGAGGCCCTCCGCGACGAGGAGCGCAACTTCGCGTTCGCGCCTGGTCAGTGCCGCCACACCGCTGACCGCGGAACGGTCGTCCGTGGGCGCCAGGTCCAGCTGGGCACGTAGCTGGTCGAGCTGAGCCACCCGCCAACCGCCCCACCGGGCGAGCAGATCGGTGGCCGCGGTGACCTGCTGGACGGCCGCGTCACGCTTGCCGAGCGTGAGCAGGCAGCGGGCAGCGCCGACGTGGGCAGTACCCCGGATCGACGGCAGCATGGCGAACGACTCCGACACCTCGAGGTAGCCGGCGAGTGCCGCGGCGGTCTCCCCCTGCGCTTCGCCGACCTGCGCCCCCGCCAACGTCCGCTCGTCGTCCCGGACGTCGCCCCCGAGCAGCGCGCGGCTCATCCGTACGACCTGCGGCAGCGGCAGGCCGACGGACAACGCCGCCGAGATCAGGTCGTGCGCCTGCTCACCGCTGCGCCATGGCTGTTCGGCGAGCGCCACGAAGATCTCGTCCAGGTGCCGCTCGGCGGTGGCGAGTTCACCTCGCCGGCAGGCGACATGGAACGCGAGGCCGGGGATGGTGATGCCCGAGAACGCGGCCTCCGTGCGCAGCTCGGCGATGATGTCGTCGACGCAGGCGAGTTCGCCGGCCTCGAGATACAGCCCGGCCAGGAAGACCGCGTGGTGGTCGGCCCGACGTCCGCCGCGGAGGTACCCGCGGTCCCGGTTCCGGCCCTGTTCCAACGTCGCGATCGCCGCGTCCAGATTGCCCTCACGCATCGCCAGCCGCGCCCGGCCCTGGAAGTACGCCGCGACCGCGAGCGACTCGAAACCGGCCCGTTCGGCGTCGATGCGCATGCGTTCCAACATGTCGGCGTGCTCGCTCGGCGACGCCGGCGGAACATCATGAACGAGGTAGTTCAACGCGCGGGCGGCGAGCACCCACTCACCCAGCTTCTCCGCCTCGTCGACGAGCCCCGCCAGTATCGTGCGGCCCTCTTCGTTGGTCACCGACCGGTCGGACAGCGCGGAGCCCTTCTCGACCAAGGCGGCCAGGCGCACGCGCGGCAGATCGAACTCGCCGGCCAGCGCCAGAGCCCGATCCGCCCACTCCACCGCGGCGTCGAGGTCGTCTCGGAGCTCGGCCGACTGGGCCACCGCGGTCATCGCCCGGGCCTGGATCGCCCCGGGCGGCAGCTGCGCGACGAGTTGCTCGACCTCGTGGGTCAATGTCTCCATCTCGCGGGTCTCGTCGGACTCCCAGGCCAGGCGGATCAACAGGTACAACGCATCGGCGCGGTCGCTTGCCGTCGGCGCAAGGTCACGCCACCGGCGGGCGTAGCCCACGGCGTCGTCGAGAAGGCCCGCCAGCCAGGCGGCCTGGGCCGCCGCAGCAAGCAGCTCCGCGTCGTCACCCACCTCGTCCATGCCCATCTCGGCGAGCTGCAGAGCCTGGAACGCCGATCCGATCGACAGGTAGAGCGCCGCACCACGACGGGCCGCCTCGACCATGTCGTCGTACCGTCCGGCGGCACGTGCGTGGCGGGCAATCATCGCGGGATCAGATCCACCGGTGGCGAGCAGAACCTCGAGTGCGGCCTCATGCAACCGTCGCTGCTGCCGGCCGAGCAACTGCCCGGAGATCGCCTCGCGGACCAGGGCGTGGCGGAAGCTGAACTCGTCATCGCTGGACTCGACGAGGACACCTCGGGCGACGAGCCCGCGCAGCGCCGTGATCAGCTCGTCCTCGTCCGCCCCGGTCACGGCGGCAAGCAGGTCGAACGGAACCCGATGACCGAGTACGGCGGCGGCCTCCACGATGCGCTGGTCGCGCGGCTCCAGGTCGTCGACCTGCCGCCGGAGCACCTCCGAGAGGCTCCACGGCAGCGGGCTCTCGCACAGTGACGCGAGATCGTCCCCGGTGTGGCCCCGGATGAGCTCTTCGAGGAAGAAGGGGTTGCCGCCCGTGCGCTGGTGCAACGCCGCCACCGAGCGATAGGGGATCGGCGCGCCCGCCACGGAAGCGAGCAGCGCGGCCGTGTCCGACTCACCGAACCGCTCGAGCGCCACGTGGGCGACGGTGTGCCGGCGTTCCAACCGGCCAAGAAGCCCGGCGACCGGATGGCGGCTCGTCACCTCGTCCGGGCGGTACGTCCCGATCAGCAGTCGCGGCCCGGTCTGGCCGGCGATCCGCTCGAAAAGCGCCGCGCTCTCGGAGTCTGCCCAGTGCAGGTCTTCGAAGACGATGACCGCCCGCCGGTCGTTGACAAGCTCGTTCACGATGGCGAGGCCGGCGTGCAGGCGCTCCACCGGACTGCGCGCGGGATCGGCCAGTGCGTCCAGGAGATCCTCCTTGACGCCTGGCCGACCGTCCACCGCGTCCAACAGCACTTCGTACGGGCGCGCCAGTGAACCGGGCTCCGCGCGCCCCACCAGCACCACCGGATCGGCGGGAAGGCCGGCCAGCAGCTCGTGGATCAGCCGCGTCTTGCCGATGCCCGGCTCGCCCGCGACGATCGCCACCTGCGGATGGCTGGACGCCGCGAGCTGCTGGAGTTGGCGCAGCTCGCGGTCACGTCCCACCATCACCGCGCTGGCGCCGCCGCGCGCTCTCTGCACGGCGTCAGGCTACCGCCAGCAGAGGGAACGCTACCGGCCACAGCGCCGGCCCTGGCCCCGTCCGGCGCCGGCACGTTGCCCCACGTGTCGGCTTGTTTCCTGCGTGCCTTGCGCGCCTTTCGTGCTTGACGAGCAATCGCCAGGAGCCGGCGGCGATCCGCCTCGGCGATCAGTGCCTGGTGACGCTCGTGCGCTACGGTCAAGCTGAAAGCTGGATGACCGAACATCGTTGTCTCCCTCGTCTTTCTCTTGTCTCGTTGGTGTCTCCATCCTTGGTCGGCGGGGAGCTTCCGACATCCGCAGCGGTGACCTATCTTCCCGCCGCGGTGGAACGTAGATGCGCCTAGGCAGGTGCGTACGTATGCCTAGGGCGTGTCTCGACGTGGCCGGTGTCCTTGATCGTTTCCGGCGCCCTGTGTTGCCTGCTGGTGGATTTTCAGATAGAAGATCACTTCAAGTCCTTTTCGTCTGATATACGTCAGATGGCCGATATGGGGGGTGGCGGGGGTGGCGGGGCACGTCTCTGGCCGGGTTGACCATGTGCGTTTGACCGTCGTCGTCTGTGCGCTGGCCCTGATCGCGTCGGTCCTGCAACCGGGACAGACGCGTCAGGAGGCGGAGGCCGCGGTGGCTCCGCGGGCGCTGCCGGGAGCCGGTCCAGTGGACCGGGCGGCACCCGCGTCGGCGACACCGGACAAGCCGTTCGCGCCGGGTGAACGTCCGCCGGTCGTGCCACGTGGAATCTTCGCCAGCAGTGAGCCGCGAGAGCTGTCCACTCAGGACTGGCTGCGCGTGTCGAGCCAGGGTGGGGACCTGCAAGCGACCGACACCCCGGTCTTCACCCGGACGTTGCTGCGGCCGGGCTACGTGCTCGGCGACACGTCGCTTCTGGCGTACTTCAACGTCGATGAAGACGCGCCGTGGACGTCCTGGCGGGTGACGCTTTTCGACGCCGAGTCGCAGACCGAGCAGGCGTCGACGTCGCTGACCAGGGACGACCTGCGCCAGTCCGGCTGCGCCGCACAGCGCGACTACTGCCGCTCCTTCGGTGCGTCCGACGGGTGGGATCTCGACCCGGCCAAGCGGTACTTCCTCACCTTCACCGCCGTCTTTCCCGACCGCGAGGTGCCGTCGGTACCCACGCAGCGGGCCAATCCGCGCCGCACGATCCTGCCGCCACCGATTCCGGACAGGCAGGCCGCGGGCTGTGGCTGCGGCAACGCCCTGGGCATGACCGATGCCCGGCAGGCTGTGCGCGGCGTGGGCGTGAACACGGCGACTGGAGCCTTCAGCCGGGTGGAGCAGGACCTGGCGATGGCCTCGTTCGGGGTGCCGTTCGTCTCCACCCGGATCTATTCCTCGGCTAACCCGGCGAATGGTCTGTTCGGTCCCGGCTGGGCGTGGTCATACGGCATGCAGGTCGCGGCATCGGACCGTGGCGCATTGGTGCGTGCCGATGACGGCGCGATCGTGGAGTACCGGTTGGCCGACGGTCGCTACCAGCGCCCGGCTGGCGTTCGTTCGACGCTGCGCAAGACCGATGCAGGTTGGACGCTCGTCACCCCCGGGCAGATCAGCTACGACTTCGACGGCCAGGGCCGGTTGACGTCGATCCACAACGCCCGCCAGGTTGGCGTTCGGCTCGCCTACACCGCGCAAGGGGTGGAGATCACCGACGCCTCTGGTCGCCAGGCCGAGGCTCGGATCGAGGATGGCCTGATCCGCAGGATCAGCCTCCCGGATCGCCGGAACGTCGAGTTCGCCTACGACAGGCGCTCCCGGCTGGTCGCAGTCGAAGACGCGCGGGGCCACGTGTGGCGGTACCACTACTCCGCGGCTGGGCTGCTGACCGAGGTGGTGGAACCGGAGACCGACGAGGGCCACGACGAGGACGACGGTGGGGTCGTTGCGATCCGCAACGAATACTCCGCGTCGGGCCGGGTGATCCGGCAGTTCGACGCACAGGGCCATCGGACGACCTTCGCCTGGAACGCCGTGAGGCAGGAGGCGAAGACCACCGACGCCGACGGCGTGGTCGCCTACGACGGCTACCACGACAACGTGCTGATCCACAGCCAACGGGGCAACGGCGATGTCGACAACCACCGCTACGACCGCAAGCTCAACCGCAGTCTCGTGGTCAACGGCAGGCAGAACCAGAACGAAGCGGCATTCGACGCGCGGGGTAACCAGACGGTCGGGTCGGCGCCGCAGCCGATGAAGTTCGACCAGCGGACGAAGTACGACGAGCGCAACAACCCGATCGAGTTCGTCGACGAGCGCGGCAACAAGTGGAAGAACACCTTCAACAGGTTCGACGAGCTGGTCGAGAGCGTCGACGCGGAGAAGCACAAGATCCGCTACGCCTACGACGAGCGTGGACTGCTCCTCACGCGCACCGACCAGCGCGGCAAGGTGACCCGCTACGAATACCTGCCCGCAGACGACACCAATACCGGACTGCCGGCCGCGATCATCTCACCGGAGGGTCGGCGGACGGAGTTCTCCTACGACGGCACCGGTCGGCGGATCGCCGTGGTCGATCCGCGCGGGACCGGCGAAGACGCCGACCGGGACGAGTTCACGACCCGGTTCACCTTCGATGACCAGGACCGCATCGTCGACGTGCGCGAGCCCGGCAAGCGCCACTCGTCGCGTACGGAGTACGACGCCGTGGGCCGGATTGTCGAGACGGAGACCCCGACCGGAGTCGACACGGAATACCGCTACTTCGCCGACGGTCCGCTGCGCTCGGTCGAGGACCCGCGCCGGAAGGTCTCGTACGCCTACTCCGATGCCGGGCGACGCACCAAGACCCGTGTACACCTGGACGACGAGCCCGACATCGTGACGACGTACGCCTACAACGCCAAGGGACTGCTGCAGTCGGTCACCTCACCGCGCGGAAACGCACCGGGGGCGGATCGCAAGGACTTCACCACAACGTACCGCTACGACGGCAACGACAGCCTCGTACGGATCTCCCGTCCCTACCCAGACGGCCGCGTCGTCCACGAGGACATCAAGACCGACGCACTCGACCGGACCACCTCGACGGTCGACGCGTTCAGCAAGACTTCGGCATTCCGCCGGGACAACACCGGCAACGTGACGGCCGCCACCGACACGCTGGGTCGCACCACCCGACTGACGTATGACAGGAACGGGCGGCAGACCGGCCTCACCGATTCCGGCCGGAACTCCACCCGCTTCACCTACGACGCCGCCGGCAACAAGACCAGCGCCACGACGGCCACCGGCGGCAAGACCACCTGGACCTACGACGACGACGGCTTCATGGTCGCCATGACCGAGCCGCGCGGCAACGTCGATGGCGCCGACAAGGAGCGCTTCACCACTCACTACGAGTACGACCTGGCCGGCAACCTCGCCAAGGTGATCGACCCGCTCGACCACACCACGAGCTTCACCTACGACGCCAACAACCGGCAGACAGCGGTCACCGACGCCAAGGGCAACACCACCCGCTACAGCTACCGGGAAGACGACCAGATCCGTGCCGCGATCGCCCCTGACGCGTCGCACCGACGCCACCTGCCCTCCCACGGCTCCACCGTCTACGACTACTACGACGACGGTCTGCTCGCCTCCGTCCGCGACCCGAACCACCACCGGACCCGGCTCGACTACGACGAGGCCGGTCGGGTGACCAGCAGCACCGATCCGCTCGGCCGGCGGGCAGAGATCGGCTACGACCCCGAGAACAACCCGGTGTCGATGATCACCATCGGCAGGCACGAGGAGCTCTCTGACGAGGAGCGGGCAGAGCGGACCATCGTCGACACCTACGACATCGTCGGGCGCCGGGTGAAGCGGGCACTCGGCTCGGACGGTCCGGTCTACACCTGGGGTTACGACGCCGAGGACAAGATCACCTCCTACGGCGACCCGACCGGCCGTCGCAACGTGAACTACGACGACGAGGACCAGATCCAGGAGGTCATCCGTGAGTGGGCGGGGGGCGCGGAGGAGCGGTTCTCCTACGACTACGACGCGCGGGGCAACATCAGCTCCCGCACCTACCCGGACGGCACGCGGATCACCGCCGACTACGACGCGGACAGCCGGATCACCAGCCTGACGAGCGACGACGGTGCTGCCGGCGGCAACCCTGCCACGTGGCGATTCGGCTACGACGTTGCGGGGCGGCGTACGTCTACCACGCTCCCGGACGCGACCGGGCTGGTGGAGCGGCGTAGCTACGACGACGCTGGCCGGCTCACCGACATCGGCACCACCCGTACGCCCGGTTCAGAACCGGGTCCGGGCGTCCAGGATCCGGTCTCGAGGTTCGCCCTCGACCTGGACGAGGTCGGTAACCCGACAAGGGTGGTGACCACGCGTGGCGGGGTTTCGGAGTCGGTGGCGTACGACTACGACAAGGCAGACCGGGTCACGTCCGCCTGCTACGGCGCGATCTCCTGTGACGGCAGGTCCGCGGGCCGGATCGACTACACCTACGACCTGGTAGGCAACCGGACCAGTCAGAAACGCACCGGCAGCGCGGGTCACGACGTCACGCGCTACTTCTACGACGCGGCCGACCAGCTGCAGAAGCAAGTCAAGCTAGCCGGCCCCGCCATCGACGCGCAGCTGGACATCGACGCCCTTCTGGAGCTTGGCCTCGACGACTTCGGCGCCAGTCTGGACATCGGTGCTCTGCTGGGACTCGACGTCGACCTGGGTGTCCACGCCACCGGCTACGACTACGACGAGCAGGGCAACCAGATCAGGGCCGGGAAGGACACCTTCGCCTACAACCTCGACCACAGCCTCGCCAAGGCCAGCGTCGACGGGCAGACCGCCAAGTTCGCCTATGAAGCGACCGGGCTACGAGTGTCCGCCACGATGGGCAGTGGCCAGAACGCCGCCACGCAGCGTTGGGCGTGGGACATCAACGGTGCTCTTCCGCAGATCGCGCTCGACACGGTGACGGGGCGCGACGGGCAGACGCTGGAAAAGCGCGGCTTCAGCTACGGTCCCGACGACGAGCCGCTGGCGTTGCTCGACCCGTCGACCGGCGCGCATTCCTACACCCACGACTGGCTCGGCGGCGTCGCCACCATGCTGTCGCCGACCGGTCAGGTGGAGGCGGGCTACGACTACGACCCGTTCGGCAACCCGCGCGAAGGGCCAACGCTCGGCGGTGGCGAGGAAACCGAAGCGGCCGAAGGCGAGACTGACAACCGCGACAAGCAGGGCAACGACGACGGCCTGCTCGGCGGCGTTCTGGGTGGCTCGTCCGGTGGCTCGTCCGGTGGCTCGTCCGGTGGCTCATCGGACCGTTCGGGCGGGAGCTTGCTGGGCGGGGTGCTCGGAGGCTCGTCCGACAGGTCGTCCGACGGCTCGCATGGTGGGCTGCTCGATGACGTGGTCGGCAGCGGACCTGACCGGTCGGCCAGCCCGACAACCAGCCCGACGCCCACCGCGACAAAGAGCAAGCCCGGCAAGTCAGTGGCCGCAGCACCGAAGAGCAAGGCGGACACGGCGGCGGGTCCGAAGAATCCACTGCGGTTCGTTGGGGCGTACCAGGACTCCAGCCTTGGTGAGGGCAACTACTACCTACGGGCGCGCAACTACAACCCCGGGACCGGCCGGTTCACCGCCACCGACCCGATGCCCGACAGCCTCACGGCCATCTCGTCCTACGCCTACGTCAACAACAACCCGCTCTCCCATACCGACCCGACCGGAGCCATGCTGGCCGCAGACGGCGGCGGAGGTGGCGGCGGCTCGTCCGTTGAGACTGACCCTGGAACGAGCCCGGACGAGGTCAACGGGCCGAGCCCGGAGGAGCTGGCCAAGGCACAGCAGATCCAGAGCAAGAGCTGGGTCGACGTGATCCTGGAGGCCGGCGGCCAGGTCCTCATGGAGTTCCTCGGCATCAACGACCTGCTCAACTGTCTCAAGGGCGACATCGTCGGCTGTGTATCGCTGGTTGTCGGGATGCTGCCGTGGGGCAAGATCTTCAAAGCGAAGAAGATTGCTGAGGCGATCTACCGCGCCGGCAAGGCCGTCATCACGTTCTCCAAGGAAATCAAATGGGCACGCGCCATCATCAAGGGCTCGAAGAACGCGGCCAAGGCAGCCAAGGACGCAGCCGCCGCGGCGGCGAAGAAGGCGGCGCAAAAAGCAGCCGCCGCCAGAGCGGCCGCGAAACGAGCCGCCAAGGAGTCAGCGGAACGAGCAGCCGCCAAGGCGAAAGCCCTCAGATCCAAGGCCAAGAAGACCGGCGACAACGCCGACGGCCCGAGCAAAGCACCCCCAACACGCCCAGGATGCAACAGCTTCGTAGCCGGGACCATGGTCCTGCTCGCCGACGGCACCAGCAAACGGATCGAGAAAGTCGAGCCAGGTGACACGATAGTTGCCACCAACCCCCGAACCGGGAAGACCGCGAAGCGTCAAGTCACACAAACCATCCGGACCGATCACGACAAGCAGTTCGTCGACGTCACCGTCCGCGCCGCCGGTGGCAGGCACACGATCACCACAACCGACCACCACCCCTTCTGGTCGAAGACCAGCAAACGCTGGATCGATGCAGGAGATCTCCGGCGCGGCGAGCGACTTCTCACATCCGGCCGCGGCGACGTCCGGGTGGGAGCCGTACGTGAGTACGCCGGTACGCAGATCACCTACGACCTCTCGGTCGACACCACCCATGCGTACTATGTGCTGGCGGGTGAGACGCCGGTACTCGTCCACAACTGCGACACCTTCCCGAACCAGATGGGTGACCAGCTCGATGATGAGCTCGCTCGCGCGGACGGATTGGGAGTGACGCCTTCGCGGCCCGGAACATCGGGGTTCGACGAAGCTGTAAACTCAGGGACGGTCAAGTGGGCCGTTCTGGAAGATGGCAACCTTGTGATCCAGCCGAAGTTCGTCAATGGACAAGAGATATCGCATGCGGTACTCAGCCGAGGTGCTCCAGTACGCGCAGCCGGAGAGGCAGACATCGCCGGCTCGTCCGCCGGAGGGTATTTCGGGCTGGATATCAACCCGCACAGCGGTCACTTCTTACAGGGCCTACCGGCCAGCGCATCGGCAAGGAGTGTTCAGATCGGGAAGGAAGCATTTGGAATGGCGGGCATCATCTTCTCATGAGAAGTCCATTCCAGGAGCTTGTTCGGCTTGACCGAAAGCAGCTTGTGGCAGCCCTGGCTTCTCAGAACTTCGATGTCGCCAGCATGGATTCGGAAGAGTGGCTTGGCCTCGTGCAGTTGCTGACCACACGCATCATTGATGAATGCGTAGGATTGACTGCCGCGGAGTGGAGGTCCAGCAGTCGTGCGCTGGGTTACGTACTCGAGTCTGCCAGTGCGGCTGGCGCCCTGGTCCCCGGGGAGACTGCAGTTCGGCGGCTCAACCTCACCGCTGCCCTGTTCCAGAAGGTCTCTCCCAACGAGGAAATCGATCTGCTGAGCGCGGAGCAGACCGCGGAACTGCTCTTTCGCGAGATTCCGATCGCCCCAGAGCAAGCCCGGGCATTGGCGTCAAGATGGACGGAGCTCGACATCGAAGAAATACGCCAGCTCCGTTTCATCAAGAATCTGTTGACACCTGCGCTCATGTTGAAGGACGCCCTCGATGACGCTCGACTAGACACGTGGGAGCAGATATATCCGTTGCTTCCCTGAGCGTGCGCTACGCAGGCTGGTGACCATCGCGGTGGTCGCCCCTGCCGGCGCCTGTTGGCGGCTCGGCCCGACGTTCGGATAGACGACGAGATGCGACGAACGCCAGGCACCGCAGGCGGCGCTACCGCAAGGTCAACTGGGTCGTGCTGCTGGACGGCGCAGACCATGGCTCCCGTCGAGCACTCCCCGTTCCCGCACCCCGTCGCCTGGGAGGGAGAGTGGGCTTGGTGGCGCGCCAGGGCGCGATCCAGAACCCGACCACCTCAACCATCGGCCGTACCCTGATTGAAGCAGTCAGTATTTGATCAAGCGCGGACCCCGGCCCGCTGTCGCGACGGACCGAACGAACCCGGGACCGACCACCCCGCTGAACCCGGGCGAGGTCTCGGGCTGTCAGGATCGACCGATGACCGCGCCAGCCGCACCCCTGGTCCCGCACGGAGCAACCGCGCTCCGGCCGGAGTGGCCCGACCTGCCCGATTTCCTTCGTACGCACATCGAGGAACGGCTCGGCGGGCCCGTCACCGCCGTCGCCAACCAGGGGTCGGGTTTCACCCCGGGGTTCGCGTCCCGGCTGGTCTACGGCAAGGGCGGGACCGCGTTCGTGAAGGCGGCCTCGTCCGAGGACAGCCCGGTGATCGCCGACTGCTACCAGGCCGAGGCACGAATCGTCCCACGGCTCCCCGACGGCGTGCCCACGCCTCGTGTGCGCTGGACCTCAGAGCACGAGGGCTGGGTCGTGCTGTGCTTCGACGACGTGCCTGGCCAGCCACCGGCCCGGCCGTGGGACGCCACCGAACTCGCCCGCGTCCTCACCGCACTGACACCGATGGCGGAAGCCCTCACGCCCGGACCACCAGATCTCGTCGTCCCCGCCCTCGGAGACTGGCTGGCCGACGACTTCGGGTACTGGCGCCAGGTCGCCTCCGCGGGCGCCGACGCACCCGACCCACAGGTCGCCGAGCTCGCGACCCTCGAGGACCAGGCGCTGGACGCCCTCGCCGGCGACTCCGTGGTCCACTGCGACCTCCGCGACGACAACGTGATCATGGGCGACGACGGACAGGTCTGGATCTGCGACTGGAACTGGCCCAGCCGTGGAGCCCCCTGGCTCGACCTCCTCTTCCTGCTGATCTCCGCCCGCGGAGACGGCTACGACGGTGACGCCCTGTTCGCCGCACATCCCCTCGGCGCCGATGTAGATCCCGAAGCGGTCGACGCGGCCCTCGCCGGGCTGAGCGGCTACTTCACCCGGTCGTCGCTCGAACCGGCCGTCCCCGGATCGCCGCATCTACGTACGCACCAGGCGTGGTACGCGCAGGCATGCCTGTCCGGATCGCCATACGCCGCGGCTGGGTCGGCTGACGCTTCGCCCGGATCACCAGGGGAACCCCTACGGGCAGGAATGCCACGCCTCGTCCTGGAGATGGACGGTCAGAGGCGCCCCTGTGCACTAGCGTCGTGACCGTGACCGTCATCTCCACCCAAGACCTCACCAAGAGGTTCCCCCGCGTCACCGCCCTCGACCAGCTCAGCATCGAGGTCGGCCCAGGGGTCACGGGGCTGGTCGGCGCCAACGGCGCGGGAAAGTCCACGCTCATCAAGATCCTGCTCGGCCTCGCGCCGGCCACCTCAGGCACGGCCCGCGTGCTCGGCCTCGACGTCAGCACCGACGGTTCGGCCATCCGCGACCGGGTCGGCTACATGCCCGAACACGACTGCCTGGTTCCGGACGTGTCGGCAACGGAGTTCGTGGTCCACATGGCGCGGATGTCCGGGCTTCCGGCCGCCAGCGCTCGCGAACGGACCGCCGACACGCTCCGCCACGTCGGCCTGTACGAGGAGCGCTACCGACCCATCGGGGGCTACTCCACCGGCATGCGACAGCGGGTCAAACTGGCCCAGGCACTCGTCCATGACCCGAGCCTCGTCTTCCTCGACGAGCCGACCAACGGCCTTGACCCGGCCGGCCGCGACGACATGCTGGCCCTGATCCGCCGGATCGGTGCCGACTTCGGCATCTCCGTCCTCGTCACCTCGCACCTCCTGGGCGAACTCGAGCAGATCAGCGACCACGTCGTGATCATCGACGGTGGACGGCTCCTGCGGTCGTCCTCGACGGCTGACTTCACCCGCGCCACCCCCATGCTCCTCGTCGAGGTGAGTGCACACGACTCCGGCGCGGGCACCACTACCGGACGTGACCGGCTCGGCCAGGCCCTCGCCGCCCGTGGCCACGCGGTCTCCCCCGACGGCCGGATGCTGGTGATCGACGCCACCGACGAACGCATCTACGACGTCGTACGCGACACGGCGGCAGAACTCCACCTCGGCCTCGTCCGGATGCAACAGCGCCGGCACCGGATCGAGGAGGTCTTCCGCGCCAACGAAGTGCAGGCACCGAGCCACGTCGACGGAGCCCACCCTGGCGGGGCCCACACCGACGGGGCTCATGTCGACAGGGCTCATGTCGACGCAACGCACACCGACGAAGCCCACAGCGACGGAGGAGCACGGCATGCCAGTGCCCCATGAGCCCCTACCTGCCGGTCCGGTCGGCGCTCCCGCACCTGGTGGCGTCATCCACGACATCGGCTACCGGAACTACGACGGGGCTCGCCTCGGTCGGGCGTACATCCTGCGGTCGTTGTACGTACAGAGCCTCCGGTCGACCTACGGTCTCGGACGGTCGGCAAAGTCCAAGGTGCTGCCGTTCCTGCTCGCCGGGGCGATGCTCCTGCCGGCCGTCATCGTCGTCGCGGTCATGATGTTCGCCAGGCTCCAGGACCTGCCACTTCCGTATGAGCGGTACTTCGTCGTCACCCAGGCGGTCATCGGCATCTTCGTGGCCTCGCAGGCACCGCAGTTGTTCTCCCGCGACCTGCGGTTCCGCACGATCACGTTGTACTTCTCCCGGCCGCTCACCCGGCTCGACTACGTGACCGCGAAGTTCGCCGCTCTCGCGACCTCGATCGCGATCCTCGTGCTCGGGCCCCTGATCGTGTTGTACGCAGGCACCCTGCTGGCGAAGTTGTCCTTCGGTGAGCAGACGAAGAACTTCGCCGCCGGGTTGGCCGGCGTGGTGGTCCTCGCGCTCGTGCTCGCCGGGGTCGGCGGCGTCATCGCGTCCCTCACGACGCGGCGCGGATTCGGCGTCGCGGCCATCATCACGGTCCTCGTTCTCAGCTATTCCGGTGTCACGATCGCATCTGGGATCGCGCAGTCGGAGAACAACACCACACTCGCCGGCTACTTCGGACTCCTCTCGCCGATCACCCTGGTCGACGGCGTGCAGGTGACCGCGTTCGGGGCGGAGTACTCCGGCGTGATTCCGCCACCGGACACGACCGTCGGTCTGTTGGCCTTCGTCCTCACCGCGGCGGCGGTCGTCGTCGGCTCGTTCGGCCTGCTGCTCCTGCGATACCGGAAGGTGGCGAACGCATGAGCGCGAGGAGCCCCCACGCAGGTACGCCGAGGTACGAGGTGTGCCGGAGTGAGGCACCGCAGCGGTCATGCGAAAAGGGGACCAGCATGAGCGTGAGGAGCCCCCACGGAGGTACGCCGAGGTACGAGGTGTGCCGGAGTGAGGCACCGCAGTGGTCATGCGAAAGGGAAACAGCATGAGCGTCGTCCACATCGACCGTGCCTCCCGCTGGTACGGCAATGTCGTCGCGGTCAACGACATCACGATGACCATCGGTCCGGGTGTCACCGGACTCCTGGGCCCCAACGGCGCCGGCAAGTCGACGCTGATCCACATGATGGGCGGCTTCCTGGCGCCGTCAGCTGGCAAGGTCACGCTGGACGACTCCGCCGTATGGCGGAACCATCTCGCCTACCGCCGGATCGGCCTGGTCCCCGAACGCGAAGCTCTCTACGACAACCTCACCGGCTGGCAGTTCGTCCTCGCCAACGCGAAGCTGCACAAACTGCCCGACCCGCGGGCGGCCGCTGCAGCCGCGATCGCCACGGTGGAGATGGAGTACGCACAGGGCCGCCGGGTCGGTACGTACTCCAAGGGCATGAAACAGCGGATCAAGATGGCGACCGCTCTCGTCCACGACCCGCCGGTCCTGCTCCTCGACGAGCCTTTCAACGGCATGGACCCTCGGCAGCGTCTGCACCTGATGGATCTTCTGCGTTCGATGGGGGCGCAGGGACGCACCGTGCTGTTCAGCTCGCACATCCTCGAGGAGGTTGAACAAGTCGCCTCCCACATCGAGGTGGTCGTCGCGGGGCGACATGCCGCGTCCGGCGACTTCCGGGAGATCCGCCGGCTGATGGCCGACCGGCCACATCAGTACGTCATCCGCTCCAGCGACGACCGGCGGCTCGCCTCATGGCTCATCTCCGACGGTTCGTCGGCGGGAGTCGAACTCGACGTACGCGATCAGTGTCTCCGGGTGCAGGCGGTCGATTTCGCCCGGTTCACCTGGCTGCTGCCGCAGATGGCGCGGGACGCCGAAGTCCGGCTCTTCGAGGTGTCGCCGTCCGACGAGTCCCTCGAGAGCGTCTTCGCCTATCTCATCAGCGCGTGAGCACCACAGCGCCGACCCGCCCGGCCTGACCACCTACGAGGATGCCATGAACGCAACCATCGCCAGACTCACGACGAGCACGCTCCTCGGCAAGCGCCGAGTGCTGCTGTTGTTCATCCTGCCGGTCCTCCTCCTGGCGCTTGCCGCGGTCATCAGAGGCGTCGCCGGTCCGGACTCGGTGGTGGGTACCCCGCTGCTGCAGGCGTTCGCTCTCGGCACCATGGTGCCGCTGCTCGGCCTGATCGCCGGCACCGGCGTCATCGGGCCCGAGATCGACGAGGGGTCGATCGTCTACATTCTCGCCAAGCCCGTGTCGCGGCCGATCATCATCGTGACGAAGCTCGCCATCGCGGCTGGCTGCCTGCTCGCCTTTGCGGCCGTACCGACGTTCGTCGCCGCGGTCGTCGTGTCGGGTCTCGACGGGGGTGTCGCTCTCGGGTTCGGCGTGGGCACGGCGATCGCGGGCCTCACCTACAGCGCGCTGTTCCTGCTCCTGGCCGTACTCACCCGGCACGCGGTGGTCTTCGGGCTCGTCTACGCGCTGATCTGGGAGAGCTTCGTCGGCGGATTCGTACCGGGGGCGAAAACGCTCAGCATCCAGCAGTGGGCTCTGGCGGTCGCCGACAGCGTGATCAAGCAGGACGCGATCGAGTCGGTCATGAGCGCGGGCACCGCCCTGGTGCTCCTCGTCGCCGTGACCGTGGCCGCGACCTGGTTCGCGGGCCACCGGCTCCGCTCCCTCACCCTCACCGAGACCGAGTAGGGAGTTAGTCCGGAGGTTGGAAGGTCCGGCGGTCCTGGGAGGCGGCCCGCACCGCACACCCAGCACCGCACACCCGCACACCCGCACCGCACACCCGCACGCCCGCACTCCCTCCAGGCAGCGCGCCCAGACCCGCCAGCTCGCCCGCCGGACTCGGCGGCCCTTGATCATGCCGGTGATCATGAACCGTCTGGGCCGGGGCGCGCCCCCACCTCCGACCACGACAGGGGGGCTTCTACCCGCGGGCCTTCATGATCATCGACCTGATCACGTCTGCGCTGGGTTCCGGCTGGCCACCGACTCGGCCGCCCCCGGGTTCGCGAGTGTAGGCCCGGTTCCGACGGCTGGTAAGCTGTCCGTTCGCGTGTCCGGCCAGGTCCGGCACGCTCCCATCGTCCATCAGCACAACGTCCGATCGAGGCATTGACTCAGTGGCGAACATCAAGTCCCAGATCAAGCGGATCAAGCAGAACGAGCGCCGGCGGCAGCGCAACAAGTCGGTACGTTCGTCGGTGAAGACGGCAATTCGCAAGTTCCGCGAGGCCGCCGACAGCGGCGACGCCGCCACGGCGCAGGACTCCGCCCGCGTTGCTGGCCGGTTGCTCGACAAGGCGGCCTCCAAGGGCGTGATCCACAAGAATCACGCGGCCAACAAGAAGTCCGCCATCTTCAAGCGGGCCGGCTCCCTCTAGTCGGGGCCGTGCCCCCCAGGTCACCTCTAGCTGGCGCGTCTCTCCCGGGCCCCGTGTAGGCGGCGGCGTCTCTTCCAGGTCACGCCGGGCTCGCGACTCCCCACGTCGACTGCGGCCGGCACTTGCTGAGGCTCCTGTCCGCCAGCCGCTCCCGGATCTAGGCGTGCCCGGCCCGCGTCCCGGCTGCCGGCGTGCCCGAGGTGAGCACGGAGCGAGACCGGTGCACCGTACGCCGGAGGGTCACTGGTCAAGTGTGCAGTGATCTGGATCCGAGGTGACCAATCGCAGCCCCTTCTGGTCGAGGAGACGGACCAGGACCCGGGCGATGTCCCGCTAGTGCTGTCGTGCACGGCTCACGGCGAGGACCGCCTTCTCCAGCGCGTAGTCCGCATCGTCGGCGGCCCCCTTGACGTCGGCATCAGCCTGAGCCGCCGCCTGGATCGCCAACGCAAGTCCCTCGGAGTTCCAGCCGCGTAGCTGGGCGCGCAGCGTCTTGAGCTTCCACGGAGGCACGCCGACCTCACGGGCCAGGTCGCCCTCGCGCAGGCCCCGAGGTGCACCGGCGAGCTTGGCCAGACCGCGCAGGCCTGAGGCGAGCGCGGAGGTCACCAGCACAGGGGCGACCCCGGCACGCATCGCCCAGCGGAGTTGCTCCAGCGCATGCGCCGTGCGACCCGCCAGTGCCGCGTCGGCAACCGCGAAGCTGTTGACCTCTGCGCGACCGGCGAAGTATCGGCGGATGACTTCCTCGGTGATCGCCGTTCCGGCGCTGTCGGAGATCAGCTGGGCCGTCGCCCCCGCGAGCACTCGAAGGTCGCTTCCGACCGCGTCCACCAGCAGACCCGCCGCGTCGTCGTTGATGCGGACGCCCGCCGCCCGGCCCTCACGTTGGACGAAACCGGGCAGCTCGTAACTCCTCAGCGGATCACACGCGACGACACGTGCGCCGGCCTTGCGGAGTTTGTCGGCAACGGACCGGCCCTTCTGCCCGCCGCGGTGGACCAGGACCATGGCGACATCGGGCTCTGGACTGCCGGCGTAGCTGAGGACCGCGTCGGTGGATTCGGCCGGCAGCGTCTCGACCGACCTGACCACCACGATCCGTGCGGATGCGAACAGCGACGGACTCGTGAGCTCGGCGAGACTCCCGGGTGCCAGGTTCACCGCGTCGATCTCGGTGAGGTCGGCTCCTGGATCGACCGAACGGACGGCCTCGACTGCCGCCGCGACCGCGCGATCGGCCAGCAGGTCTTCGGCGCCGAGCACGAGCGTGACCCCGCCGAGAGCTTCGCCAGTGGCCGGTGCGGAACGAGATTTGGCTGCCATCGACGTCAGCATCCCACGAAGGTCCGACAATCCTGGTCTCACCTCCCGTCGACCGGGAGGTCCGGCCCGCGCCCGCCTGCGACTCCGCGTGCCCGACTTCAGCGCTGGCAGCCCCACCATCCGTACCCGCGTCGGTTCGTACGCCCTCGTCGGCCGCTCCCCGGCTCACGATGCCCAGCCCACCACGGTCCTTGACGACGGCGATGGAGCCCGCGAGATCGGTCCGCGCCACCGTGCCGCCGAACGCCTCCACCGTCGAGACGGTCGTCGGTGCGGGATGTCCGTAGTCATTTTCGGCACCGACAGTGATCAGCGCGATGGTCGCGCCAGTTGCTCGCAGGAACTCCTGGTCCTGGTAGCGCGACCCGTGGTGAGGAACCTTGAGCACCGTTGCGCGAAGGTCATGGCCGGACCGCAGCAGCGCCCGCTGACTCGGCGGCTCGATGTCACCGGTGAGGAGGATCCGGATGCCCCTGATCTCGGCCATCACCACGACGCTCGCGTCGTTCTCCACCGAACCCTCCTCGTCGTGCGCAGTTCCGGACGTGGCACCCGGAGGCGGCCCAGCCCCTGGCGTCGCAGGGTGCGGACTGAGCACGGTCCAGGTCACGTCGCCTGACCGCCGGCGCTCACCCGCGACGACCTCGGTGACCCGAACCCCGGTTCCGAGCTCCGAGTCACCGACACGTACGGCTTCGCTGGCGGGCGCGTGTGGGCGGATACCGACCTCCCCCACCGTCCTACCGCGCACGACTCCGGCGAGTCCCGCGGTGTGGTCGTCATGGAAGTGGGTGAGCAGGACGTACGGAACCCGCGTGATGCCGAGGTCGGCCAGGCAGGCGTCCATCTTCGCGCGATCGGGTCCGGTGTCGACCACCACGCCAGTGCGGGGCCCGGACCGCAGGACCAGCGCGTCACCTTGACCGACATCGCAGGCGACCAGAATCCAGCCTTGCGGCGGCCAGCCCGTGATCCACGTCATGGGGACGGGCATGCGGACCGGATGGACAATCCACACGGCGGCCGCGCCTGCCAGGACGAGACTGAGACCGCGCCGCCTCAGCAGTGCCGGTGCGGCGAGAACGCCGACGCCGCACAGCGCGACCAGTACCGCGATGCCCGGCCCGCTCGCCGGCCACGACAGGCTCGCGCCGGGCGCACGCGCCGCGAACGCCCCGACCTCGACGATCCACCGGGCCGCCACTCCGGCCAGAAAGCCGGGAACCGAGGCGATGCCAACGCTGAGCGGCGCCAGGATGGTGGCCACCAACCCGAAGACTGTCGCCGGGAACACCGCCGGTGCAGCGACGAGGTTGGCGACGACCGCGACCACGCTGACCGACCCGGACAGGACCGCGACCAGCGGTGTGCAGGCGAGCTGAGCCGCGAGCGGGACGGCGACCGCCGCGGCGGCGAACCGGGGCAGCCAGCCCGCGAGGCTTCCGGTGTAGACCGGTGCCAACACGAGGATTCCCGCGGTGGCGAGGACCGAGAGGGCGAACCCGAACGACCGCCCGAGCCACGGATCGACGAGGAGCAGGGCGAGTACGGCGATGGCAAGGGCGGGAACGCCGTACCGGCGCGATCCCGCCGCGAGTCCCGCGAGGCCGACCAGCCCCATCGCCGCTGCACGGAGAACACTCGGCTCAGGCCTTGCCAGGACGACGAACCCCAAGGCACACAGCACTCCGAGCACCGGCAGGCCCCACGATCGAAGACCGGCCCAACGCGCGAGACCGAGGACGAACGCAAGCACGATCGTGAAGTTCGCTCCGGACACAGCGGTCAGGTGCGAAAGGCCGGCCGTACGGAAGTCGTCGACGAGGTGCTCGGGCATGCCCGACACGTCCCCGACCACGAGGGCGGGCACGAGGCCACGTTCGGCCTCCGGAAGCCCGGCAACCGCGGCGCGAAGACCGGCCCGCAGCCGGCTCGCCCCCTGGTCGAGCCAGCCTGCAGGCTCGACCAGCTCCGGGGGCGACCGGGCGGCGAGGAGGGCCACTTCTCGTTCGCCGGGCCTGGTCTCGGCGAGCCTTCCTACGGTGCGTACGACGGTGCCGGGGTCGACATCGGCCCAGGCCACAGATCCGGTGAGAACGACCGGCGCCTTCAGCCGGGTGGTCGTACCGCGTGCCACGACCCGGATGATGTCCGCCTCCACCACGACGTAGGTGGACCGGAATCCGCGGTTGGACTCCCTCCGCAGCGGATCGGTCCCCACCCGAAGCTCGGCGGTCACCACGGCGGAGTCAGCGGCGAGGTCGGGGAGAGGGCCGCTTCGCGACGCGGCGATGTGGGCGACCGTCACGAGGCACAGGACGCCGCCGCCCAGACAGACCACGGCCAGCGCCGCGGTACGCCGGTGGAACCGCCGCCGCCGATCCAGGGCGATGAACGCGATTGCCACGACGACGAGACCCACCGCCGCGACGACCACCGGCCGGCGAGGCAGCAGCGGAACGACGAGCGTGCACAGCCAGGCGGTTACGGCCAGCGGCACCAGCCGGGCGTCTACCGGCTGACGCGATGCGGCCGGATCGCGTGCCGGGGCCGGAGCCCCACCGCGCCCAGCTGCGGCCGGCGGCCCGGGCCGGCTCGACCTTCCCGGGCGAAACGCCCTCGTCACGCTCCGAACCAGGCGGCCGCGAACCTGGTGAACGACACTCACTGCACGCCTCACACGGTGACCCGGTCACGAAGGTCCGCGTACGTCCGCTCGCCTATCCCGGTGACATTGCGCAGCTCTTCGATGCTGGTGAAGCCGCCCTGCGACGTGCGGAACTCGATGATGCGCTGCCCCAGCACGGGGCCGACTCCCGGCAGTGTGTCCAGTTCCTCGAGCGTGGCGGTGTTGAGGTTGACCGGGGTGGCGGGCAGGCCGGTGCCGGCTGAGCCTGCCGCCGAACCGCCTTGGAGAGGCGCACCCGGGGCGGGTACGCCGGGAGGGGCGGTGACCCCCACCAGGACCTGCTCACCGTCGGCGAGTGGGCGCGCGAGATTGAGTGCGGCCAGGTCGACGCCGTTCAGGGCGCCGCCTGACGCCGAGACGGCATCGATCACCCGCGAGCCTGCCGGAAGCCGGACCACACCTGGCTTGCGGACTTTCCCCGCCACATGGATGACCAGCGTCGGCGGTGTCGGCGAGGCGCTGGTCGCGGTTGCACCTGGACTGGTCGATGCCACCACAGACGCGGTGGCGATCGGACGCTGAGTGACGCTCTCGCGCACCGGTCGCTCGCGGAGCACCATGACGCCGACACCGCCGACGGCGACCAGTAACAGCACGGCGATGACCACCAGGTGCCCTCGCCGCAGACCCCAGGTGGCGACGCCACCCAGCTCCCCGCCGGCCATTTCCTCGTCCGCCGGAATTCGGCCGTCGGCCCGGAACGGATCCTCATCCCGGAACCGATCCTCATCCCGGAATCGGTCGTCACCCAGCAACCGGTCGTCACCCAGCAACCCGTCGTCATGCCGAAGTCGATCGGCATACGGGAAGCGCTTGTCGGGCTCAGGCTGCTCATCCGGCTCAGGCTCATCGGGCACGTCGGGCTCCTCGGGCACGTCGGGCTCCTCCCTCCCGTCGGGTGCGCCGCCCGGCTCCCCCTGAACACGGACCGGGCCGCCCGCCCGGCTCGGCAACCAGCCACCCACCCGGAACTCTCGCGCAGGCGCTCGCCACAGAGCCTGGACGCGGCGCACCGCACGAACGGTGTCGGACCGGACCCGGCGACGAGTGGTGTGGCGACGAAACACGCCACGACGGTAGGGAGATGCGAGCCCGCCGTCCGCGGAAGCTGCCAGACCTGTGGATGAACCAGCTGTTTCGCAGGTTGTGGACAAAATCCGGGCGCCTGCATCTCCCGGACGCCGTGGGCCGAGCCGAGCCGGGCCGAGCCGGGCACCTCACGCCCCCGGCAAGCTCCCGGCCCGTCGTGGGGGCAGGCAAGCCACCTCACGACGTCACCGCTCCTCGGACTTGACGGCAGGTCCTGAGAGGCAGTCGGCAGAATCCTCAGGCCAGAGAGGCCCAAGGCTCAGGCGGCGACTGGGCGAAGAAACGCAGCACCTCGAGCAACCGGCTCAGTGGCGGTGCCGTCCAGGTGCGTTCGTCCGTCCGCGGTTCCTGGGGGGCACCGTGCAGCGCCCAGCTCAGGTGGTACCACAGGATCCGAGCCGCCCAGCCATGCAACGCCTCTGCCCGCGACCGCGCACCCACGCCGGCCAGATACCCCTCCAACGCGAACGGCACCGCTCGCAACGGGATCTTCGCGAAGTCCACCGCCGGGTCGGCCCACGCGGCATCTCCCCAGTCGACGAGCGTGGCCGTGTCGAAGACACCATCCACGCCGCGGTCAGCGCCCGGACCCAGCAGCTCCAGGTCGGAGGCGACGACGATGTTGGTCGGTGCCGCGTCTCCATGGACGACGACGGGTTCCACGTCCGCCGGGCGCCAACGAGCCAGCCGGTCGAACCAGCCGATGAGCCAGCGTGCCGCATCGACGTCGACGTACCCCACCTCCGCCAACGCCTCCACGGTGGGCCGCGGATCCGATTCGTCGTCGACACCCAGCCCCGGCAGTGGCCCGACCCTGCCTCGCACGAGCCGGTGCAGCCGGGCGAGGCTCAGCCCGACCTGACGGTACGCACCGGCCGCCTCCGTCGGCGACACGCCGAGAGCTCCGAGGTCCCGACCGCGGACGCGTTCGATCACGAGGTAGGGCACGCCGACGACCGAACAGCTGTCGTCGTAGGTCACGACGGCCGGAGTCCGCACCCCCGCCCGCCGCGCGGCCGGGATCACGGTGGCCTCCTTCGCCAACTCCGCCAGGCGTGCACCTCCGCCGCGGGGGATCCGGACCACGAGGTGATCGCCGAGGAAGTAGACGTAGTTGGCCGCGCCCGGGGCGGGAGCGGGCACGATGTCCTCGATCGCGATGTGGTACCGATCGGCGATCGCCACCAGCGCGTCGCGTCGAGAATCTCCACGCAGGTCCACGGGGGCCCAGGGTATGTCACGTGCGGCGGTCCAGCCTGACCGCCGCACCTGTCAGTCCTTGTCGGGTGCTGGTCGTGTGACCCGATCCCAGTCTCCTCGGCCACGGGAGGGTCGCGGTGGAATCGTTGACCACGGCCACTCGGGGCGCTCTTCCCGCGCCGGCTTCGTCGCCGGACTCGAAGGCGGTGGCCCCAGCTGTCGAACTTTGTGGTCGACCCGTCGGCGTCGGTGGGTTCTGCCATCCTCGGGAGGATGTACGAAACAGCTGACGAGCTCCACGACCTGCAGACCCTCCTCGACACCTCGCTCCCCCGCTCCAGCGAACACCTGCGGTCGATCGTGACGCCGGGCGAACGCACGCTGACGGCCTCGCAGCTCACGTCCGTCCTCACCGGGATGTGCACCCTCTCGGTCGCCACGGTGACCGCCAGGGGTGAGCCCCGGATCTCCGGGCTCGACGGACACTTCCTGCATGGGCGGTGGGTGTTCTCGACGGCCGGCACGGCGGTGAAGGTCCGCCACCTGCGAGCGCTTCCCGCGGTCAGCGTCGCGCACCTCCGGGGCGACGACCTCGGGGTGTTCGTGCACGGCACGGCGGAGTTCGTGCCGCAGGACCATCCCGACTGGCGGGCGATCGAGGACCATCTGGCCGCGCACTACGGCAGCTCACCGACCAGCTGGGGTGACGACATCGTTTACCTCAGGGTCGCTCCGCACTGGATGGTGGCGTACGCCTTCCAACCCGCCAAGCTCCTGGCCGACGTGGCGAACGGCGACGCCTGATCCACTCCCATGTGCCCGTCGGCCCGCACGGCGGTTGAGGGTCGAACCTGACTCGGCGTCGCCCGTCCCTGTGCACGAAGCTGCCCTCATGCCGGCACGACGTTCACCAGCTTCGGCGCGCGGACGATCACGGTCCGGACCTGGCGGCCGGCCAATGCGGTACGGACCTTCGTGGATGCGAGGGCGCGCCGCCGCAGCTCGTCCCCGGAGACGTCTGGCGCCACCTCGAAGCGGTCACGCAACCGGCCGGCCACCTGGACCACGCAGGTCACCCGATCAGGGACCAGTAGGGCCGGATCCGCTTCCGGATAAGGGATGTACGCGACGGATCCCCTCACCCCGTCGCTGCCGTGCATCCGCGACCACAACTCCTCGGCCAGATGAGGTGCGAACGGCGCCAGCATCAGCACCAGCGGCTCCGCCGCCTCGCGGGGCACCGTGGCCAGGCCGGCCAGATGGCGCGACAGCTCGGTCAGCCGGGCGATGGCGGTGTTGAACGCCAGTTCGTTCATGTCTCGTCCTACGGCGTCGATCGCCTTGTGCACCACGCGCCTCGTGGCCACCGACGCCGGCAGCGCGGAGACCGTGCAGGCGCCGGAGTCCTCGTCGACCAGCATCCGCCACACCCGCTGGAGGAACCGGTGCATGCCGACGATTCCGTGTGGGTCCCACGGCCGCGACGCCGGCAGTGGCCCGGTGGACATGACATACATCCGGAACGTGTCGGCGCCGTAGCGCGCACACATCTCGTCAGGCGTCACCATGTTGCGCAGGCTCTTGCCCATCTTGCCGAGGCTGCGTTCGACGCGCTGGCCGTGGTACCAGAAGGCGCCGTCCCGCTCGATCACTTCGTCGGCAGGCACGTGGACTCCGCGCGCATCGGTGTAGGAGTACGCCTGGATGTAGCCGTTGTTGATCAGCCGGCGGAACGGCTCGCGACTGGAGACATGTCCCAGGTCGTACAACACCTTGTGCCAGAAGCGGGCGTAGAGCAGGTGAAGGACGGCGTGCTCGACCCCGCCGACGTACAGGTCGACGCCGCCAGGATCAGTCCGGCCGGCGTCGGCATCCCCGGTGTCAACGGCGGCTTGCGGGCCCATCCAGTAACTTTCGTTGGCGGGATCGCAGAATGCCGCATCGTTGTCGGGGTCCAGGTAACGCAGCTCGTACCAGCACGACCCTGCCCACTGCGGCATGGTGTGCGTCTCGCGCCGGTAGTCCTTCGGGCCGTCACCCAGGTCCAGGCGTACCGACACCCACTCCGGCAGGCGGGACAGGGGTGGTTCGGGCTCGGCCTCCCTGTCGTCCGGGTCATAGACCTTGGGCGCGAAGTCGGAAGTCGGCGGCAGCTCGACCGGCAGCATCGTCTCCGGCAGCGCGACCGGACCGTGTTCGTCGTAGACGATGGGGAACGGCTCGCCCCAGTAGCGTTGCCGGCTGAACACCCAGTCCCGCAGCCGATATCTCGGCGCCGTTGTCCCGCCGGCCTCCTCCTCCTCGACCGAACGCCCGATCCAGTGGCGCTGCTGGGACTTCATCGACTCCGGCCAGTCGAGGTGGTCCAGATCCGCCAGCAGGCGGTCGGCGTACACGGTGATCCGCAGCATCCACTGCCGCATCCTCCTCGGGTGGACGGGGAAGTTGCCGCGCTCGCTCCGGCCGTCGACGGTGACTTCCTCGTTGGCCAGGACTGTGCCGAGACCGGGGCACCAGTTTCACCTCCACCTCATCCAGGTAGGCCAGTCGGTGCGCGTCGATCACCTTCCTGCGTTCAGGTTCGGTCATCTCCGACCACGGCCGGTCGTCGGGCGTGGGGCGCACACCGGACTGGAACTCCTTCACCAGCTCGGCGATCGGGCGCGCTCTGTCGGCCCGCTCGTCGTACCAGGAGTTGAAGATCTGCAGGAAGATCCACTGCGTCCAGCGGTAGAACTCCACGTCGGTGGTGGACACACTGCGCCGGTCGTCGTGGGCCATGCCGAGGCGGTTCAGCTGCGCCCTGATCGTGGCGATGTTCTGCTCGGTGGTGATGCGGGGGTGCTGGCCGGTCTGGATGGCGTACTGCTCGGCGGGCAGTCCGAAAGCGTCGAAGCCGAACGCATGCAGCACCCGGAACCCGCACATCCGCAGGTAGCGTCCGTAGACGTCGGTCCCGACGTAGCCCAGCGGATGTCCGACATGCATCGCACCGGAAGGCCCGATGAACATGTCGAGGACATAGAACTTTCTCGTGTCCACCCGGCTGGGGACCGTGGCGTCGGCGTCGGTCGGCAGCCTGTCGTCGGCGTTGGTCGGCCCGGTGGCGACGGCGCCGCCTGCCACGGTGTCAACCTCGCCTTGCGCGGCGAGCGAGCCTGCCGGGTTGGCCAGCTGGAAGGTGCGGTGCACTTTCCAGTACGCCTGCCAACGGCTCTCGATCTCACCGGCCAACTCGCCGTTGTATCGGAACGAAGGGGAGGAAGTGGACGGAGTCGTCTCCTCGACAGTCATGATCGGGCTCGCTTCTCCTCGACTGGGCTTTCCGGATCGGAACGACCACGAGCCGCGCCGACGCGGTGCGAGAAGCACCCGCTGCAGGTCAGCGCGGCTGTCTAAGGAGAAGCACGAGTCGCATAACGTCCAATCTAGCGTGCAGGCCCGGTCGGCGGCCACGGCAAACCGGTGGCTGCCCTACGCCGGTCACCACGAACCGTTGGCGGTCTCACCCGGGGACGATGTTGACGAGCTTGGGCGCTCGCACGATGAGCTTGCGGATCTCGCGGCCACCCAACGCCGCCTGGACCTTCTGCGACGCGAGGGCGAGGTCCCGCAGCTCGTCCTCCGAGACGTCCGGCGACACGTCGAACTTGTCCCGCAGCTTCCCGGCGATCTGCACCACCGCGGTCACCGACTCGGCCGCTGCCAGGTCTTCGTCGTACGCCGGCCAGCCCGCCAAGGCGACCGTGGGCTCGTGACCCAGCCGTTCCCACATGTCCTCGGCGGTGTAGGGCGTCACGACGCTCAGCATCACCGCCAGCGCCTCCACCGCCTCGCGCACAGCGGGATCGGCGGGACCGCACCCGCTGTCGATCGCCTTGCGGATGGCGCTGGTCAGCTCCATCAGCCGGGCGATTCCGACGTTGAACTTGAACGCCTCGACATGCTCGGTGAACGTCTTGATGGTCCGGTGCGTGACCTTGCGCAACGCCACATCGCCGGCCGCGACGTCGACCCCCGGCTCACTGGTCACATCGCCAGCCAGCCGCCAGGCCCGCTGGACGAAACGCAGGGAACCAGCCGGCGAAAGGTCGGCCCAGTCGATGTCGTCCTCGGGCGGACCGGCGAACACCATCGTCAGCCGGATCGCGTCGACGCCGTAGGTCGCGAGCTGCTCGCCCAGGTCCACGCCGTTGCCCAGCGTCTTGCTCATTGCCGCGCCCTCGTTGATGACCTGACCCTGGTTGAGCAGCGCCGAGAAGGGCTCGGTGAAGTCGACGGCACCCATGTCGTGCAGCACCTTGACGAAGAACCTGCTGTAGAGCAGGTGCAGGATCGCGTGCTCCACGCCACCGACGTACTGGCGCACCGGCATCCACCGGCGGACTGCCTCGGGGTCGAACGGGCCTTCGGTGTAGTGCGGCGAGCAGTAGCGCAGGTAGTACCAGGAGGAGTCGACGAACGTGTCCATCGTGTCCGAGTCACGCCGTGCTGGGCCACCGCACTTGGGGCATTCGACGTTGACCCATCCGCCCGCCGCGGCCAACGGCGACGTCCCCTGAGGCGCAAGGTCGGAACCCCGCAGGTCGGGCAGCTCCACCGGTAGCTGCTCGTCTGCGACGGGCACCTCGCCGCACGCCGCACAGTGCACGATCGGGATCGGGCACCCCCAGAACCGCTGCCGCGAGATCAGCCAGTCGCGCAGCCGGAAGGTGATGGCGCCCTTGCCGAGGCCCTTCTCGTCCAGCCAGGCGATGATCCGCGACTTGGCTTCGGCGACGTCGAGGCCGTTGATGCTCACCTCGGCGTTGGCGGAGTTGATCGCCGGGCCCTCCCCGACGTACGCCTCGCCGTCGAAGTCCGCGGGCGGCTGCACGGTCCGCACGATCGGCAGGTCGTACGCCTTGGCGAAGTCCCAGTCGCGCTGGTCCTGTGCCGGGACCGCCATGATCGCGCCGGTGCCGTAGTCGGCGAGGACATAGTCGGCCGCGTAGACGGGGATGCGTTCACCGTTGACCGGGTTGGTCGCGTGGACGCCCAGGAACACTCCGGTCTTGGGCCGGTCGGCTGCCAGGCGTTCGATCTCGGTCTCGCGCTTGACCTGTTCCAGATAGGTCTCGAACGCCTCCCGCTGGTCCGGCGTGCAGATCTCGGCCGCCAGCTTGGCGTCGGCCGCCACGACGAAGAACGTCGCCCCGAACAGCGTGTCCGGCCGGGTGGTGAAGACGGTGACGGGCTCGTCGCGGCCGTCGATCCGGAAGTCGACGTACGCACCCTCGGACCGGCCGATCCAGTTGCGCTGCATGGTCAGGACGCGCTCCGGCCAGGAGCCTTCCAGCAGCGTCATGTCGTCGAGGAGCCGCTGGGCGTAGTCGGTGATCTTGAAGTACCACTGGGTCAGCTCGCGCTTGGTGACCGCCGAGCCGCAGCGTTCACAGTTGCCGGCGATCACCTGCTCGTTGGCCAGCACGGTCTGGTCCTTGGGGCACCAGTTGACGAGGGACGCCTTGCGGTAGGCCAGGCCGCGCTCGTAGAACCGCAGGAACAGCCACTGCGTCCACCGGTAGTACGCCGGGTCGCAGGTCTGCAGCCGCCGCGACCAGTCGAAGGACACTCCGTAGCGTTTGAACGACTCGGCCTGGGTGTCGATGTTGGCGTAGGTCCACTCGGCCGGGTGGGCGTTGCGCCGGATCGCGGCGTTCTCGGCGGGCAACCCGAAGGCGTCCCACCCGATCGGGTGCAGGACGTTGTAGCCCTTCTGGAACCAGTACCGCGCCACCAGGTCGCCGAACGCATAGGCCTCGCCGTGGCCCATGTGCAGATCGCCGGAGGGGTACGGGAACATGTCGAGCAGGTAGCGCCGCTCCCTCGGGTCAGGCTCTGCCACCGGGTCGTCACCGGCGAGCCGGTCCGCCCGGAAGGGGTCCATCCGCTGCCACACGGGAAGCCATTTGGCCTGGATCGTCCCGAAGTCGTACGCCTCCGGGCCGCCGCCGGACTGGCCGGTCTCGTGGGGCTGGCCGGTCCCGTCGGGCTGGCCGGTCGGGCTGGCTGAGCTGGTCTCGCTCATCGTTTCCTGCTCCGTCGAAAGGCTGAGGCTGGTGGGCTGCGCTGGACTGCCGTGGCGAGAAGCCAAGCCCTACCGGGCGGCCGCGCCGCCACGCCTGGGCGCCGGTGAACCGGGTGCCCAGAATGAAGAAACCCCTCGCGCAGGAGGGGTTGCCGCGCCGACGCGGTGCGCGCTCGAGTTCGCCGCTGCGGGCACCCGCTTGAGGTCAGCGCGGCTCGATAAGGAGCAGAGCCAGTCGCACGCGGTCAGGGTAGCGCACCCGTCGGCTCGCCCGTCCTGCAGCGTGCTCGGTGTCAACCCGAACCCGGTTGATCAAGGACGGCCAGTCGACGTCGCTGGGATCCGACCCGGTTGAGCATCCGACGGGGTGGGAGGGAGCCGGATCGTGAAGGTCGACCCCCGCCCAGGAGTGCTGGTGACGTCGATCCGGCCGCCGTGTGCCTCGACGAGGTACTTGGCAATGGCCAGGCCGAGGCCGGTGCCACCGGGGGCGCGGCTGCGGGCGGGGTCGGCGCGGTAGAGCCGCACGAAGACGAGGGGCCCATGGGTGTATCGAGTTGTTCGAGCCATCCGGCGTACGTAACAATCGGGCAACAGAGGCGATCGTGGGCGGGGGCGTGGGTGAGAGATGCGCATCCGAATCCTCGGACCACTCGAGGTCCATGACGGCGTTGAGTGGCGGCGCCTCGGAGCCGCCAAGTGGCGGTCCCTGCTCGCGACTCTGACCGTGAACACCGGCCACCCCGTCTCGATCGAACGACTCATCGACGAGCTGTGGGACGACCAGCCACCGCGTGGTGCGGTCAACCAGATCCACGGCTACGTGATGCGGCTCCGCCGGGCCCTCGGCGACACCGACAGCCAGCTGCTGCGCACCCGGTCACCGGGCTACGAGCTCGCCGCGCAGCCTGGTGACATCGATCTGGACAGGTTCCACGACCTGGCCCAGCAGGGGGCGATGGCTCTCGCCGAGGGCGACTCCGACCGCGCGGCCACGCTGCTGGCGGAGGCGCTGGAGCTGTGGCGAGGACCGGCTTTCGCCGACGTCAGCGCGACGACCTGGCTCCAGTCCGAGGTCGACCGGTTGGAGGAGGAGCGGCTCGGGGTCCTCGAGTCCCGGGTCGAGGCGGACCTGCTCCGCGGCCGCCACGACGAGCTGGTGCCCGAGCTCCGGTCACTCCTCGACGAGCACCCCCTGCGCGAGCGTCTCTGGGGACAGCTGATGCTTGCCCTCTACCGCGCCGGGCGCCAGGCCGACGCACTCCATGCGTACCAACAGCTTTATCGCACCCTCCACGCCGAGCTCGGCATCGAGCCGGGTAAGCCGCTACGCGACCTCCAGCTGCGGATCCTCACATCCGATCCCGACCTCGACCACGTCGTCCCGGTGCCCCCGAGCGAGCCGGAACGTTCTGCCGGCGAACCACCACCCACGCCCGGTCGGTCACTCCCGCTCCCCCGCCAACTGCCCGCCGACATCGCCGACTTCACCGGACGTGCCCACGCACTAGCCGACCTCGACGCTCTCCTCGCCGGGACGAGCCCGCCCGGACGTCCGTCACGGAAGCGGAGCGCGGTGCTCATCTGCGCCATCGCCGGCAGTGGGGGTGTCGGCAAGACGACACTCGCGATCCACTGGGCCCATCGGGTCGCCGTCCGCTTTCCCGACGGACAGCTCTACGTCAACCTTCGCGGGTACGCCCATGGCGCGCCGCTCGAACCAGCCGACGTACTGCCGAGGTTCCTCCGGTCGCTCGGCGTCGACGCCGAGGCGATTCCGGTCGACGTCGAGGAGGCGGCGGGCCTCTACCGTTCACTCCTCGCCGACAAGCGGGTCCTGGTGGTCCTCGACACCGCCACCAGCCCCGAACAGGTACGCCCACTGCTGCCGGCGAGCCCCCACTGCGCCGTCGTGGTGACCAGCAGAAGCACCCTCGCCGGGCTGGTCGCGGTCGACGGCGCCCACTCCCTCGACATCGGCCGGCTGCCGACCGCGGATGCCGTCGTACTCCTCGGCCATGTCCTCGGGTCCGAACGGACCAGCCGCGAACCCGACGCCACGGCCGACCTCGCCGAGCTGTGCGCCGGACTGCCCCTCGCCCTGCGGGTGGCCGCCGCCAACCTTGCCGCCAACCCGCACCGCGAGATCGCCGACCTCGTGAGCGAGCTCCGCAAGGACAACCGGCTCGACCACCTGCAGATCGACGGAGACCTGCAGAGCGCCGTACGTACCCTCTTCGACTTCTCCTACGTCAAGCTCGGCGCGCAGGAGCAGGCGTGCTTCCGGCTACTGGGCGTGGTGCCCGGCGGCGACTTCACTGCCGACGCAGTGGCGGCACTGCTGCATACCACGCGTCAGGAGGCCGCCCGCCTCCTCGACCACCTTGTCGACGTCCACCTGATCGAACGCAAGAGCGCCGACCGCTTCGCCTTCCACGACCTGATGCGCCACTACGCGACCGAACGGGTCGAGCAGGAGACCAGCGAGCCCGAACGCGACGACGCCGTGGCCCGGCTGCTCGACTGGTACGTGGGCCAGGCGTACGCGTGCGTCGAGCTCCTCAATCCGCTCTTCCTCCGGCTGCCCGAGACCGAACGAACCGCCGTCCATCCGGCGAACCGCTCAGCATCCCGCACCCCCACCCACCCGATCACCGGTCCGCGCGATCGGTCCGGCGCCCTCGCCTGGCTCGACGCCGAACGCGCCAACCTCGTCGCCGCCGCCCAGCTCTCCTCCGAACGCGCCGACGACCGCCACGCATGGTTGCTCTCCGACGCGCTGCGCTGCTATTTCCACCTGGGGAGCCAGCATGCGGACTGGCTCGCGGTCGCCCGACTCGGCTCGCTGGCGGCGGCCGCCAACGGTGACCTCCACTGCCAGGTCGCGGCGCAGCTCAGCCTCGCCCAGGTCACCTACCACATGGGGAACCATCCGGTCGCCCAGGCAGAAAGCGAGCGTGCACTCGAGCTCAGCCAGCGGGCGGGTTGGACCGAGGCGGAGATCTTCGCGCTCAACCTGCTCGGAGTGAGCCACCTGCAGATCGGTCAGGTCCCACCTGCTGTCGACCGGTGGGAACGCGCCCTCGCCATGGCCCGCTCGCTCGGACGCGACGGGCTGACCTATCTCGGCAACCTCGCGATCGCCTACACCCGTACCGGTCAGCTCGACCAGGCGATCGACAGGCACGGCCAGGTGCTCGCCCTGCTGGCCGGATCCGGGGCGGATGACGGTCCGGACGCCGGGACCACCTACACCGACCTCGGCGAGGTTCATCGGCTGCGGGGCAACGTCGACCTCGCCCGCGAGCATCTCCAACGTGCGCTCGACATCCATCAGCGCAACGGATCGCGGTTCGGGGTCTTCGCCACCTCGTTCAGCCTGGCCGAACTCGACCTCGACCTCGACCGGCCCGCCGACGCCGCACGCCACATCGCGGTCTGCGCACGCACGTGGCGTGCCACCGGCGACACGCAGATGGCCCTGGACCTGCACCTCCTGCTCGGCGACGCCCACCTGCACACCGGTCGGAACACCGACGCGCTCCGCGAGTACGAAAGCGCGGCCGAACTCACCCGCGAGAGCGGCTATCACTATGAACGCGTCATGGTGCTGATCGGGATCGCCGCCACGCAGGCCAGGCTCGGTCGCGCAGCCGAGGCCATCCACACCGCCGAGGCCGCCGCCTGCGATGCAGAGGCGTCGGGCTACCGCCTGCACGAGGCCCGCGCGAGGACGGTGCTCGCCGAGGCGTACCTCTCCAGTGGACAGCTCGCACGTGCCCGGCGGGCGGCCGAAGCTGCCCTGACGCTGCACCATGCCACCGGCCATCATCTCGGCGAGACACGCACCGCGCGCCTCGTCGCGTCCATCGAGAGCGCCGACGAACCCGGTTCACCGGACGGCAACGACTGACTCCAGCACCGACGACCAGAGGTGACGAGCAGAGCTGACGGCCAGGTCAGCCGCCGATCCCGGTGACCACGACCATCAGCGGCAGAAGCAGGGCGATGAGGATGGCGCCGGCAACGTCGAAGGACACACCCGACCGCGCCATCGTGGTGATCGGCACCATGCCCGATCCGTAGACGATCGCGTTCTGTGGTGTCGAGACCGGCAGCATGAAGCCGAACGACGCGGCGAAGGTCGCCGCCAAGGCCGGGACGAACGGATCGACGCCGGCGCCGACCGCCACCGAGATGACGATCGGCACGACCACGGTGGCCGACGCCGTGTTGCTCGTCGTCTCGGAGATGACGATCGCCAACAGGATCGCGAAGATCGTGATCGGCACCACCGAGTCGATTCCGAACACCTCCGCCGACGACGTGCCGATCGTCTTCGCGAGACCGGTACTGCTCAGCAGGGTGCCGAGCACGATGCCCGCGCCGAACAGAAGGATCGTCCCCCAGTCGATCCGGCTCGCCTCGCTCCACGTCATCGTGAACCTGCGCTCGCGCCAGCTCACCGGCAGCAGGAACAGCAGTGAGGCGGCGAGCACCGCGACCATGCCCTCGTCGAGGACGTCGCCCACACTGGTGTACACCTGCGAGTCGTCACCCGCGATCAGCCCGACGACGCCGGGCAGGAGCCACAGTGTCACCGCGGTGCCGAACGCGATCAGCGTGTTGCGTTCGTACGCCGACAGCGGGCCGAGCTTGCGCCGCTCCTCCGCGACGTACTCCTCGAGGCCGTCCAGGCGCTTCACCTCCGGCTTGTTGAGCAGGAGGAGGACGACGGCGAGCACGACGAACATCACCGCCGAGATGGGCAGCGCGGCCGCCATCCAGCTGAAGAAGCTGATCCGCTCCCCGGTGGCCTCCTCGATCAGACCGCGGCCGATCAGGTTGGGAGGGGATCCCACCGGGGTGAGGAGGCCGCCGACGCTCGCGCCGTAGGCCAGCATGAGCAGCAGGGCGACGGCGACCCGCGGGTTGGTACGCCGAGCCAGCAGCTCCTCGCGCACTGTCGCAGGAGCCGCGGCGTCGGCGTTCGCGCCGCTCTGGTTGGTCGTGTCGCCGGTCCGCCGCGAACGCCCAGTCGCACCCGCCACGGTGCCGAGAATCGCGACCGCCGTCGGCAGCAGCATGGCGACGGTCGCGGTGTTGGAGACGAACGCCGACAACGCACACGTGATCAGCCCGAACGCCACGACCGTGCGCGTCGTCGAGGCGCCGACACCGCGGACGGCGAGGATCCGGAACGCGAAGCGCCGCGCCAACCCGTGCCGCAACATCGCCTGGGCGAGGATGAACGCGCCGATGAAGGTGAAGATGGTCGACGAGCCGAACGGCGCCAGCACCTCGTCTGCCGGCGCGACTCCCAACAGGGTGACGACGACGACCCCGATCAGGCCGCCCACCGGCAGCGGGACGGCCTCCGTGATCCACAGGGTGATGACGAACACCAGCACCGCGGCCAGCCGTTGTTGGGCGTCGTCGAGCCCGAGCGGGAGGAGAAGGAAGACAACGAGCAGGGCCGGCGCGACGAACAGTCCGAGCGTCTTGCGGCCCCGTTCGAATCGTTCCTCCGCCGCGGAGACCATCTCCTGGCCCAGCGGTGTCTGGTCTGTCGTCGACGGCGACGAGTTCATGCGGTAACCACCTCCACGGCTGCCGGACGGTGTGCGAAACCGGGTGCCTGCGTAAGAAGCGTGGGACCGTGACCTTTGCGGTAGTCCAGCACAGATTGCCCGCTTGACCGAGAATCGCACGAAGTTGTCGTATTTCGGCCTGACCCGGCCATCCCACGGTGCGGGCAGTGGGGACTCCGGCGCACCGTGCAGCGAGGCCGATGCGGGTCTCGCGGCGGGCATGAAAGGCTTCGCCGCATGAGCGAGCGGATCGGTCAGCACAGCGCGCAATGTGCCTCATGCGCGCTCGCAGCGAAGCGAGGTCGCGCATGAGCCCGAAGAGTCGAGGTCGCCGGCGCGATCAGCGCCGTCCCACCGACCGCCGCCGTGCCCAGCGTCGTACCGCCGCGTCGAGCGAGCGAGTCGACCAGACGGCGGCGTTCGTCTCCCAGGTCCTCCAGGCGGCGGCGCAACTCACCACCCTGACGTCGCCACTCGAAGCGGAGGCGTTCGCCTCCAGTGTGGCGGGGGCGTGGTGGCAGCAGAGCGGGAACGCGGCGTACGGCCCCACACTCGTCGCCCGCGCCCAGCAGGCGGCCACGCCGGAGGCGGCGGCGCTCCTGCACGGTCTCGCCGCCGTCACCGAACCCGGCCTCGATGCGGCGGCCCGAGCCGCCCTCGACGACCTCGCGAAACACGACCTTCCCGCGCCGGCATGGGCGACGACGGTCGGGCGTGCGCAGGTGCGGGAGTGCTTCACCGTCGACGACGAGCTGGGAGATGCGAGCCAGGTCATCCTGTCCTATTCCTACGCCGACGAACCCGCGCACGCAGTTGTCGTTCTTGTCGACCACAACCTCGGCGGCATCGCCAAGGACATCTGGGTCACCGACGCGACTCCCCTCGTGGAGAGGGTCAGGGCGACGGCCGCCGAGGACCCCGGGCTGCTGCTGGCCGACGCCGATCCGGCCGCGCTCCGGCCGCTGCTCGCCGACGCGATGGCCGCGACCGACCAGGCGGTCGAACCGCCGGTGAGCGACAACTTCCCGCAGTTGCGTGCGCTGTTGCTGGCCCGGGTCCGCGCGTTGCCCGACGGCGGCACCCGACCCGACGTTCCGGCGTGGTCGGAGCAGGACCAGCACGACCTCGTCGCCGAGTTCGTCTCCTCGCCCGAGGCCGCGGCCCTGGCGGAGGAGGCCGATGCGCGAAGCGACGCGCTGGAGGCCATCGCCCTCGAGTTGGTGGCGTACGGAAGTGAGCACGACCGCGGGCGCCCGCTCCGGGTCAGCCCGACGAAGCTCGAGGTCTTCCTGCTCGGCTGGCTGCCCATGACCGGGCTGCTGGACAGAGGTTTCGCGAGCCACATGCCTGCGGTGCTTCCCGCCTGGGTGCGGTTCGCGGCCAGGCGTACCTCCCTTTCCGCCGAACCACTTGCCGAGACGTTGACGGCGGCGGAGACCTTCGCACCCCAGTTCGTCGAGGCGTACGACGATCCGGACCGCTGGGGACCCGCCCGGGTCGCGGTCGAGTCGATGCTCGCCGACATCGACCCGGAACGCGACGACGCCGACGAGGTCTTCGCCCGCCGGATGTTCGCGCTACCGGAGATTCCCGGGCCGGACTTCGACGCCGACGACGAGAGTTCCTTCCTCACGGTGACAGAACGGGAACATCCCGAGCACGCCGCCGTCCTTTCCGATCCGTCCGCCGACCCGGTGGTCGATGGCGTCAACGTCCGCCTGCAGGCGGCGACCCATGCCGCTGTCGCGCGGCAGCTGTGGTTCGACGATCCGCCCGAGGTGTGGACCACTGCGCAGCGCCTGCTCGACGCCGGCTACGACCGGCACAACATCCTGCATGCGCTCATGTACGTCCTGACCACGCAGATCCAACAGACCGTCGCGGCCGGAGCACCGGCGGATCCGGACGCCTACCGGGCCGCTCTCGACGCCCTGCCGGAGTCGTGGGAGAAGACGTTCGCGCACAAGGCCGGCGACTGAGGCATCACGGACCTGTGGATGGCCGGATGCTGTGGATGACGCGGCGCGCGACCTTGATCATCTGCGGCAGCATTGGACGGCATGACCCACGGGAGGAAAAATGACTGCTGTGACGCAGTTGCCCTACGGCCGGGCGTTCACCTGGGCCGATCTCGAGGCGATGCCCGATGACGGGCACCGTTACGAGCTCATCGACGGGGTGCTCATCGTGAGCCCCGCACCGCGCCCGCTGCATCAGCGGGTCGTCGCAGAAGTGACCACACTTCTGAGGGAAGGCTGCCCACCCGAGCTCGAGGCCCTGCCGGGGCCGGTCGACGTACGCCTCGCCGAGGACACGGTCGTCGAGCCGGATGTCATCGTCGCCCGGCGTGCCGACCTCACCGACCGGGGGCTGCTGCACGCCCCGCTCCTCGCCGTCGAGGTGCTTTCGCCCGGCAACCGGGGAGTCGATCTGGTCTCGAAACGGAACCGGTACGAGAGCAGCGGCTGCCTGTCGTACTGGATCGTCGATCCGGACATCCCCTCCCTGCTCGAGCTGCGGCTCCGCGACGGGCGCTACGTCGAGACCGCCCATGTCAAGGCCGACGAGGCCTTCCACACCGACGCTCCCTACGCCGTCAGCTTCACCCCCGCCGCGTTGATCTCCTGATCCCGCTGTCGGTCCCGACCGCTATCGTGCGAGGGGTGCCGAGCCAGATCGAGGCGGTCTTCGTACCCGCTGATCCGCCCCGCGCCGGCAGGCTCGCCCTGTGGCACACGACCGGTCCTGCTGCCGGTCACAGCGACGTCGACACGACCATCGAGGTGGTTGTTCCGGCCGGTTCGCGCGTACGCCGGTCCCAGGTGCCCGCTCGGCTGGTCCCGATCACCGACGCACTCGACCTGTTGGCCGCCGTACCCACCCAGGAGGCGAGCGTCTCCCTCCGCGCGTGGTCCGCCGCCGCCTTGGCGGGACTCGGCCTGGTGGCGCGCGGCAAGCTGGTGCCGTCCAGGAGCCCCGGCGGGTTCGGGGCCTGGCAGGTCGGACCACTCGAACCGTCCGACCGCGCCTGGGTCCGGGAGCTGGCGGCCGCGATGCCACCGGCCGCCCATGCGATACCGCTGCCCGGTACCCAGCCGGTGCGGTTGCCTGACCCGGAGGGGGCGGTGCTGGCGTTCTGGGACGCCATCGCCGACACCTTGGCTCGCGGCGGGCGCGACGGCAGTGAGGACGGTGACGAGCGGGGCGACGGGCAGGCGTCGACCGGTGTGGCGGCGTTCGCGGCGAGCGAACCCATTGCGTTGACGGGTGACACCGGCTGGCTCGACGAGATCGGCCAACTCGACCACGCGGGTGCTCGGCTGGTCCTGCGGATCGAACCGCCCGAGTGCCTTGACGCAGAGCTGGCTTACCCCGGCGAAGGATCGGCGACCACCGGTGCGGCCGCGCGCCCGAGTGACGCCACCACGGAGGCGCCCGCCGGCAGCGAGGACGCGCCTTTCCGAGGTGTCCTCCAGCTGCGCAGCGTCTCCGACCCCAGCCTGTTGGTCGACGTCGCCGACCTCTGGGACGCGCCCGCGGTCGTCCTCGACCGGCTGGGGTCGCGAGCCGAGTCGGATCTGCTGCTCTCCCTCCGCAGGGCCGGCAAGGCCTGGTCGCCGCTCAAGACCGCGCTCGAGGCCTCCCGGCCGACCGCGATCGACCTCACCGACGCCGACCTGGACGACCTGCTCTCGACCGGTGCCAGCGCACTCGACAGCGTCGGAGTCGAGGTGTTGTGGCCGAAGGACGTCTTCGGCGCCGGTCTGGAACTCAAGGCCCGCGCCACCGCCACCCCGACACCGGCGGGCGCAGGCAAGACACAGTTCACCCTGGCGGACCTGCTGGAGTTCCGCTGGCAGCCCACGCTCGACGGCGAGGCGCTGACCGACGACGAGATCGCGGCGCTCGCCGCCGCCAAGCGTTCGTTCCTGTGGCTGCGCGGACGATGGGTGAAGGTCGACAGCCACCTGCTCGACCGGCTCCGCCGGCGTACGCACGATCGGATCGGTGGCGCACAGGCACTCGCGGCCGCGCTCACCGGCGAGCTCGAGGTGGCCGGGGATCAGGTGGAGTTCACCGCCGACGGCCCGGTGGCCGACCTGGCCGAGGTCCTGTCTCGCGCCACCGGCGACCGGGACCTCGACCCGCCACCTGACCTGCAGGCGACACTGCGCCCTTACCAGCAACGCGGTCTGGCCTGGCTCGCCCATCTCACCGGGCTCGGTCTCGGTGGCTGCCTCGCCGACGACATGGGCCTGGGCAAGACCGTGCAGCTCATCGCGCTCCACCTGCACCGGCGCCCGCTCGGGCTCGGGCCCACGCTGGTCGTCTGCCCCACGTCACTGCTCGGCACCTGGCAGCGCGAGCTGGCCCGGTTCGCCCCTGACACACCGGTACGCCGCTACCACGGTGGCAGTCGCCGCCTCGATGACCTCGCGGACGACGAGGTGGTGCTCACGACGTACGGCGTGACCCGGCGCGACCATCCCCGGCTGGCCGAAACGCCATGGGGGCTCGTCGTCGCCGACGAGGCGCAGCACGCCAAGAACCCGCTCGCCCGCACCGCCCGCGCGCTGCGGTCCATTCCCGCCGCCGCCCGCGTCGCACTCACCGGCACGCCGGTCGAGAACCGACTGTCCGAACTCTGGTCGATCCTCGACTGGACGACTCCGGGGATCCTCGGGCCCCTCGAACGTTTCCGGCACCGGCTCGCGGTCCCGATCGAGCGCTACCACGATCCGGCGGCCACGGAACGGTTGAGCCGGCTCACCCGACCGTTCCTGCTGCGACGCCGCAAGTCCGATCCCGGCATCGCGCCGGAGCTGCCGCCCAAGACCGAGAGCGATGTGGTCGTCTCGCTGACGACCGAGCAGGCCACCCTCTACAAGGCGGTCGTCGACGAGGTGATGGCCGAGGTGCAGCAGGCCGAGGGCATCGCGCGCCGAGGGCTCGTGTTGGCGCTGCTCACCGCACTGAAGCAGGTCTGCAACCATCCGGCGCAGTACCTCCACGAGGCCGGACCGCTCCCCGCCCGGTCGGGCAAGCTGGCCGCCCTCGACGAGCTGCTCGACGTCATCCTCGCCGAAGGCGAGTCGGTGCTGATCTTCAGCCAGTACGTCGAGATGTGCCGGCTCCTGCAGGCGCACCTCGAAGCCCGCGGCATTCCACTACTGTTCCTCCACGGCGGGCTCGGCGCCCGGAAGCGGGAGCAGATGGTGGCGGCGTTCCAGGCTGGCGAGGCGCCGGTGTTCCTGCTGTCGTTGAAGGCCGGCGGTGTTGGCCTGACGCTCACCAGGGCCACCCATGTCGTGCACTACGACCGGTGGTGGAATCCCGCCGTCGAGGACCAGGCCACCGACCGCGCGTACCGGATCGGCCAGAACCACGCGGTCCAGGTGCACCGGTTGGTCACCGAGGGCACGCTCGAGGACCGGATCGCCACGGTGATCGACACCAAACGCGAGCTGGCCGACTCGGTGGTGGGCAGCGGTGAGGCCTGGATCGCCGAACTCAGCGACGCCGAGCTGGCGGACCTGGTCGCGTTGGGAGACCGACCGTGACTTCTACCCAGGAGCCGTGGTGGGCCGACCGTGACGAGGAGGACCACCGGCCGCCGGCCGCGCGTGGGCGTGGGAGTCGGCGGACGTTCGGGCAGTCCTGGTGGGGCGGGCAGTGGGTGAGTGCCCTCGAGGACCGCGCCGCACTCGATCCCGGCCGGCTCTCCCGTGGCCGTTCCTACGCCCGGCGTGGCGCTGTCGACCGGCTCACGCTCGCGCCGGGACTCGTCATGGCCTCGGTCCAGGGAAGCCGTGCCCTGCCCTACACGGTCACAGTCCGGGTGACGACGTTCGACAAGGACGAGTGGACGCGGGTACTCGACGCGATCGCCACCCAGATCGGCCGCGTGGCGGCGCTGCTCGACGGCGAACTCCCACCGGAGGTGGTCGATGACGTCGGCGGCACCGGTCTCGGACTGCTGCCGGGTCCGGGCGAGATCCAGCCGCGTTGCTCCTGTCCAGACGTCGGGGATCCCTGCAAGCATGCCGCAGCGGTGTGCTACCTGATCGCGGATGCGATGGACGAGGACCCGTTCGCGGTCCTGCTCCTGCGCGGACGGCCTCGTGGCGAGGTGTTGTCGGCGCTGCGGGCCCGTCGCGCGTCTGCCACACCCGGGAGCGGACGTACGTCCGACGACGACGCTGCGGCGACGGTGAGGTCGGGCCGCGCCGGCGACCTCGCCGAGGTCGCTGGCGTCGTCGCCCGGGACGCCTACGCGCGGTCGGGCGATCCCCGACCGGCCGTCCCGGTGCCGCCGCTGCCACCGGACCGGCCGAGCCAGCCGGTCACCGTCGCGGTCGATCCCCCGCCGGGGTCCGGCATCGACCCGGAGGCGCTCCGCCTGCTGGCCGCCGCTGCCGCCGAACGGGCGTGGCGGCTCGCTACCGCCGACCCACCGGGCCCTCAGTCGCCCTGACCACGAACAGCGCGGTCGACTCCCGTCACCGTGGGAAGGACGAACGAACCGTTCGCCGTCTCGGGGCACGCCCGAAGGTAGCCACGGATCCGGGCAAGGACCTGTGCGCGTTCGTCCTCGGCCATGACGATCAGCGACGATCGGGTCGCCGTCCGTGCCACGAACGCCTCGGACGTCAGCTGCTGCGGCGACGCGAACTCGGCGCGCTCGACCGAGTCGAACGGCTCATGCCCCGCCAACGTGCTCTGGTCCTCCTGCCAGGTCTCCAGGTCCCTGGGGAGCTCCGACACCTCGGCGAGCCCGGCGACCCAGGGCACGCGTACGTCCTCGAGGTTCCACAGTGCACCGACCACTCCACCGGGTTTCAGCACCCGGGCGATCTCAGCCATCGCCTGGTCCATGTCGAACCAGTGGAACGCCTGACCGGCCACCACCGCGTCGACGCTCTGGTCAGGCACCGGAATCCGCTCTGCGCGCCCGCTCAACGTCTGGACCCGCGGCAGCCTGCGGCTCAGTTCGGCGAGCATCGCCGGATCGGGCTCGACGGCGAGGACCTCCGCCCCTTGTGCCACGAGAACCTCGGTGAGCTTGCCCGTGCCCGCCGCGAGGTCGAGGACGGCGAGCCCGCGCAGGTCGGGGGAACCGCTGTCCGTCACCGGGTCCAGCGCCCAGCGCACGGCCTCGACCGGGTAGCTCGGCCGGTTCTCGGCGTACGCCTGGGCCTTGGTGCCGAAGGCCGTCGCCCGGTGGGGTGCCTCGGCGCTGCCGCCACGTTCGTTCCCGATGGTCTCCACGCCCGTCAACGTATCCGAGCGGCGTCGGCCGTCAGGACCGGGCGCCGGCGGCCGTGGCCCGACGTACGACCTCGAACGAGACGACGGCCGCGGCGCTGGCTACGTTCAGCGACTCGACCGCGCCCGGCATCGGGATGCGTACCCACTCGGCGACATGGCGCCGGACGTCTGCGGTGACACCCGTGGTCTCGCTGCCGAGGACGAACGCCACGTGCGAGGGAAGCGGCAGGTCGAACAGCGTGGCCGGAGCGTCGGCGGACAGGCCGACCAGCGCGTAGCCCGCCTCGACCAGCCGTTCGGCCGCGTCCGCAGCCGTCTCGCTGCGCAGGATGGGCGCCCGGAACGCCACGCCGGCAGACGCCTTGACCACCAGTGGATCGATGCCGGCGACCCCACGATGCGGTACGACGATGCCGTCCAGGCCGGCGGCCGTGGCTGTCCGCAGGATCATGCCGACGTTCGCCGGCGTGGTGATCCCGTCGAGGAGCAGGAGGGTCCGCGGGCGTTCGTGGTGCCGTCGGTCGAGCGCCCCGGCGAGGGACCGCATCTGTGGGGCGACCACGTCGGCCAGAACGCCGTTGTCGTGACGCGGGCTGCCGGACAGCAGCGAGATCCGCGCGGGCGGGACGCGGACGACCGGAATCCGCCGCGCCTCCGCCGTCGCCACGATCTCGCGAACGGAGGGCCCACGCGCGCCCTCGGCCACCATCACCTTGTCGATCGTGAGTCCGTCGTCGGTGAGGGCCGCGAGAACCGGCCGGAACCCGTACACCGTCACGAACCGGTCCTTCGGCGACTCGTCTTCCCGCACGCCCGCAAGTCTCCCCTGCGGGCCGAACGACGCTCAGGCCGACCCGCCCCGTCCCCTGCTACGCCTCGAGGGGGAGGCGGACCGGCTGACCGGTCTCGACCGACTGGTACGCGGCGAACGCGATCTCGGTGGCGCGGTAGCCGTCCCAGCCGTCCGGGCTCGGCGCCCGGTCCTCGCGGATCGCGGCGATGAACTCGGCCACCATGCCGGCGTCGGCATTGGACCCCCATGGCACCTGCGCCACATCCTGACCACCGCTGCGTCCCGGCCCGTCGTGGTAGGACGTCAGCGTCTGGGCGAACGCGTCCGCGGTCGCCACGCCGTCGTCGCCGACCAACTCGAGCGTCACGCCGCCCCAGGTGGTGAAGGACTTCGGCCGGCTCCAGCTGCAGTCGATCGTCGCGACCGTCCCGTCGGTGAACGTCACGGCGATGTTGCCCGCCGTCTCGACCGGCAGGTCGGGGTAGAGGATCCGGTTGGTCTGGGCGTAGACCTCGACCGCCTCGCAGCCGAGAATCCAGCGCATCAGGTCGGCCACGTGGACGGTGTGGTCCATGACCGCCCCGCCGCCGGCCAGGTCGGGATCGACGAACCAGCCACCCGGCATGGTGCCCGGGTTGGTGCCCGCGATGCCGTGGATCCGGCCGAGCGCGCCCTCGCGCGCCAGGCGTTCCAACCGCGCGATGGGCAGGGAGAACCGGACCGGGAACGCCGTCATCAGGCGTACCCCCGCTGCCTCGCAGGCCGCGATCATGGCCTTGCCGTCGGCGAGTGACGTGGCGAGCGGCTTCTCGCAGAGCACATGCGCGCCCGCCGCGGCGGCCTGCTCGGTGAGGACCCGGTGGCCGGCGTTCTCCGAGCAGATGACGACGCCGTCGGGGCCCCAGTCGAGGAGTTCTGCGTACGACGACACGAACGGAATCCTGTTCGTGTCGGCGATCCGCTTGCCGCGCTGGGCGTCCTCGTCGGCGACCCGCAGCTCGATGTCGGGCCGGCCGGCGAGCAACCCGGCGTAGCCGGCGCCGTGCAGGTGGGCGAAGGACAGGATTCCCAGCTTCAGCGGCCGCTGTTCCGGTGCGGTCGTCATGACGTCGCCACCTCCACCTGCTCGGACAAGGACTGCGCGGACGAGGGAGCGCTGCCCTGATACGGATCGGGACCGACCGGCAGCTCGATCGCCCGCCCGGTCTCGGCGGACTCCACGGCGGCAAGGGCGATCGCGAGGGCAGCGCGGCCGTCCTCGGCGCTCACCCGTGGTGCCGGCCCGCCGCGCATCGCCGCGAGGAACTCGCGGAGCTCGGCGGCCCAGGGATCCTCGTCGAGCATCATGCCGGCCGAGCGGGCCAGCTCCGGCGGCGCCGTGCGGAGAGCGGCCCGCTGGTCTGTGGCGTACTCCAGCAACCCCTCGCTGCCGGCCAGCTCGAAGCTGGTCCGGAACGGCACGCCGGTGCGGGCCCACGATGCGGTGAGGTGCGTGATCGCGCCGCTCGCGTGGGTGAGGATCGCGTACGCATGGGTCGCGCCGTTCTGCGGTCCCGACGGTCGGAGGGTGCGGGCGTAGACCCGGACGACATCGCCGGCGATCCACCGGGCGTAGTCGATGTCGTGGATCATCACGTCGCAGATGATCCCGCCGGACCGGACCATGTCGTGGTACCAGCGGTCGGCACCAGGCATGCCACCCTCCCGGCTGAGCCGGAGCACCGCCGGTTGCCCGATCCGGCCGGTGGCGACCGCTGCCTGCGCGGCGGCGTACTCGGCGAAGAACCGCACCACCTGGGCCACGTGCAGCTGCACGCCCGCGTCCCGTGCGGCCGCGACCAGCTCGTCCGCCTCCGCGACCGTGCGGGTCAGCGGCTTCTCACACACCACCGCGCGGCCAGCTCTGACGGCGGCGAGCGCGAGGGTGGCATGGCTGTCGGTCGGCGTACAGACATCGACCACGTCGACGGCGGAGTAGAGGTCGTCCAGGTCGGCGTGGACGACGACGCCGAGCTCGTCGCGGGCGCGGTCCCTCGCCTCCGCGACGCCGTCGTAGCCGTGCACCTCGACACCCAGCCGGCGCCAGCCGGCGATGTGGATGCCTCCGATGCCGCCCAGTCCGACGACACCAACGTGTGAAACCTTCACCGGAGCGGTTCCCTTCGCCCGAGAATTTTCGTACGACCATATGCCTAACGTCCCGGCGCCCTCGTGGGAAGCCCCGTCCACAGCCCGGAATGCCGCCCGCGTGATCTTTTCCGCAGCGGGATCATTCCTCGGCGGCGGCTCCGGCGAGGCGGGGCAGGCGGGCGAGTACGCCGGGGAGCGGGCCGACCGACACCACCCCGAGCCGCCGGGTCGCCCGGGTCACCGCGACGTAGAGGTCGCCCGCCCCACGCGCGGACTCCGCCAGGACGCCGGCCGGATCGACGACGATCACGGCGTCGAACTCCAGCCCCTTCGCCTGCGCCACGGTCAGGACCGCCACCCGGGAGTCGAGCACCGACGCGGTGCCGCCCGCGGCCGTCCCCGGTGCGAGAGGCCCGAGCGCGGCCGTCACCTCGGCGAGTCGCGCGGACGGCACGACGACGGCGACCCGTCCGGCTCCGGCCAGGTCCTCACCGTCGTCATGCGCGGCCGGGTCGGTGACCGCGCGCAGTTCCGCCGCCACCAGGTCCGGGAGGACACCGGCCAGTTCGCCCGCGTCGACCTGCCGGCTCCACGGCGGCAGACCGTTCCGCACCGAACGCGGCGGCTGCAGCCCGGCATCGATCGCCGCGAGTATGTCGCCGGCGAGGGCCATGATCTGCTTCGGCGTGCGGTAGTTGACCGTGAGGCGTTCGGTCCGCCACCGGCCGCCGGCGTACGGATCGAGGGCGTCCGCCCACGACGGCGCTCCCCCGGGCGCGCTGGCCTGCGCGAGGTCGCCGACGACCGTCATCGACCGGGCGGGACACCGCCGGATGACCATCCGCCACGCCATCGCCGAGAGTTCCTGCGCCTCGTCGACGAGCGGACACCATCTCGGCGACCGGGCCGATGTCGTCCGGGGTGGCGGCGAGCTGTCCGTACTCCGCCTGCATCTCCATGGTCGCGCGGACGTAGGCGAACTCTTCCGCCGCTGTCTCGCGCTGCCGGACGGCGGCGCTGGTCGCTCCGGCGATGGTCGCGTCGAGGTCGCCGAGTCGCTCCGCGGCCTCGTCGAGCATCGGGACGTCGGCCGGCGTCCACGGGTGCCCGGGTGCACGGACGAGGGCGGCCCGCTCGGCGGCGGTGAAGTCCGGCGCCGCGGCGTCCAGGCGTTCGGGGGAACGGAAGAGATCGGTGAGGAGCTCCTCCGGGGTCAGCTCCGGCCAGAGGTCGTCGAGCACGTCGTGGACAGCGGGCGACGAGCGGAACTCCTGGCGGATGTCTTCGACGTCAGCGGGGCCGAGCAGCTCGGCGCCCAACCTCGCGACACCCTGCGCCGTGAGGTCGTCGAGGATCTCCCTGACGAAGTGGCGCCGCATCCGGTTGTGCTGGTCCTCGCCGGTTTCCAGCGACCGCGCTCGCACACGGTCCCGCGCGCGGCGACAGACCTCCACCGTCAGGGTGTACGCCTCTTTCTCCACGACGATCTCGAGGTCGGTGTCAGGCACCCGCTGGCGTTGGCGTACCGCGGTCGCGAGGACGTCAGCCATCCGCTGGTCGCGCTTCACCCGTTCCGTTTCGGCGGGCTCGTGCCCGGTCGCGACGACGCCGGGATACAGCTCGCCCACGGTCGCCAGCACGGCCTCGGTCTCGCCGAGTGACGGCAGCACCTGGTCGATGTAGCGCATGAAGGTGAGGTTCGGGCCGAGGATGAGCACTCCACGCTTGGCCAGTCGGGTGCGATGGGTGTAGAGCAGGTACGCCGCCCGGTGCAGGGCCACGACCGTCTTGCCGGTGAGCCTGACCCAGGCGCATACTCGCCCTTTCCCGAAGGGCATCGAGACGGTCGTACAGCATCGAGACGTACTGCTGTTCGGACGCGATCTCCGTCGACAGTTGAGTTGACGGAGAACTGGAATTCGCGGTATTATTTGTCTCGTTCATTTCTCCTGCCGAATGCTGATCAAAAAGCTTGTCCTTTGAATTCGCGAACGAAATTCCAAAGATAACAAGACCTTCGGCGGTTCCGCCAGAAAATGGCGAGACGGTTATCGCACAAATCCTTTCGAGCGCCGCGCCAGGTCCGAGATCGGCTGCGGAAAACCTGCTGGGCGGGTGTCGCTCGCATCTGGTAGGCATTGGCTCGTGATGACAAGCAGGACGCGATGACCGTCCAGATGCAGCCGCTCGGTGCCGACGCGTGGACTCACGTGGTCCGGATCATCGAGATGTCGTTCGGCTCCGACTGGCCGGCAGACGAGCAGGATGTCGATCGGGCCCGGTTCGAACCCGACCGGAGCATCGGCGCCATGGACGGCGACGAGGTGGTCGGCCACACCTGCGCCTACTCCTTCACGATGACGGCGCCTGGTGGGCCCCTCCCGGTCGCGGGCGTCAGCATGGTGGGAGTCCTCCCCACGCACCGGCGACGCGGCGTGCTGACCGCGCTGATGCGCCAACAGCTGACGGCGCTGCACGAGACCGGGGCCGAGGCGGTGGCCGCGCTCACCGCGTCCGAACCCGCGATCTACGGCCGGTTCGGTTACGGACTGGCGTCCGAGGTCGCTTCTGTCGAGATCCCACGGGCCCACCGGTCGCTCCGGGCCGTCCCCGGATCTCGCGAGGTGACCCTGCGGTATGCGGACAAGGACAAGGCGCTCGACCTCTGCGCCGACCTGCGCGAACAGATCGTCGCGACCCGGCCGGGAATGTTCAGGCACACCGAGCCGTGGCGCCGCGGTGAGGTCGCCGACCCGGCAAGCATTCGACACGGTGCGAGCCCGTTGCGGTGCGTCCTCGCCGAGCGTGAGGGGCGAACGATCGGCTACGCCTACTTTCGTACGAAGGCATCGTGGAGCCAGCGCGGCCCGGACGGTACGACCGTGGTCGAACGGGTGCACGCCACCGACCCCGCGTCCTCCGCAGCGCTGTGGGGATTCCTGCTCGACCAGGACCTCGCGTCCACGACAACCCACCGCCGCCTCGCCGTCGACGACCCGCTGCTCTCCCTCCTCGTCGACCTCCGGCAGGCGCAGCTGAAGATCCGTGACGGCCTGTGGGCCAGGCTGGTCGACGTCGGTCGTGCGCTGGCCTCGCGTACCTATGCCACACCGGTCGATGTCGTGGTCGAGGTCCGCGACGACTTCTGTCCATGGAACTCCGGCCGCTGGCACCTTGCGGGTGACGCGACCGGGGCCTCCTGCGGAAGGGTCACCCGCGAGCCGGACCTCGTGATCGACGTCGTCGACCTCGCGGCGGCGTTCTTCGGCCGGCCGGTTCTCCACTCCCTCGGAGCCGCGGGTCTCGTCGACGAACGCACGCCCGGCAGTCTCGCCGCCCTCGACAGGGCGTTCCGCCACGACCCGCTCCCCTGGCTCGACACCCCGTTCTGACCCAGGCCCTGTCCTGCTACCCGGGCAGGGCAGGGACGACGCCGGTCTTCTCGTACGCGGCAAGCATCGCGATCCGTCGGGCGTGGCGCTCCTCGGCGGAGAAGCCGGTCGTCAAGTACGCCTTGACAAAGTGCGTCGCTTCGTCGGGCGTGTGCATGCGGGCGCCGATCGCGAGCACGTTGGCGTCGTTGTGCTGCCGGGCCAGCCGAGCGGTCTCCTCGCTCCAGGCCAGGGCGGCCCGCACGCCAGGGACCTTGTTGGCCGCGATCTGCTCGCCGTTGCCGGAGCCGCCGAGGACGATGCCGAGACTCCCGGGCTCGCCGACGACCGCCTCGCCGGCGCGGAGGCAGTACGGCGGGTAGTCGTCGTCCGGGTCGTACGTCACCGGTCCGTGGTCCACGACCTCGTAGCCGTTGTCGGCGAGCCACCGACCCAGCTGCTGCTTCAGCTCGAATCCCGCATGGTCCGATCCCAGGTGCACACGCATGAGGCAGAGTCTGACAGCCGCGGACCTGCCGAACGCCACCTCCCTACCGGGTGAAGGTGTCGCGATGGACGCGATCGAGCGCGACGAGCACGGCACCTCGGAGCACCGGACTGTCCGCGACACGTGCGCCCGCATCAGGACCAGCCGCCGGCTCGGGCGCTGGCGGCCCTCCTACGGTGGCCGCGACGACCTGGGTCGGAAGCGGCACGGCGTCGGCCAGGCGCTCGGCCACCCGGTTGGCGAGCTGGTCGCCGCCGGCCCGGCCCACCTCGCCCGCCAGGACGAGGTACCCCGGATCGAGCACCGCGCAGATCGCCGCCGCACCTGCCGCCACCCGATCGGCCACGGCATCGAGGAATGCCGCGGACCCGGGCATCGCGTCGGGCCCGACCGCGGCCGCCACCAACGCACCCGGCGACGCCGTCCCATCGCGCTCGCCTTGCCCATGGGGCTCGCCTGGGCGGTCAGGTAGGTACGTCGCTGCCAAGTCGCTCACCGCCGCACCACCGGCGGTGTACTGGAACGACCCGCCGGCGCCCGGCAGGTAGGCCAGCTCCCCCGCGCCTCCGGAGGCACCTCGCAGGAGCTCTCCGTTCAGGACGATCGCCGCCCCGATGCCGACGTCCAACCACAGCAGGGCGAAGGTGTCCCGTCCACGTGCCGCGCCCAGCCGGTGCTCCGCCAACGCGGCGAGATTGACCTCGTTCTCGACCAGGACCCGGTCCCCGTAGCGCCTGCGCAGCCCAGGTAGGACGTTGGCGTGCCAGGTCGGCAGCGTCGCCACGAAGCTGAGGTCGCCCGTCGCCGGATCCACCAGCCCGGGCGTTCCGACCACCACCATCCGAAGCTGGTCGTCGAGCAGGCCAGCGTCAACGAGTGCTCCGTCGAGCGCCGCCCCGACAATCCGGTCGGGCGCGATGGCCGGGTCCTGACAGACGGCGGCCTCTCCCACCAGGCGGCCGGTGGCGTCGGTGAGGATCGCGACGACGCTATCGGACCGGACCTCCACTCCGGCGACATGCGCACGCTCGGCGACGACACCGTAGAGCGTGGCGTTCGGGCCGCGCCGTTCCGTCCCCGCTTCGCCCACGGGCGCGACCAGTCCCGCGGCTTCGAGCCGGTGGACCAGATCAGAGACCGTCGGCCCGGACAACCCGGTCAGGTTCCGCAGCTGCGCACGGGTCAGCGGGCCACGATCGAGCAGGAGGTCGAAGGCGAGTCGGTCGTTGATGAGCCTCGCGGTCCGGGGTGTCGCAGGTGCAGCTGCCGACAGGGCCGACTCCTGCGCGGCCGACTCCTGCGCGGCCGACTCCTGCGCGGCCGACTCCTGCGAGGGCGGTGCCGGCGAGGAGAGGGCAGCGGCTGTCCGCGACCTGGTCACACCACTTTTCATTAGGAACCCTGCCTGTTAATTTCAGCGCAAGTTACCCGCGCGACCCGCGCATGGCAACTACCTCAGCTCGAAGGACTCCCGTGCCGCAGCCGCAGGACCTCGGTGCTCGACGCCAAGCCCGGTCCGCTCGTGCTCCGTCGTACGCCCTCGCCGGCTTCTTCGCCATCGTCGGCTTCCTTCCGGCCAACTGGCTGGTCCGCGTCCCTGACGTCAAGGACCAGGTGGCGGCGACCGCGGGCGAACTCGGTCTGGCACTGCTCTGCGGATCGATCGGTGGGCTCGCAGCGACGTTCGCCGCGGGGCGGTTGTGCGTGCGCTTCGGGACCCGCCGGGTCCTCGTCGTGGCGGCCACCCTGCTCAGCACGGTGCTCGTCCTTCCTGCCCTCGCGATCTCGCCGCCCACGCTCGGCGCCGCCCTCGTCGGCTTCGGCGTCTCCCAGGCGATGTTCAACATCGCGCTCAACAGCACCGCGGTCGAGGTCGCCATGGACAGCGGCAACCCGCTGATGCCAGGGCTGCACGGCATCTTCAGCGTCGGCGGCCTGGCCGGCGCCGCGACCGGCGGCTACGCGGCGGCGCACCTCTCCCCCGCCGTCCACCTCGGTCTCACGGCGGCACTCGGGCTGCTCGCCACGATCTGGTGCGGCACGATCCTGCTCCGATCAGTTCGTTCGTCCGCCGGAAAACCGGATCGTGGGGTCCCGGGCACGACGACGAGTACCGACGCGGGTACCGACGCCGGCGACTCCACCCCGACAGACACTGGCACCGACACTGGCACCGACACTGGCACCGACACTGGCACCGGTCGGAAGGAGTGGCGCGCCGTCCGGTGGGTCGTGCTGCTCTTCGGCGTGGTTGCTGCCTGCACGGCGTTCAGCGAGTACGCCAACAACAACTGGGCGGCACTTCACCTCCGCGAGGATCTGGGCGCATCAGCTGCCGTCGCGGGATACGGATACGCGGCGTATGCGGGCGCGATCGCGGCGGGGCGTTTCGCGGGCGCGTTCCTGATCCGCCGGCTCGGCGACACCACCGTCCTGGCCGGAGGCTTCGCCGTCGCCGGCGTTGGCATGCTGGTCGCCGCCTGGGCGGGACAGCTGCCCGGCGGGCTCCCACTGGCGTTCGGCGCCTATGTCGTGGTCGGCGCCGGACTGGCCAACGTCTATCCCCTCGCCATCTCGCGTGGCGGGCTGCTCGGCGGTCCCCGTGGCGTGAGCCGGGTCTCGATGATCGCCGGCCTCGGCGTGCTCAGCCAGGCGCCCGTCATCGGCTTCCTCGCCGATCGCGCGGGACTGCCGGCCGCCCTGTCGAGTGTGGTGGTCCTCACGGCCGTCGGGTGCTCCCTCGCCCTCGCCCTCCGCTTCGCCATCGTCCCGACCACCCGACCCCAGGCAGCGAAGTCACCCGCCTGACCACCCGACGCCAGCCAGCGAAGTCATCCGCCTGACCACCATCTCCCTGTCAGGAGACCCGCCCGTGCCCGGAACGTCCGCGACGAGCCACCTGCCCGTGACCCGGCTATACCCGCTCACGGTCCTCTTCGCCGCCGACGGCGTCCTCTTCGCGAGCTGGGTCGTCCGCGTCCCCGAGATCAAGGAGCAGGTGGGTGCGTCGGCCACCGCACTCGGACTCGCGCTGCTCTGCATGACGTTCAGTACGGCGGTGTCGATGTACGTCGGCGGCCGCCTCTGCGTACGCCTCGGCACCCGTGCCCTCATCGTCGCGACCTTTCCCCTGGCCTGCGGCGGGCTGATCCTCCCCGCGCTCGCGCGGTCGCCGGTCCACCTCGGCGCCGTCCTCCTTGCGTTCGGGGCCATCTACGGCGTCCTGGTGGTCGCGCTCAACAGCGCGGCGGTGGAGGTCGAACGTGCGACCGGCCGGGCGATCATGTCTGCGTTGCACGGTCTGTGGAGCCTCGGCGGACTGGTGGGAGCCGTCGCAGGTGGGCTCCTCGCCAACCGCCTCGACACGCTCGGCCATCTCGGAGCGGTGGCGGCCGGTGGACTTCTCGTCGTCGCGGTGACCGGACGACGCATGCTCCGGTCCGCTGCGGCCGATCCGAACCGCGAGGCCACGACGGCGCACGCCGCCGGTGCGGTGCCAGCCCTGGGCGCGGCAGAACCCGCGCCGGTCAGCACGGGACGCCCTGCCGCGCAGCGGGCCGGCCTGCGTACCGTCGTGATCCTGTTCGGGATCGTCGCCCTGTGTACGGCGTACGGCGAGGGCGCGGTGGGCGACTGGGCGGCCCTGCACCTCCGCGACGCCCTCGCCACACCGGCCGGAATCGCCGCGTACGGCTTCGGCGCCTACTCGGTCGCGATCGCCGTCGGCCGGCTGACCGGCGGATGGCTCATCGCGTGGTTCGGTGAGGCACAAGTACTGATCGGCGGCGCGGTCCTCGCCGCCGCCGGGATCCTCGCGACCGCATGGGCTGGCGGGTTGGCCGTTGCGTTCGGCGGGCTGGTCATGGTCGGCCTGGGGCTCGCCAACATGTACCCCATCGCGATGGCCCGTGCCGGTGCGATCGGCGGATCGCGCGGCGTGGGACTGGCGTCGACCATCGGCAACGTCGGCATGCTCGGAGGACCGCCGGTGATCGGGTTTCTCGCCGACCAGATCGGACTTCCCGGCGCACTGAGCACAGTGGCCGTTCTGGCGATGGTCGCGGCCGGCCTGGGATTCGGCCTGCGTACGCACGCTGCGGGCCCGCGCGCCCGGCGCACCCACGGCCGCAGTCCCGACCAGCCTGATTTGGCTACTCTCGGTTAATTTTTTCGCAATTTCCCGTTCTCTGCGTAAGCACCCGGTTAATGGGGCATTCTCAAATGGCGCGACCGGGGTGGGCTTCGGTCAACGGAGGACTGTCATGCGACTGCCCGGCAGTGTTGCGCGGGTCGTTCAGAAACCTGCCGTGGTCGCGGGCGAAGTGTTGCTCGTCGCCGCGATCGGCCTTGCCGGAGTGTCGCCACCGGCGATGGCCGAGGGTGGGCCGTCAGGATCCGACGAGGTGGGTGGGCTCGATCGCTCGGACCCGGCCCCCGACCTCGACAACCGCGTGGGTCGGGTCGCACCGTCCGAGCGGCAGCTCGACCGAGTGGAGGCGCTCGGAGCCGACGTACGGTGGACCCGGTTCGGCACGCCGGCCTCGCTGGTGCCGCGCGGTTCGGCGTTCACGTCGAGCCGCGCGGGCGGACCGGTGGCGGTCGCGCGCGGGTTTCTCCGGGACAACCGCTTGCTCTTCCGGATGTCCGCGGGTGCGGTGCGCCGACTGGAACTGGTGCGCGCCGGGCCGCTCGCCAACCTCCGTTCGTCCCCCGGCGTTAGTGTGGGGACAGATCCGGCGACGGACGCCGACACAGGTGCCGTGACGGGTGCCGTTGCCGGCGCGCAGTCCGGCGTTCCCGCCAGCGGACCGCAGGTGGTCCTGCTCCGGGAAAGCTTCGGCGCCCTGCCCGCCGGCGCCGGTGGCCTGATCGCTCTCGGCGTCGTGGGTCGGGACATCACCTACGTGTCTTCCTCCGCCTTCGGCAGCGCGCCCCCGCCGGTTGCCGCCTCGCTCACCCCGACCGAGGCGTGGCTGTTGGCGGCCGACGCGCTCGGGCGACCGGTAGCTGCCAACGCCGTCGGCCCGGTCGCCCCGGCCGACGACCACCGGGACTGGACGAGCTTCACGGTCGCCGGATTCACGCAGGTCCAGCAGGCCCGGCTCGTCGCTGTTGGCCTTCCCTCGCAAGGCGTCCGGCCGGCGTACGAGGTCAACGTCGTCGACGTCCAGGACGGCACCGCGCTGGCCTCTACGTCGTTCGTCGACGCGGTGACCGGCGACCTGCTGCTCCGGCACGACCGCGTTTCCCAAGCGCTCGAGGGGGACGACCCGCGAGCGCCGGTCACGTCCGCCTATGGACCGGACTGCCAGCCGGGTTGTGGTGTACGCCTTGCGCGTACCCCGGTGAACCCGGTGTGGGAGGCCATCCTCCAACCCTCGATGTCGGGGATCATGACCGTCGACGATCTCGGTCCGGCCACCAAGGGGTTCACCGGCGGAAACGCCGAAAGCAACAACGCACTGGCGTCGCCCGCCTGGACCAGTCCGCTGGCCCGAAGGGTCCCCGGACGGGCCGCCGACAACCCGGCGACGATGGCAACGAGATGGACTGACGCCTGGCGCCGCTCCGGGTGTGACATCTCCGGCCTCCGCCCCGGTGGCAACGACGTGGGAGCAGCGGTCGCCAACGTCTTCCACCTCCACAACGAACTGCACGACTGGACGTACCAGCTCGGTTTCACCGAGGACGTCGGCAACCTGCAGCTGGACAACAAGGGGCGTGGCGGGCTTGGTCGCGACCGCCAGACCGGCTTCATCCAGGCCGGCGCCCTGACCGGCGGCTACCCCACCTATCTCGGGCGCAATGACGCCAACCAGGTCACCCTGCAGGACGGCATACCGGCCATCACCAACCTCTACCTCTTCCAACCGGTGGCGGCCCGGTGGTACGGGCCATGCGTCGACGGTGCGCTCGATCCGACGATCGTCGCCCACGAGTACGCGCACGCCGTGACGAACCGGATGGTCGGTGGACCGGACGCCGGGCTCACGACCCCGGAGGGCCGGGCGATCGGGGAAGCGTGGTCGGACCTGCTCGCGGCGGAGTACCTGTGGGAGTACGCGCGTACCGGCCCCGATGGGAGCTCGCCGACCGCGATTGGTGCCTACGTCGCCGGCAACAGGATCCGGGGTGTTCGCGACCACCGGCTTGGGAGGAGCCCTCTCACCTACGCCGACACCGCCGGCGCTGGCGACCCGAGCGGGGCCGACCCGAGCGGGGCCGACCCGAGCGGGGCCGAGCTGGTCAGGAACCGCGCCAGCGTCTGGGCCGCCGTCAACTGGGACATCCGTTCGGCCCTGATCCGGAAGTACGCCGACGCAGCCACGGCCGAGGGCGCGAATCTGGGGCGACACTGCGCAGATGGTGCGGTTCCGGTGACCGCGTGCCCCGGGAACCGGAGGTGGGTGCAGCTGCTGTTCGACTCGCTCCCGCTGCTGCAGAGCGACGCGTCGATGCTGGACGCGCGCGACGCACTGCTCGCCGCCGACCGGATGCGCTTCGACGGCGCGAACGCCACCGAGCTGTGGCGGGCGTTCGCCCGTCGCGGTCTGGGGGCCGAGGCTCAGCCGCCGTCCGTCGGACACGCGGCGGTACCCGACTTCACGGTCCCGGACTCGCTGTCCGGCGGCGAGCTCCGGGCCGCGACGCTGGTCGTCGGCGCCTTCAGCCATCCGTACGGCACGCCGGTCCCGGTGCGCGTCTTTGTGGGACAGGCGGTCCACCAAGCGGTCCCCGCCGCCGACTCCGATCCCACGACCGGGCTCGATCGTGAAGTGCGGTTGGTGCCGGGACGCTACGCGCTCACCTGGTCAGCACCAGGGTTCGGCATGGGACGGGCGAGTGTGACGGTGTACCCGGGCCGGACGCGGTACCTGTCGCTGCGCCTACACCCCAACCTCGCCTCGGCCCGCAACGGCGCGGAGGTGACGAGTACACCGGCCGACATCGGGGCGGAGTCGGTCATCGACGAACGCGAAGGTACCGCCTGGACGATCACCAGCGATGACCGGATCGACCGCGACTTTCGATCCGTCCGCCGCCTCGACGGGGTCGGCGACGACAGCGCTCCAGCCGCGGACGGGGCCGAGGGGGGCGAAAGCGAGGGGGACGGGAGCGCAGGGAACGAGAGCGGCGACGGCCGAGCCGCGGTCGCCGTCGACCTGGCCGGGCGCGACCCGGCATGGGTGCGCGCGGTCCGCGTCAGCGCGATGACCCATGACCGGTTCACCGCGCTGCGTTCGTTCGCCATCGAGGTCTGCACCCAGCAGCTGCTCGCTCCCTGCGCCGTCGACCAGCACGACCGGTGGCGGCGCATCTACACGTCTCCGGATGCGGCCTTCCCCGGCACAAGGCCGCGCCCGGTGACCCCGGACCTGACCTTCCGCGACTTCGACGTACCGGACAACCAGGCAACCCACGTGCGCCTCGTCGTCCTCGAGACCCAGTGCACCGGCAATCCCGAGTATCACGGGGAACAGGAGTCTGACCTGCTGTCGATGTCGGACTGCCTCACCTCGTCGAAGGCGGCCACCACATCCGTCGCCGAGCTCATGGTCTACGGAGTTGATCCGTGATCGGCAACGCGGTTCCGTGATCATGTCCATGATCATGAAAGTTTTCGGGCCATGTGAGCCCGTTTCCTTCATGATCACGAACATGATCACCGTCATGATCACCGGCGACGGTCACGCAGATGGTCGCCCGGGGCAGTCGCCGGAGAGGCGACGGGTCAGTCGAAGACCGGGCCTCGCGTCCGGCTGCGCTTGAGCTCGAAGAAACCGTCCGTACCGGCGACGAGGAGTACGCCGTCCCAGAGCTTGCCGGCGTCCTCACCGCGCGGGATCGGTGACACGACCGGGCCGAAGAACGCCGATCCGGCCACCCGGATCACCGGCGTACCCACGTCGTATCCCACAAGATCCATGCCCTCCTTGTGGCTCTCGCGGAGGGCGTCGTCGTAGTCGTTCGTGTTGGCCGCGTCGACGAGGTCGGTCGACAGGCCGGCCGCCTCGAGCGCCTCCTCGAACGTGGCGCGCTCGCGGGGCTTCTTCTCGTGGTGGAAGCGGGTGCCGATCTCGGTGTAGTACCTGCCGAGGACCTCACTCGGGTCCTCGCCGTCCTTCTCCGCCTGCTGCGCGGCCGCGATCGCGATCCGGACCGCGCCCCACGAGGTCTCCAGGCCCTTCTTGTAGTCCTCGGACAGGTCTCGGCCGGAGTTGAGGACCGCGAGACTCATGACGTGCCACTGAGTCTTCACCGGACGTACCTTCTCCACCTCCACCATCCATCGGGAGGTGATCCACGCCCACGGGCAGGCCGGGTCGAACCAGAAGTCGGCGGTCTCTCGTTCATCGCCCATGCTCACTCCATCTCCTCAGGAAATCCTCGACACGTCCTCGGCACCTTCTCGGCGTACTCTCCGTACCTCGCCCACACCTTCTCCGCACATTTCGGGCATAGCAACCGCGGGCAGACACCGGACGCACACAGCGGCCGGGAACCGACGACCCATCATGGGCAACTTCACCGCCGACGTGCGACATTCCCCAATTGACCGGCCTGCGCAACTCTTTCGCGACGGTGACACCGCGCGTGGAAGGATGAGGGCCATGCCTGGCACGAACCTCACCCGCGACGAGGCCGCCACCCGCGCCCGTCTCCTGTCGGTCCACAGCTACGACGTCGAGCTGGACCTGTCGTCGGCGCCCGACCCGGGGGCCACGACGTACTCCTCGACGACCGTGATCCGGTTCAGCTGCACCGAACCCGGCGCGAGCACATTCGTCGACCTCATCGCTCCCCGAGTCCGTGAGATCGTCCTCAACGGGCGCGCTCTCGACCCCGCGACGGCCTACGCCGACTCACGGATCACCCTCGACGACCTCGCCACCGACAACGAGCTGCGGGTAGTGGCCGACACGAGCTACATGAACACCGGTGAGGGCCTGCACAGGTTCTTCGATCCGGTAGACAAGCTGCCGTACCTCTACACCCAGTTCGAGGTGCCCGACGCGCGGCGGGTCTACGCGACGTTCGAACAGCCCGACCTCAAGGGCACCTTCGCGCTCACGGTGACCGCACCGGCCGACTGGCAGGTCGTCTCCAACTCGCCCAGCCCGGAGCCCCGGCGGCTGCCGGCGCGGGAGAGCGCCACCGCGGTCTGGGAGTTCGCGCCGACGCCCAGGATCTCGACCTACATCACCGCACTCGTCGCCGGGCCCTACCACGTGGTCCGGGACTCCTACGCCGGTCTGGCAAACGAGATCCCGCTGGCGGTCTTCTGCCGGCAGTCCCTGGCGGAGTACCTCGATGCGGACGAGATCTTCGACGTCACCAAGCGCGGGTTCGCGTTCTTCGAGGAGCAGTTCGACTACGCCTATCCGTTCGAGAAATACGACCAGCTCTTCGTACCCGAATACAACATGGGTGCGATGGAGAACGCCGGCTGCGTGACGATCCGCGACGAGTACGTCTTCCGCAGTCGGATGACCGACGCCGCCTACGAGGGGCGCGCCACGACGATCCTGCACGAGCTGGCTCACATGTGGTTCGGCGATCTCGTCACGATGGCCTGGTGGGACGACCTGTGGCTCAACGAGTCGTTCGCCACCTACGCGAGCACTCTCTGCCAGGCGGAGACGACCCGCTGGGCTCACGCATGGACGACGTTCGCCAACACCGAGAAGACCTGGGCCTACCGACAGGACCAGCTGCCGTCGACCCACCCGATCCAGGCCGTCATCGGCGACCTCGAGGACGTCCAGGTCAACTTCGACGGGATCACCTACGCCAAGGGCGCCAGCGTGCTGAAGCAGCTTGTCGCCTGGGTGGGGCGGGACGAGTTCTTCGCAGGGCTGCGCCACTACTTCAAGGCCTACGAATGGCGCAACGCCACTCTCGCCGACCTGCGCGTGTGCCTGGAGGAGACGAGCGGTCGCGACCTCGTCGCATGGAGCAAGGAATGGCTCGAGACCGCCGGGGTCAACACCTTCCGGGCGTCGTTCGACGTCGACGACAAGGGGCGGTTCACGTCGTTCGGCGTGGTCCAGTCGGCCGCGACCGAGCACCCGACGCTTCGGTCCCACCGGCTCGCGATCGGCCTGTACGACCGCACCGATGCCGGCCTGGTCCGGCGTACGCGGGTCGAGCTGGACGTCACCGGCGAGCACACCGACGTACCCGAGCTGGTGGGGCTCTCCCGTCCTGACCTGATCCTGCTGAACGACGACGACCTGACGTACGCCAAGATCCGGCTCGACGACCGGTCGTTCGCCACCCTGATCGGGCACATCGGGGAGTTCACCGACTCGCTGCCCCGCTCGCTCGCCTGGACCGCCGCGTGGGACATGTGCCGTGACGCCGAGATCCCGGCCCGCGACTACATCGCTCTGGTGCTGGGCGGCGTGGCGGCAGAACCGGACATCAACGTTGTCCAGCTGCTGCTGCGTACTGCCGGCACCGCGGTCAACGTCTACACGGCGCCCGTGCGCCGGAACGAGGCACGGAAGACCTGGGCCGACGGCCTGCTCCCGCTCGTCAAGGCCGCCGAGCCTGGTAGCGACCACCAGCTGGCGTTGGTCCGGACCTTCGCCGGCGCCGCGCTTGCCGAGCACGCCGACTTCCTGGCTGGGCTGCTCGACGGCTCGGAGGTCCTCGACGGCCTGGCAGTCGACGCCGAGCTACGTTGGCGTCTTGTGCAGAGCCTCGCCCGACTTGGCGTCTTCGGAGAGGCCGAGATCACCGAGGAACTGGAGCGGGACCGTACGAGCAAGGGTCAGGAGGCGGCCGCACACGCCCGGGCGGCGCGGCCCGACGCCGCTGCCAAGGCGGACGCCTGGCGCGACGCGGTCGAGCGCGACGACATCCCCAACCAGACCCAGTTCGACACGATCCGGGGGTTCTGGCAGCCGGGACAGGAGGACCTGCTCGCGGGGTACGTCGACACCTACCTCGACGCGGCAGGTGCGGTCTGGGAACGCAAGGCCAACGAGATGGCCCAGGCGGTGCTCGTCGGACTGTTCCCCCGCCTGCTGGCCACCCAGGAGACGGTGGACAAGGTGCAAGCCTGGGTTGACAACACCCAACCGGTGCCGGCGGTACGCCGACTGGTCGGCGAAGGGATCGCCGATCTGCAACGCGCGCTGCGTGCGCAGGCCCGCGACGCCGAAGGCTGACCACGGGCAGGTGCCTGGCCGGGCGACCTCCGCGTCGAACGAGGCCAGGCCCGCGCCTCCGTTCAGACCCAGCGGGAGATCTCGGCATCGAAGTAGGCCCGGGTCGCGGCGGCCAGCTCTGCCGGCCAGGCAACGCCCGCCGCTTCGAGGGTCGCCCTGCCCGCTGTCTGCCACGCGTCGGCAGTGGCCCGCATCGCCTCGATCAGGACACCCGGAACGACGTCGAGCGGCGGAAGGTCCTCGAGCACCGACCGCTGCTCCGGCGTCAACTTCGAACTCCACTGCTTGACCCCCATGGGAGGCAGCGGCTGGTTGGCCTGGACGAACAGTTCGTAGAGCATCTGCCGGTGGCTCTGGACACCCATGATCCCGAGCAGCCAGTCCTCGCGGGCGACGACGGCCGGCGGAAAGTTCGCCATCGTCCGGTAGAACTCCTCGACCAGGAAGGCCATCCGCTCCAGATCAGGTCCCGCCCGGTCGACCGGCGGCGGCACCTGAGCGTCGAGGCCATCGTGGTCGACGACCACGACCCGCCGGCGAAACGGCGTCGTCGCGAGTCGACTGACCGGCTCGACCACCACGTCGAGTCGCAGGCAGTCGGTGGTCAGCGAGTAGAAGCTTCCCGGCATGTCCGGGATCTGTCGAGCGAGTAGAACCGGTGTGATGGTGGCGAGCCAGTCGCGCCAGCTCTCTGCGTACGCCTCGAAGTCGTCGTCGCGTACCGCAATGATCACGTCCAGGTCTGACCCGGCGTCGGCCACGCCGCGCGCCAACGAACCCGAGAGCCAGAAAGCACGGAATCGCTCGTCCTCCCGTACGACGGCGAGGAGGCGACTGAAGAGTGCGCGGTAGCCAACGGGGAGCGGTTCGAGAGCTGCTGGTAGCGGTTCTGTCTGCACGGCGCTCACCTGTTCGGTCGCTCGGTCGCGTGGACAATCACCTGGCGCCCGCGTGGACGGGACCACCCACCCTCGCTCGCGCGCTCACTCCATTGTGGCGATCTGTCGGCGGACCCTAGGACTCGTCGAGATGGGCGGTCCTGGGACGCCGGGCGTGCTCACCAAGCTGCTGCAGCCCGGTGACGATCCCGCCCACGAGATCGCCGACAGCGAACGCCGACTGCATGGCCAGGACGACGAGCCGGCAGGCATCGTCGGACAACACCCGACCGGCATCCCGCCCCGTCAGGATCTCCATCCGCCGGGCGGTGGGGTCGACCAGGATCATGACAGAGCGCGCCGGGTCCGGGAGCGCGGCGTGCGCCTGGGCGGCGAAGGATCGCAGATCGCCGTCGACATGGCCGACGTAGGTGGAGAAGGTCAGCCCTGAGAGCTCGCCCGCGATGCGTACCGCACGCTCGACCTCGGCGCGCTCACGTGGGCTGAACGTCTCACCACTGGCCACCGGCGCCACCTCGCTCGGTGGAGGGTGATCCCTCGAGCGCCGGCCCGGACTCCTCCTCCGATGCACTCGCGGACGCGACCGCGGGACGGTCGCTGGACGTCGAACCTGTGCCCGCGGCGAGTTCGCCGGCGTCAGGGTTGGCGCCGAACCATTCCGGCCGGCCGGACCAGGAGAGACCAGGCTGCTGGCGCGCGCCGCGGATCATTCCGGGCGCCATGACGAGCAGAGTGATGATGACGAAGAGCCCGACGGGAATGCCGACGAAGATGCCGATCACCTCGAGCGGGGTCATCGCCACGGCGGTCCCCTGGGCCGTCGCCCCGAAGGCGGTCGCCGCTCCCGTGAGGAGGAACGTGCCGGCACCGCTTACCACGACTGCCGACGAAAGGAGCCGCCTGACCCTCATCTGACTGTTCATCACGGGTGCCACCGTACCGACCCGGACCGACCAGCGGGCGCTCGGCCCGGGCCCGCGCGCAACCCGCCTCGTGGCTCCGCGTCACATGCGGCATGTCCTGCCCGCGGGGCCCCGGATCGGCACGGTCTCGTGGCCCCTGCACAATGAGCCGGGTGGTGTATGCGCTGACCTGGAGCCAGTTCGCCGACAAGGCCGAGGTGCCGGCACGGATCGCCTTCCTGCTGATCCTCGGCGTCGTCATCCGCCTGATCGTCAATCGGCTGATCGACCGGTTGGTCTCCAAGACCGCTGGCCTCGCCCCGCCCAAGCACTTCTTCGGGAGCGAGCGGGCGGCCAAGATCCTCAGCACCAACGCCACGCTCTATCACGAACGCCGTGCGCAGCGGGCCCAGGCGCTGGGCTCGCTCTTCAAGAGCGTGACGACTGTGGTGACCGCAAGCGTCATCGTGCTGATGATCCTGGAGATCCTCGGCTATCCCCTGGGCCCGGTCCTCGCGAGTGCCGGCGTGGTCGGCGTGGCCCTCGGCTTCGGGGCCCAGAACCTGGTCAAGGACGTCATCTCGGGCGTGTTCATGCTGCTCGAGGACCAGTACGGCGTCGGGGACATCATCGACATGGGCGAAGCCGTGGGCACGGTCGAGGGTGTCGGCCTCCGGGTGACGCGGCTGCGCGGCTTCGACGGGGTCCTCTGGCACGTTCGCAACGGCGAGGTCATCCGGATCGGCAACCGCAGCCAGGGCTGGTCGAGCCTGCTCCTCGACGTCGAGGTGGCCCCCGACGAGGACATCCCCCAGGTGGAGGAACTGATCAACGGCGTGGCGCAGGCGATCGCCGAGGACGACGCGTTCCGCGACAACATCCTCGAGGTGCCGAAGGTGGTCGGCATCGAAGCCGTGACGGGTAACTCGATCACACTCCGCGTCATCGGCCGGTGTGCGGCCAACCAACACTTCGGGGTCCTGCGCGAGCTCAGGCTGCGGCTCAAGGCCATCTTCGACGCCGAGGACATCCGGGTACCCGCCCCGGTATGGCCCGACCATCAGACCGGAACGACCGGAACGGCGGCTCCGTAGCAGGCGGCCCTCTCGAGGCTGGCCGACCCGTCGAGTTGTCGGAGGTCTGCCGCGCAGAAGCAGGTGAGCCTCCGACAACTCCGCATGGTGACCGAGCCGGTCCAGCTCAGACCAGGGCGGCGTCCAGGGTGATCGTCGTACCCGCGAGCGCTTTGGAGACCGGGCAGTTCTCCTTCGCCGTCTGGGCGGCCTTGGCGAAGGCGTCGGCGTCAAGACCAGGAATGTCCGCCCGGACCGTCAGGTGGATGCCGGTGATGCCCTCCCCCGGTTGGAACGTCACGTCGGCCTTCGTGTCGACCACGCGCGGCGGCGTCCCAGCCTGGGCGAGACCGTGCGAGAGCGCCATCGAGTAGCACGTCGAGTGGGCGGCCGCGATCAGTTCCTCGGGGCTGGTCTTGCCATTCGGGGCCTCGGAACGCGCTGGCCAGGTGACGTCGTAGGTCCCGAGACCGGACGAGTCGAGCGAGACCCGACCGGCTCCCTCGATCAGGGAACCTTCCCAGTGGGCGTTCGCGGTCCGCGTGGTGGCCATGGATCCTCCTGTCGGTTCCTGCATGGTTGTTCGGTCGTACGTAGGCCATCTTGCCGTGGCACCCTGGTGGCGATTTCCACCGGTTCCCCCTGCTGGCTATCCTTACCGAAAATCCGCTCGCAGTTTCGGTTCCGACTTTCGGTCGGCGCCGTTGACCAGGACCAGGGCAGGCCGTCCCGCCGAGCCCGGAAGGCTGGTCCGAACCTTCGCTCCGCCCGCGTCGACCGACCACTCGACGGGAGGCCAGATGCCCGGATCCGCGGGTCCTCGCACAGTCACGCTCGCGGCCATCGCCGCCGAGGCGGGGGTTTCCGTGCCGACCGTGTCCAAGGTGCTGAACGGCAGGCATGACGTGGCCGCCCTCACGAGGGCACGGGTGGAGGAGTTACTCAGTCACCACGGCTATCTCCGCAGCCGCACCCGCCAGGCGACCGGCCTCATCGACCTCGCCATCGACAATCTCGCGACCCCGTGGGCGGAGGAGATCCTGCGAGGGGCGGTCGAGACCGCTGAGTCCGCGGACTTCAGTGTCGCCGTGTCGATCCTTCCGTACGCACAACCCTGGACGCCGTGGATCGACCGGATCCTGCGCCGTGGCAGCGACGGCATCGCCGCGGTCGTCAAGCAGCTCGGGCGCTCGGACCTTCGCCGGCTGCGCGCCGCCGCCATCCCGCACGTCGCGGTGGATCCCATGGGCGACTGCGGACCCGAGACGCTCTCGGTCGGTGTCACGAACTGGCAGGGCGGATTCGACGCCACGCGGCACCTGCTCGACCTCGGTCACTCCCGGATCGCCGCGATCTCCGGGCCGACGGTCGTGGAGTCGGCACGCGCTCGACTGGCCGGGTTCCGGTACGCGATCGAGGCGGCCGGACACGCCGTCGACCCTGCCCTGGTGACACCGGCACTCTTCACCCGCGAGGAGGGACAGGCCGCCGCCGGCAGGGTGCTCGACCACCCCCACCCACCCACCGCCATCGTCACCGGCAACGACGAGCAGGCGATCGGGGCGTACCAGGCCGCCCATGCCCGTGGGGTCCGGATTCCCGACGACCTCAGCGTCGTCGGCTTCGATGACATCCCGATCTCCCAGTGGCTGGACCCGCCCCTGACCACCGTCCGGCAACCGCTCGCCGCGATGGCTGCGGCAGCGATGCGGATGCTCGTCCGCCAGATCGCGGTCGGGGCATCGGAGCCGAGCCGGATGGAGTTGGCCACCACCTTGGTCGTACGACAGAGCACCGCACCTCTCCGTCGGTGAGACGGTGGCGCGGGGGGCCACCCTCACGCAAACCCCACCTGCCACAGGGGCACCCTCACCCGAACCGCACCTGGCGCCGAGAGATCCCCCCACCTCAGCGCCACGGCGCGGAAGCGCAAGCTCAACCGGGTCGTGACCCGCAATCACTTGACCGCGACGCCGCGACCACGGCAGCATCGCGATCACTTACCGCCCAGGCGTGATCAGCGGTAGAAAGTTTCTCCCCCCGTGAGCGCCCCGCCTGGGAGCGCCTGACCCGAGCGCTCGGCCCGAGCGCCGTTCCGAGGAGTGTCTGATGCGCATCGCGACGGCTCGATGGCGTCACGCGACCGCCCTGCTGGCGGCGTTCGCGTGCGTCACGGCACTCGTCCTCCCCTCCAGCGCACGCGCCGAGGAGGAGCAGCCCACGCAGCTGGTCGTCGCGGCGTCGCAGTCGGTCGACACGTTCAACCCGTTCATGTCGTTCTTCGCGATCGGCTACACGGTCGCGGGGTTGAGCTACGACTCGCTGATCGACTGGAGTGCCACGGACTTCAATCCGGTCCCAGGCCTCGCGACCAAGTGGGAGGAGTCGGCGGACCACCTGACGTGGACGTACACGATCCGCAAGGGCGTGAAGTTCTCCGACGGCACTCCGCTGACGGCGCGCGACGCGGAGTTCACCTACAACCTGATGATGACCGACGAGGACGCCCGCGCGTCGTCGTCGGACCTGGTGGAGAACTTCTCCAGCGTCGACGCCCCCAACGACACCACCCTGGTCATCAGACTCAAGCGCCCGACCAACCAGATGCTGGCGCTCGACAACGCCATCGTCCCCCGGCACATCTGGGAGAAGCACGAGGGCAAGGTCGGCGACTTCAAGAACTTCGACTTCCCGCTGGCCGGCTCGGGACCCTTCCAGGTCGTGGAGTTCAAGACCGACCAGTTCATCCGGCTGAAGGCCAACAAGGATTACTGGGCAGGCGCGCCGGCTTATGACGAGCTGGTCTTCCGCTACTACAAGACGCCGGACGCGAGCGTGCAGGCGCTCATCGCCGGCGAGGTCGACGTGGTGAGTGGCCTGACGCCCGCCGCGTACAAAGCCCTCGACGGCAAGGCCGGCATCACCCTCAACCGGGCGGCGAACCGCCGGTTCGGCGCCATCACGTTCAACATGGGGGCGCGTACGAAGGACGGCAAGGAGTTCGGCGACGGCCATCCCGCACTAAAGGACAAGGCGGTCCGACAGGCGATCCACTACGCCACCAACAAGGACGAGCTGATCGCCAAGGTCAATGACGGCATGGCTCTGCCCGGCATCAGCTACATCCCGCCGATCTTCGACACCTACCACTACGAGCCGAGCGACGCGGACAAGGTGACGTTCGACATCGACAAAGCCAACCAGATCCTCGACGAGGCGGGATACGAACGCGGGTCCGACGGGATCAGACGCATGCCGGACTCGGACGAGCCGCTGAAGTTCCGCCTGCACAACCATTCCGACACACCGTCAGAGGCGACCGACTCCGAGTTTCTCAAGGGTTGGTGGAAGCAGATCGGGATCGAGGTGACGATCGAGGCCGCCGACTTCACCAAGCTCAACGACAACCTCTACCTCGGCCGGTACGACATCATCTTCTCCGGCTGGGGGGTCGGCCCCGACCCGACGTCGATCCTCAGCCTGCACACGTGCGGCGTCCTACCCGACGACGCGAGCGGGACGCAGCGCGACACCGACACCTTCTACTGCAACCCGGCCTACGACAGGCTGCACGAGCAGCAGAAGGCCGAGAGCGACATCGCCAAGCGGGCGGCGATCGTCAAGGAGATGCAGCGGATCCTCTACACCGACGCCCCGGTCATCACTCTCCGCTATGCCGACACGCTCGAGGCCTACCGCAGCGACCGCTGGACCGGGTTCATCAAGCAGCCGTCCACGCGGGGCATGATCTCGGGCCAGCAGGGCAACTGGGCGTACATGTCGGCCAGGCCGATCGAGGCCGAGGATGCTGGCGGCTCGCGCGTCGCGCTCTTCGTCGGTGGCGGTGCCGCTGTCGTGCTGATCGCCGCGGCCGCCGGGTTCGTCGTCGTACGCCGGCGCAAGACCGCGGACGAGCGGGAGTAGCCGGCCACTCATGGCGATGGATCCATCGCTGGTGGCGCGGTCCGCCGACTCGAAGGGGTCGGCGGACGCGGCCACCGGCGGACCGGATGCGGCCGGCGGGGACCCAGGCCACGAGGGTGCCGGGGCCCGCCCGGGTGCAGGCGGCTTCGCCCGCTACCTCCTGAGCAAACTCGGTGGTGCCGCGCTCTCGTTGCTCATGGTGGTGTTCTCGGCGTTCTTCCTCTTCCGGATCCTCGGCGGCGACCCGGTCGACGCGCTGACCCGCGACGTGCCCACCACGCCGGCCGAACGCGCGGCGCTACGGGAGAAGCTCGGCCTGGACGATCCGCTCGGCCTGCAGTTCCTCACCTACCTGCGGGGGGTGGTGACCGGCGACCTCGGCGAGTCCTACCAGTACCAGCAGCCGGTCACGACCCTCATCCTCGAACGCCTCGGCGCCACCGTCCTGCTCACCGGCACCGCGCTCGTGCTGGCCGCCTCCCTCGGGTTGTGGATCGGGACGCGGGCGGGTTGGCGCCAGGGCAGCAGGTTCGACAAGACGCAGGTCGGGGTCTCGCTCACGCTCTGGTCGGCGCCGACGTTCTGGTTCGGGATGCTCGTCATCATGGTGTTCGCGCGCTATCTCGGGCTCTTTCCGATCAACGGCATGGTCGCGCCGCGTACCCCTGACGAGTTCTGGCCGCAGACGCTCGACACCCTGCACCATCTCGTCCTGCCAGTCGTCACGATGACGGCGGTGATCTACGCGCAGTACGTCCTTGTCATGCGGTCGTCGATCCTCGACGAGATGGGCAACGACTACCTCACGACGGCGCGCGCCAAGGGCCTGCGGGACGCCCAGGTACGCAGCCGGCACGCGGTACCCAACGCGCTGCTGCCCACGGTGACGCTGGTGTTCCTCCAACTCGGGAGCGTGGTCGGCGGCGCGATCCTCACCGAGACGGTGTTCAGTTGGCCGGGTCTCGGACTGCTGGCCTACCAGGCGTTGAAGATCCCCGACCTGCCACTCCTGCAGGGGACGTTCCTGTTCTTCTCCACCGCGGTGATCCTCGCCAACACCGCAGCCGACCTCGTTTACCGGTTCCTCGACCCGAGAGTGCGGCACGCATGAGCACCACCGGGGCACCCGACACGGCCGGGCTGGCATCGGGTCGCGCGGTCGCCTGGGAGCGACGCAAGGCGGCCTTGACGCGGTTCTGGCGTGACTACCGGCGGCAGCGAGTGGGCGTCGCCGGGCTCACCGGCATGGTCCTCATCGTCGTGCTCGCGCTGGCGGCACCGCTCCTCACAGACGAGAGCGGCCTCGACGTCACCCAGGTCACCGGCGAACGCCTGGAGGCACCGAGTGCACGCTTCCTCCTCGGTACGGACGAGTCCGGTCGGTCAGTTCTGCTCCTCATCCTGTGGGGGGCCCGGATTTCCTTGCTGGTCGGCGTGACGGCGACTCTGCTGGCGATGGGCATCGGCACCCTCGTCGGTATCGCGGCGGGGCACTTCGGCGGGTGGTTCGCGGGGTTGCTGATGCGGATCACGGACTGGTTCATCGTTCTGCCGCGGCTGGTACTCGCGATCGCCCTCGCCGCGGTTCTCGGACCGAGCCTCACCACGATCATCGTCGCGATCGGCGTCACGTCGTGGGCCGGCACGGCACGGCTGATCCGGGCGCAGACTCTCGCCGTGGAAGCCCGTCCGTACCTCGAACGCGCCAGGGCCCTCGGTGCGGGTCACTGGCACCAGATGACCCGGCACGTCCTCCCGAACGTGATGCCTCTCGTTCTCGCCAGCACCACCCTCGAGGTGGCGAGCGCGGTCCTTGCCGAGGCGACATTGGCGTTCCTCGGGCTGGGTGATCCGTCGCGGATCTCGTGGGGCGGCATGTTGAGCCGGGCCAACTCCTCCGGAGCGATCACCTACGGCGCCTGGTGGTATCTCCTGACACCCGGCCTCGCGATCCTGGTGGTCGTCCTGTGCTTCACGCTGTGTGGGCGCGCGCTGGAGGCCGTCTTCAACCCGCGGCTGCGGGGGCGGTGAGGGCTGGCGATGGTGCTCCTCGACGTCTGCGACCTCGCGGTCACCTACCACGGCACCCGTGGCGACGTACCGGCCGTGCGTGGCGTCGACCTCACCCTCGACGTCGGTGAGACGCTCGGCATCGCTGGCGAGTCCGGCTGTGGCAAGTCGACGCTCGCGTTGGCGCTGCTCCGGCTCCTTCCCGCCGGTACGACGGTGACCGGACAGGTGCTGCTCGATGGCGACGACGTACTCGCCATGTCGTGGGGACAGCTCAGGGCCGTGCGATGGGCCGGCAGCTCGATCGTCTTCCAGGGTGCGATGCACGCGCTCAATCCCGTCCACCGGATCGGTCGACAGATCGCCGAGCCCATCCTGCTGCACGAGAAGGTCACCGAGGCGCAGGCCCATCAGCGGGCGGCCGACCTTCTCACCCAGGTGGGCCTGCCGACGTGGCGGGCGGCCAGTTACCCGCACGAACTCTCCGGGGGCCAGCGGCAGCGGGTCATGATCGCGATGGCTCTCGCCTGCTCGCCGCGGCTGATCATCGCCGACGAGGCGACCACGGCGCTGGACGTGATGATCCAGGCCCAGGTGCTCGACCTCATCGCCGGCCTCGTCGCCGAGCGCGGGATCGGTCTGCTCATGATCAGCCACGACCTCTCGGTGCTGTCGTCCACCTGTGCGCGGCTCGCGGTGATGTACGCGGGCCGAGTCGTGGAGGTCGGTCCCGCCCGGTCGGTCTTCACCTCCCCGGCGCATCCCTACGCGGGAGCGCTGGCGGCGGCGTTTCCGACCATTGGTGACCCGGGCTCGCGTGGGCGCCCCCGCGGGCTGGGCGGCGATCCACCCGACCCGGCCGCGATCCCGTCGGGGTGTCCGTTCCATCCGCGGTGCCCGGTGGTGCTGCCGGGGTGCTCGACGGCCGACGTAGGTCTGTGGCCGGTCGACGGCGGTGACCGTCGCGCCGCCTGCGTACGCGCAGCCGGGGCGCCGCCGTTGTCGTCGGGCTCGCCGCACGGGTCCGGACAATGACCACGCTGAGCATGACCGTGCCGAGAATGACCACGCTGAGCATGCCACCGGGACCCGACACAGGCATGGACGCCTGGTCAGACTCCACAGGGCTGCTCAGCGTGGTCATTGGAGGCTGGCCCGCGAGGGCGAGGATTTGCTGGCCTCCGGTCGAACACCCACGAAGCAGCGAGGCGGAAAGGGAAGGAACGCCGCATGAGCGAACCGATCCTGTCGGCGCGTGACCTGCGAGTCGACTTCCGCGTCCGTGGTGGGCGGACCGCCCGCGCCGTCGACGGCGTCCACCTCGACCTCGCCCCCGGTGAGGTCCTGGCACTCGCCGGCGAGTCGGGCTGCGGCAAGACGACCCTGGCGCGGACCCTGCTCGGCCTCGTCCGCCCGTCCGCCGGCACGGTCGCGTACGCCGGCCAACCGCTGACCTACAGCACCGGCGCTCTCAAGGCGTACCGGCGTTCGGTCCAACTCGTCCTGCAGGACCCGACGGGCGCGCTCAACCCCCGACACACCGTCTACGAGGCCGTCGCCGAGGGGCTGCGCATCCACGGGATCACCGGCAACGAACGCGACCGGGTGGCCGACGCGCTGGCAGTCTGCGGACTGCGCCCGCCGGAGCGGTTCTTCCTGGCGTACCCCCATGAGCTGTCCGGTGGGCAGCGCCAGCGCGTGGTGATCGCGGGTGCTCTGGTCCTCGAGCCGAAGGTGATCATCGCCGACGAGCCGGTGGCGTCGCTCGACGCGTCCGTCCGGGGCGAGATCCTGGCGCTGCTACTGCGGCTGCGGGAGGAGTTCGGTCTGGCGGCGCTCGTGGTGACCCACGACCTCGGGCTCGCGTGGAGCATCGCCGACCGGCTGGCCGTGATGTACCTCGGGCGGATCGTCGAGACCGGTCCGGTCGAGCGGATCCTCTCCGATCCACGGCATCCGTACACGCGTGCGCTGGTGTCGGTACTGCCGGACTCGCCGATCGCCTCGCCGATCGTCCTCGCCGGCGAACCACCCGACGCGACGCAGATCCCGGCCGGGTGCAGGTTCCATCCCCGGTGTCAGGAGCTCGCGTCCGGCGCGGCGGAGGCCGCCGGCGTAGCCGAGTCCTGCCGGCGTACCCCTGTGGAGATCATCGAAGCCGGCACCACCGCCAGCGTCGCCACGACGCCTCCCGAGCCCGGTGCCGCCGAGCCCGGTGCCGCCGAGCCCGGTGCCGCCGAGCCCGGTGCCGCCGAGCCCGGTGCCGCCGGAGTCGCCTGCCACCTCCATGCCGCCCGCGTCCTGGGGCGGACGTGATCATGTGCGCGCGATCATCCCCCGCGATGCGCGGCGCATTCGGCGTGCAACATGGCGAATTGCCGTGCATCGTCCAGGTATCCGGAGCGGTGTTCACTGACTTGGTCCCGGTTGTCACAATGGACGGCGATGAGCGAGCAACCGCAGAACCCCCAGGCCGGGCAGGATCCGGACGTCGGCATCCCGATCACGGGCGGCGCGGACGCCCCGGAACCCGATGCGTACGCCGGCACCTTCTACGCCGCCATCGGTGGCCACGAGACGTTCGTACGCCTGGTCCGGCGCTTCTACGAAGGCGTCGCGGACGATCCTGTCCTGCGTCCGCTCTACCCTGAGCCCGATCTCGCCGGGGCCGAGGAGCGCCTGCGGATGTTCCTCGAGCAGTACTGGGGCGGTCCGCGCACCTACTCCGAGCAGCGAGGCCATCCGAGGCTGCGCATGCGGCACGTCCCTTTCGCGGTGACCGACGATGCCCGCGACCGGTGGCTCGCACACATGCGCGCGGCGGTCGACGAGCTCGCCCTCGATCCGGCGTACGAGAAGGAGCTCTGGGCCTACCTCGTCATGGCCGCCAACTCCCTGGTCAACACCGGACCGACCGACACCGGACCGACCGACACCGGACCGACCGACACCGGTCCGACCGACGCTGGTCCGGCCGACCCCGGACCTGCGGCGCCGGGCCAGCGCCCCAACCTGCTGCGCTGATCTGGTTCCCAGCCACATCCAGACCAGCCACATCCAGACCCAGCCAATCCAGACCGTGAGACGCTCGGCCGACGAGCCAGCCCAGCCGAGCTGACCGACCGCAGCCCAGCCGAGCTGATCGACCGCAGCCCGACCGCACCGAGAGGCCGTCATGACCACGACACCGCCCGCCGCATGGTGGCGAACCGCCGTGATCTACCAGATCTACATCCGCAGCTTCGCCGACGGCAACGGCGACGGCATCGGCGACATCGCGGGGATCCGGTCCCGACTCCCCTACCTCGCGAACCTCGGGGTCGACGCGGTCTGGATCACCCCGTGGTACGCCTCGCCGATGGCGGACGGGGGCTACGACGTGGCCGACTTCCGGGGCATCGCACCCGAGTTCGGAACCTTGGCCGAGGCCGAGGCGATGATCGCCGAGGCGCACGCGCACGGCCTGCGGGTGATCCTCGACATCGTGCCCAACCACACGTCCGACCAGCACCCGTGGTTCGTGGCGGCGGTCGAAGCCGGACCGGGTTCGGCGGCCCGGGAGCGGTACTGGTTCCGTCCTGGCCAGGGACCCGACGGCGCACAACCTCCCAACGACTGGCGCTCGGTCTTCGGCGGCCCCGCCTGGACCCGGGTCGACGACGGCGTACCTAACAGTGAGCACGACGAGGCGCAACGCACCGGTGCGGCCGGCGACTGGTACCTCCATCTGTTCGCCTCCGAGCAACCGGACCTCAACTGGACCAATCCAGAGGTACGCGACGAGTTCGCCGACATCCTGCGCTTCTGGTTCGACCGTGGCGTCGACGGGTTCCGGATCGACGTCGCCCACGGGCTCGACAAGCACACCGGCCTGCCCGACATCGGCCTCGACGAGGAAGAGCTCCTCGCTGAACCCGACATCGCAGACCACCCGCACTGGGACCGCGACGGCGTTCATGAGATCTACCGTGAGTGGCGCCGAATCGCCGACTCGTACGCCGACACCCCGGAAGGCTCCCGGGTCTTCGTCGCCGAAGCGTGGGTACGCACCGAGAGCGACCGGCTGGCCCGCTACCTGCGACCGGACGAGTTGCACACGGCGTTCAACTTCGACTTCCTCAAGTGCGCGTGGAACGCCGCGGACCTCCGTCGCTCCATCGACCACAATCTCCAGACCCTCGCCGCAGTAGACGCACCTTCCACCTGGGTCATGTCCAACCACGACGTACCACGGCACGTGACGAGGTACGGCCGGGCGGGCGGCCTCCTGCGGCGGCGGACCGCCGCCGACGGTCCCGCCGACATCGCGCTGGGAACCCGCCGTGGCCGCGCCGCCGCACTGTTGATGCTTGCCCTGCCTGGCAGCGCGTACGTCTACCAGGGCGACGAGCTGGGCCTGCCCGAGGTGGAGGACCTTCCGGTCGGAACCCTGCAGGACCCGATCTGGACCCGCAGCGGTGGCACAGTACGCGGCCGCGACGGCTGCCGGGTCCCGTTGCCGTGGACGGGTGACGCCCCGGCGCTCGGGTTCGGCTCGGCCGCGCCGTGGCTCCCCCAGCCGGCTGAGTGGAAGGCGCTCAGCGTCGATGCACAGACCGGCGACACGGAGTCGGTTCTGGAGCTCTACCGGACGGCGCTGGCGCTGCGCAGATCGCTGCCAGGGTTGGCAGATGCGACCTTGCGGTGGCGGAACGATCTCGCCGAAGACCTGTTGGCGTTCGAACGGCCCGGCCGTTTCTGCTGTGTGGTCAACTTCGGCACGGATTCGGTTGCCCTGCCGCCGCACGAGAAGGTCCTGCTGTCAAGCGGCCCGCTCTCCGGTGACGAACTCCCGTCGGACACGACGATCTGGCTGACACTTTCCTGAGCACCGGAAGTCGCCAGAGTATCCACCCGGCAGAATCCATTCGCCGTACTCCTGCCCGTCCTTTCCGGTTTACCGCGGAATTCCAGCGACGGCCGCCGGCTCCCGAACACGGGACCCGGGGTCGTTGTAGTTCAGGAATTTCTCGACCCCGAACGTCGATTCCACATCATCGAAACCCACCGCGTCGACCCTCCCCACCTGACGACGCGCACCTCGAATCCGCGCTTGTGCAGGTGCCGGTGCCGGCCTTGACACCTTCCTCTCCACGACGTACCTGACGCACACCAGCCTGGTCCAGAATCGGTCGAGCGGTTTTGGCGGTGGACTGTTCAGCTTCGCCAGCGAAGTGGCGGCCAACGACAGCAAGATCAACGCGAACTCCATCGCCAGTCCAGACGGCTCGGGCGGCGGCATCATTGCCGTCGTCGGCAGCAACGTCGCGCTGCACCACAGCGAGGACGGAGGGCGGGACGGCCGAGGTCGACGAAAAGTCGGAGATCACCAAGAACCGGCCATCCAACTGCGCGGACGGCGGAGACCCGGTCGAGAACTGCTTCGGCTGATCCTCGGCTCGGGTCAACGCAACCAAACCGTGAACGACAACTGAACTCACACACATCCGGTCGCTTTCCGGCTCGACACGTTCGGCCCGGGAAGCGACCGGACGCATGTGTGCCGGCGGACAGCGGCAGAGCTGGCGGAAAGATCAAATCTCTGACGAGCCGAAAACATCAGATGTACGATCGAAGGCCAGTCCGAGCCACATCCCGACCACCGTCAGGAGGCTCGTCATCACGTCCATCCGATCGATGGCTGAAGACACTGCCACCTCGTTTCCCCATGCCCTCACCCTCTGGTACCTCCAACCCGCGACCGACTGGGAAAGCGAGGCACTTCCGATCGGCAACGGGCGGCTGGGTGCCATGGCGTTCGGCGGAGTCGCCACCGAACATCTCCAGCTGAACGAGAAGACCTTGTGGACAGGCGGTCCTGGCGCTGTGGAGGACGGCCACCCCTATGCGTACGGCCTCTGGGAACGGCAGCGAGCGGGCGCGCTGCAGGAGGTGCGCGACCACCTGGCCGCCCACGGCAGCGCCGAACCCGCCTGGCTGGCGGAGAAGCTTGGCCAGCGGGACTGGGCGTTCGGTGCGTACCAACCGTTCGGTGACGTGTACATCGACGTGCACGACGCGGGCGTCAGCGCCGACAACTACCGGCGCAGTCTCGATCTCACCACCGCGATCGCCCGGGTGGACTACGACATCGACGGCATCCACTACTCGCGTGAGCACCTCGCGAGCTACCCGGATGGCGTCATCGCTTCCCGGCTGGAAGCGAGCCAGGCCGGAAAACTGTCGCTGACCGTGCGTTTCGAGTCCCCGAATCCCCACGCACGGGTGCACGTCAACGACGGCCGGATCACGATCCGGGGATCCCTTCCCGACAACGGACTGCGCTACGAAGGTCAGCTTCTCGTCGTGGCCGAGGACGGTTCCCTGCTCGACGGCGAAGACTCGGTGACAGTCAGGGAGGCCCGGGCCGCGACGCTGCTGCTCTGCCTGGGAACCGACTATGCCGAACGCTATCCCAGCTACCGTGGGAAGAAGCCCCATCGCAAGGTTTCGCGCCGGATCAACGCCGCCGCGGCGCAACCGTACTCGGCTCTGCGTACGGGCCATGTCACCGACTACGCCGGGCAGTTCGGGCGGGTGCGTCTGGACATCGGGGCGCCCCCACACACGACGGTTCCCACCGACGAACTGCTCGCTGGCTACGACGGGACTGGCCCGGACTCTCGTGCGCTGGAATCGTTGTTCTTCCAGTACGGGCGCTACCTGCTCCTTGCCTCGTCGCGACCCGGTTCGCTGCCCGCCAACCTGCAAGGCGTGTGGAACGCGTCACCGACACCGCCATGGTCGAGTGACTATCACGTCAACATCAACCTGCAGATGAACTACTGGCCCGCCGAAGCCACCAACCTGGCCGAGTCCGTCACCCCGCTCGTCGACTTCATCGATGCGTTGAGACCAGCCGGTCGCGACGCCGCGAAGCAACTCGACGGAGCCAGCGGCTGGATCGTCGGCAACCAGACCAATGTCTGGGGGTTCGCCGGCGTACGCGACCACCCGACGTCGTTCTGGTTTCCCGAGGCGGCAGCATGGCTGTGCCGGCACCTGTGGGAACACTACGAGTTCGGCGGTGAGGTGGATTTCCTTCGTACGAAGGCATTTCCGATCATGGCCGAGGCGGCACTGTTCTGGCTCGACTTCCTCGTACCCGACGTCAATGACGGCCTGCTGGTCGTCTCGCCGAGCTACTCACCCGAGCACGGACCGGTGACGGCGGGGGCCTCCATGGCGCAGCAGGTGGTGGCAGACCTCTTCGCACACACGATTGCGGCGAGCGAGGTCCTCGGTGAGGATCCGGCGTTTCGCCGGCGGCTCGCCACCGCACTGCGGGGACTCGACCCCGGACTCCGGATCGGTGGCTGGGGGCAACTGCAGGAGTGGAAAGCAGACGTCGACGACGCGACTGACGACCATCGGCACGTCTCGCACCTCTACGCACTCCACCCTGGCGGACGGATCTCGCCCAGCAAGACTCCGGAGCTGGCCCAGGCTGCCATGGCGACCTTGCGGGCGCGCGGCGACGGCGGCACCGGGTGGAGCAAGGCGTGGAAGATCAACTTCTGGGCGCGACTACACGACGGTGACCACGCGCACCGGATGCTGCGCGAGCTTCTGCGGCACTCCACGCTCTCCAACCTCTGGGACACGCACCCACCGTTCCAGATCGACGGGAACTTCGGCGCGACAGCCGGGATGGCGGAGATGCTGCTCCAGAGCCGGTGGGACGGCGAGAACCGAGCGACGCTCCACATCCTCCCCGCACTGCCCTCCAGTTGGCGCCAGGGCACCGTCACCGGCCTGCGTGGCCGCGGAGGCGTCATCGTGGACATCGCGTGGGCGGGCGGACTACCTACCCGCATCCACTTCTCCTCCCCCGGCCGGGACGTCAAGCTGCGGCTGGTGAGCACGCTTTTTGCCAACGGTCGCTACGTTCTCATCCAGTGCGCGACCGGCGATCTCGTCGACCATCACCGCAGTGGCACTCTGGTGACGATGCAAGCCCGGACAGGCGAGCGGTACGAAGTCGTGGCCACCGGCTGACCCCACTCCCGTCGCCGCGCCCTGCCACTCACAACAGCCTGGCGCCCGCCTTGCGGTCAGCGTCCGCCGGGGAAGTCGACGAGATCGCGGATCCGCACCGGCAGGCCGCTCGCGAAGGAACGGTTCGCCGCCGCGCCGACCAGCATCGCGTACGCACCGTCGACGTGGGTCGCGGCACGGCCGAGCGGGTCGGCCTCCTTGACCTCACCGAACAGGTCGTTGAGCAGGCGCCGGTCACCACCACCGTGACCGCCGGCGCCCTCTTCGACCTCGACCGGCTGGGGCACATCCCACAACGGACGGATCATCAGCTGCGCACGGTCGATGGGCGGCGCCTTCTTCGCCGCACCCGCGCCAGGCTTGTTCGGATCCTGCGCCGTTCCACTGACGTACGAACGTTCCTCGACGTTGAGCTCGAGGCGCCCTTTCGTACCGTTGAACATGACGCGATAGCCCTCCCACGGGGAGTACGCCGTGAGGTGGTAGGTCATCGTCGCGCCCGTCGCGTAGCGGACGAGCACCGACATGTCGTCCTCGATGCTGATGCCGTCGGCGAACACGTTGCGGTCGCGCAGGTAGCCGTCCTCGTGCTCGGCGTCGAGATAGAGCGCGCGCAGGGTCGGGTCGTCGGCGAGACTGATCGCCCAGGGATTCTTCTCGCCGTCGGGGCTGCCGTGGCTGCGATAGCTCCGGACGACCTCGCCGCGGCGTTCGGCGTTGTCGCGGCCGTAGAAGCGGAGGTCGCCGAATCCGAACACCGTTTCCGGCACTGTGCCGAGCCACCAGTTCACCAGGTCGAAGTGGTGGCTTGCCTTGTGGATCATCAGGCCGCCGGAGTTGCGCTTGTCGCGGTGCCACCTGCGGAAGTAGTCGGCGCCGTGCCGGGTGTCGAGCAGCCACTCGAAGTGCACCGACTGAACGTCACCGATCGCCCCGGACTGGAGGAGGTCCTTGACCGCGGAGTTGCGCGGCGCGTAACGGTAGTTGAACGAGACGGTGAGTTTCTGGCCGGTCCGGTGCTGGGTGTCAAGGATGCGTTGACACTTGTCCGCGTCGGTCGTCAGCGGCTTCTCGGAGATGACATCACGGCCATTCTCCATCGCCGTGACGATGTAGTGGTCGTGCGTACGGTCGACCGACGTGACGATCACGGTGTCGACCCGCTCCTCGTCGAGCATGCGGACGAACTCGTCCGGTGCGTACGTCGGAATCGGGGCGATGCCGTAGGAGTCGGCGAACTTCTTGTTGTAATAGCCCATCCGGGTCTGGTTGGGATCGCACAGCGCAACCAGCTGACCGCTCTCGTGATACTCGGTGAGCAGCGCGGTCGTAAACATCCGGGACCTGGAACCCAAGCCGACCACGGCGTACCTCGCCCGCTCGCTCCCACCGGCCTGAACCGTCGCAGCTGTCGGTGCCTTCGAGGAATCCTGCGTGGTCATCCGAACTCCTTCCGGCAACCGCTCGGGTCGCCGTCGTGCCGGTCATCGCGTGGGTGTGCGACTCTCACGCCGTCCCGCGACGCTCCGCCTGGTAAGCGCTTTCTCGGCAAACTAGACCCAATCAAGTCCCCTCGCAAGGTGGAGCGCCGGAGCCGACCAGGACCGGCCCACTCGCCAGCAGCACGTCCCGAGGCGCCACCGTCGACCATGGAGCCCGGTCGGGCGGTAAGCGTTGCCGACTCGCCCCAGCGCTCTAAGCTGTCGCCGTGACACAGCTGCCTGAGCCAACCGACCCGAAGGGACGGGTCGAGCCGACTGCCTCGGCGGGGCACGTCGAGCCCACGGAGCCGAACGGCCCGCGTGATGTGCGCGCCTCGGACGCCGACCGGCACCAGGTGGCCGAGCGACTGCGTGACGCGGCGGGCGACGGCCGGCTCACCCTTGATGAGCTGGACCAACGTCTCGAGGGGGTCTACGCCGCTCGGACCTACGCCGAGCTGGACCGGTTCACCCATGATCTTCCTGCCGTCGACCCGGCGACCGGGTTGGCCGCACGCCCGGAACCAGCGGCGGCGCCTGCCTACCGCGGCACCCTGCCGGGGCAGGCGGTGTCGATCGCCTTCATGTCCGGGGTCAACCGCCGTGGATCCTGGGTGGTCCCCCACGCACACACCGCCGTCGCCTTCTGGGGCGGGGTCAACCTCGACCTGCGGAACGCCCGCTTCACCCAGCCCGAGGTGACCATCCGAGCGTTCGCGATCATGGGTGGCATCGAAGTGATCGTGCCGGAGGACGTCGACGTCATCGTCGACGGTGTCGGGATCATGGGCGGCTTCGACGACAGCAGCGACGTGGTCGAACCCGACTCCGGGGGCTCGGAGGACGATCGGCGCCCCGCACTCCCCCACACCGGCCACGGCAGCCACGTGGGCGCCGCCAGCCACGGCAGCCACAGCCACGCGGAGCCTGGTCAGGACGGCGCGGAGAACGCGGACAGGGGCCACGCCACCGGCGGAACCGTTGCGCCGCGAACCAGCCGGCCGGTTGTCCGCGTCACCGGACTGGCGTTCTGGGGTGGCGTCAACGTCAAGCGCAAGGCCCGCCCCAGCCGATGACCGCAGGGCGCGGCGTGCTCCTGCCCTCACTCGACCTGATCCGGCAGACGATCATCGTCGAGACCGCCTACACCCTTGCCAGGCTGCGGATCTTGGAACGCCTGCCTGGCAATCCGATCGGGGTCGCCTACCGCCACGTCGACGACGGGGTGGTGGCGATGATGGCCCGGCACATCCCTGGGTTCAATGCCGTGACCGGACTGCGCTCTGGACTCGAACGGCACGTCGCGCCGCTGGCCGAGTGGTATCGCTCCGCGGGCATCCAGACGCAGTTCGAGCTGGTCCCGGGCACCTACGACAAGGAGCTCGGCCGGGAGCTCAGCCGCCTCGGATACTTCCAAGCAGGCTTCCACACCTCGCTCATCCGCGAGCCTGAACCGCTGGGTGGCGACGCGGATGCGGCGGACGCTGCTGCCGCCGTCGAGCGGGTCACGACGGCCGAGCAGTTCGATGCCTTCCTCGACGCCTACACGGCCGGCTGGCAGATCCCGGAGAGAGCCGGGTTCAAGGCGAACGTACAGCCTTGGCTGGGCCTTCCCGGGTGGCAGCTCTACCTTGCGCGGGTGGATGGCCGGCCGGCGGCGGCAGGCATCCTCTTCCTGCACGACAAAGTGGGTTACTGTGCCGACGCGGCGACCGATCCGGCATTCCGGCGCCGCGGCTTGCAGACCGCGCTGCTCCGACGCCGGATCGCGGACGCGCACGCGGCCGGTGTCGAGTTCGTCTGCAGTGGCGCCGACTACCTCTCGACGAGTCATCGCGCGATGGAACGAGTTGGCATGCGCGTGCAGTTCGTCCGCGCACTGTGGCGCCAGCTCGGGTAACACGCCTGGCCGTCACTCGTCGCCGCGGTACCGCTCCAGCCACGAAAGCTCCTCCGGGCTCAGCCGGCGTGGCCGGTCGAGCTCGGCGTCGTAGGCCGCCAGCACACTTCGCGCCGAGGCGTAGCGCGTCGCCTCGTCGCTCACCTCATAGTCGATCGTGAACGACGAGGAGCGGATCGTGGTGACCCAGGTTTCGACGGTGATCGGCTCCGGCCGGTAGACCAGGGGACGCTTGTAGTCGATCTCATGGCGTACGACGACGAGTTCGCCCTCGAAGCTCTTCACGCCCGCCTGCCGGGCGCCGTCGAAGAACAACGCGACCCGTGCTTCCTCCAGCAGGCGCAAGAATTCGACGTTGTTGACATGACCGTACGAATCCATGTCTGACCAGCGCAGCGGGCACTGGAACACGAAGGGCGCCACCCCGCGATCCTCTCAGGCCTGGCGATGACCGCTCGTGGGGGGATCGCAGGGTCTCGGTGCGGACGCGCGACAGCTCCCTGGCGTCGCTTGACCTGCCCGATGTCCTACTCTGCAGGACGGCGCCCGTGGTCCTACTTCTGCAGGACGGCCTGGACGGACAACTGGACCGACACCTGGTCGCCGATGAGGAGCTTCTCGCCGCCGAGAGGCACGTTCGTGTCCACGCCGAACGCCTTGCGGTCGATGGTGGTGGTCGCATCGAACCCGGCACGCGTGTTGCCGTAGGCGTCCTCCTCGACGCCGAGGAACTCGGCGGAGAGATCGACCGACCTGGTGACCCCCTTGACGGTGAGGTCGCCGGTCAGGACAAAGCCGTCGCCGTCGGGCTTGATCCCCGTCGAGACGAAGGTCATCACGGGGTGGTTGTCGATGTCGAGAAAGTCTCCGGACCGCACATGATCATCCCGTTGCTTGGTGCCGGTGTCGATCGAGGCGAGCTGAATCGACACCGTCGCCTTGGACGCGGCCGGGTCCTCGGCGACCTCGATCGTCCCGTCGAACTCACGGAAGGATCCACGCACCTTCGTCATCAGGTGACGGACCGTGAAGCCGACCTCGGAGTGTGCCGGATCGATGGCCCAGGTCCCGGCGACGAGCGCGGACGTCGTGGCAATTGTCATGGTTGCGAGGTCTCCTTCAGGCGATCCCTATTGAATCTTCAACTACATTGGGTCCGACCCTAGCGGACGTTCGTTGAATCGTCAACCATGGCGCTACGCTGGTGGGCATGACGACGCCTCGGTGGCTCACGGCCTCACAGCAGCGGATCTGGCGTACCTACCTGTTGGGGGCGGCCCACCTCATGGAGCGGCTTGACCAGGACCTGGCTGGGCTCGGCCTGTCGCTGCCCGAGTACGAGATCCTGGTCCGCCTGTCAGAGGCGCCGGACCGGACGCTGCGAATGGCGGAACTGGCCGAGTCGGTCCACCACTCCCGTAGCCGGCTCACCCACACCGTCTCCCGGATGGAGACTGCCGGTCTCGTCGAGCGCCACTCGTGCCCGTCGGACCGGCGCGGCGTGCTCGCCAAACTGACCGACACGGGTTACGACAGGCTCGTCGAGGCCGCCCCGATCCATGTGGCCGGCGTGCGTGACGGGTTCGTCGATCTCGTGAGCGACGCCGACTTCGAGGCGATCGGTCGCGCCTTCGAGTCGGTCATCAGCCGCGGCGGTCAGTCCACCTCATCGCACAACACCCCGACGCGCGGTGCCGAGTCGCGCGGTGCCGAGTCGCGCGGTGCCGAGTCGCGCGGGACCTAGGCCAACTCAGTCGCGGGTGAGGCGGCGGTAGGTCACCCGGTGCGGCCGCGCCGCCTCGGGTCCGAGTCGCTCGATCTTGTTGGCTTCGTAGTCGGCGAAGTTTCCTTCGAACCAGAACCACTTCGCCGGGTTCTCGTCGGCGCCCTCCCAGGCCAGGATGTGGGTCGCCACCCGGTCGAGGAACCACCGGTCGTGTGACGTGACGACGGCACAGCCAGGAAACTCCAGCAGAGCATTTTCCAGCGACTGGAGGGTTTCGACATCGAGGTCGTTGGTGGGCTCGTCGAGGAGCAACAGGTTGCCGCCCTGCTTCAACGTCAGCGCGAGGTTGAGTCGGTTGCGCTCCCCGCCTGAGAGGATTCCCGCGCGCTTCTGCTGGTCGGGACCCTTGAACCCGAACGACGCGACGTACGCCCGGCTCGGCATCTCGAAGCTTGCGACCCTGATCCAGTCCAGGCCGTCTGAGACGGCCTCCCAGACCGTCTTCTCCGCGGGGATACGTCCTCGGCTCTGGTCGACGTAGGACAGGCTGACCGTGTCCCCCACCCGCAACTCTCCGGCGTCAGGCTTCTCTTCGCCCACGATCATCTTGAACAGGGTGGTCTTGCCCACCCCGTTCGGGCCGATCACGCCGATGATGCCCGCTCTCGGCAGCGAGAAGGACAGATCCTCGATGAGGACCCGGTCGCCGAAGCCCTTCGTCAGGCCGGTCGCGTCGAGCACCAGGTTGCCCAGACGGGGGCCTGGAGGGATCTGGATCTCCTCGAAGTCGATCTTCTTGGCTCGCTCCGCCTCGGTCGCGAGCTCTTCGTAACGCTGCAGCCGGGCCTTGTTCTTGGCCTGGCGCGCCTTCGGGTTGGACCGGACCCATTCGAGCTCCTGCTCGAGGATCCGCTTGCGCTTGGCGTCCTTGCGACCCTCGACAGTGAGCCGCTCCTGCTTGGTCTGGAGATAGGTCGAGTAGTTGCCTTCGTAGGGGAAGGTCTTGCCGCGGTCGAGCTCGAGGATCCAACCCGCCACGTTGTCGAGGAAGTACCGGTCGTGCGTGACGGCGAGGACCGTGCCGGGATACGCAGCAAGGTGCTGCTCGAGCCACTGGACGCTCTCGGCGTCGAGGTGGTTGGTCGGCTCGTCGAGCAGCAACAGGTCGGGTTGGGACAGCAGCAGCTTGCAGAGCGCGACCCGCCGCCGCTCACCACCGGAGAGCGGGGTGACGTCAGCGTCCCCCGGCGGGCATCGGAGAGCATCCATCGCCATCTCGAGGCGCGAGTCGAGGTCCCAGGCGTCCCGGTGGTCGAGCTGGGTCTGCAACTCCCCCATCTCGGCGAGGAGCGCGTCGTAGTCGGCGTCCGGATCGGCGAGTTCGGCAGAGATCTCGTTGAACCGGTCGAGCATCGCCTTCGTGTCGGCCACGCCTTCCTGGACGTTCTCCAGGACGTTCTTGTCCTCGGTCAGCGGCGGCTCCTGCTGGAGCATTCCGACAGTCGCGTCGGCCGCCAACATCACGTCACCGTTGGAGGGCTGCTCCATGCCGGCCATGATCTTGAGCAGGGTCGACTTGCCCGTGCCGTTCGGGCCGACGACGCCGATCTTCGCTCCGGGGAGGAACGAGAGGGTGACGTTGTCGAGGACGACCTTGTCACCGAGCGACTTGCGGACGCCGCGCATCGTGTAGATGAACTCGGGCACGTGGCATTCACCTTGGAGAGATCGGGGGGAGAACCAGACAGATACCTATCCTGCAACATCGCGTCGAGACCGGCGCTGCCGGGCGGCGTCCCGTGCCCGCCACCGGCGGGGGGCTGGCAGGGCACACCGTCAGGCGGGCGGGCTGCCGCCCGGCAGCTGTCGAGATGAGACGGTCACAAACCGCCTATCTCGGACGGGCCGCCACTCAGGCGGCCCGCTGGTCGGCGCCTGCCGAGGACGCGGCGGCGGCCCGAGAGGCTCGACCGCCGCTGCGCGGTTGCGTGGGCAGCGCAGCCGCTTCGGCGCTGGGGGCGCCGACGTCTTGGTTTGTGGTTGCTTCCGAACCCGGGCTGGACTGAGGCGTCGCCTGCCCAGTTGCCGAGCGCGGTGCCGTGGTCGAACCTGGACCGGGTGCCGTGGTCGACGCGTCGGTTTCGTCGTTCAGCGGCACCGAGTCAAGGCTCCGCGCGAGCTGTTCGGCGACCTTGGCGTCCGATGGCGTGTCCACGTGCTCGCGCCGGGTGCGCCGGAACGCCGAGGTTCCCCGGGACAGGTCGTGACCGACGACCTGGGCCTCGATCTCGACAGACGTTCCGCTGCGACCGTCGTCGCGCTCCCACGGCTCCACCCGCAGGCGGCCGGTGGCCACGACCGGTTCTCCCTTGCGCAGGCTCGCCGCCACGTTTTCGGCGAGAGCGCGCCAGCACACGACAGTCACGTATGTCGTGCGACCGTCGACCCAGCCCCCCTGACTCCGGTCGAATCGCCGCGAAGTCGACGCAAGCCGGAACGACGCGAGCGGAGTGCCTCGATCGGAACGCAGGAACCGGATCTCGGTCGCGACGTTGCCGGCAATGCTGATCATCGTCTCGTTCATGTCTGACCCTTCTCGTGAACTGTGCTCACCACGATGGCGGAGCACGATCACCTGCGGGCCGCGGCGGCGTTCGGGTGTGGAAAAGACCGCCGATCTGGGTCCTGTGGACAAAACCTGGCAGCGACGGAACGCACCAGCCAGCCAGCCAGCCAGCCAGCCAGCCAGCCAGCCAGGAAACCTGTCAGCCAACCAGTCAGTCAACGAGGTACGGAATGGTCTGCGGTCCCTCCGGAAGGACACAGACCCGCGCCGCTTCACCCGCGGCGTCCAACGCCTCCTCGACCGTCTTCTCGACGTCGGCCGTGTGGTCCAGGTGGGCGGCGCGCAGATCGTCAGCCGAGAGGTACGACGTGTGCACGACGACCCGGGCCTTCGCCTGGACCGCTGCCTGGACCTGCACCTGCCACTGGTCAGGGACGGTGTGGTCACGTGCGGCGATGCGTTCGAGCAGGGCCTCGGGCGACGGTGCCGACGTGAGCACCTCGCGGTAGGAACCGTGGTCCGGGAATCCGTCCCGGCACTCGGCCGCGCACACGATCACACCTCCCGGCTTCACGACCTTCGCCGCGGCCGACATGCCCTTGACCGCCTGGTAGAGGTTCTGGTCCAGCGGGAAGCCGGAATTCGTGGTCAGCACCACGTCGAACGCCGCGTCGACCGGCGCCATGGCGTTGTCCTTCGCCGCCGCGCAGGCGGCCCTGTGCATGGCGAACAGCTCGCCTGCGTACGCACCGACGATCTCCTGGTCTCGGTTGAGGATCACGTCGAACGCGAAGTCGACACCCGTGGCGGCGGCGATCGCGCGTACGTCGTCGTGGACCGGGTTGCCCTCGGTGATCCCCCACGTCGCACGCGGGTCGCCGATCCGGGCGGCGTCGTGCAGCGTCAGCACCGTCTGCAGGCCGGCGAGCCCGGGCGCCACGAGCTTGGGCCCGCCCGAGAAGCCCGCGAAGAAGTGCGGCTCCACGAAACCGGTGGTGAGGCGTACGTCGGCGTCGACCCACGCGCGGTTGAGCCACACCGGCACGTCGTTGCCGTGACGTCCGCACCAGACGAGCTCCGCGTCGTTGCGCGCGTCATGGTTGACGATCCGGACACGGTTGACCACCGCGTCGCCGAACATCGCCCGCAGCTCCGCGTCGGTGTTCGACCGGTGGGTGCCGGTGGCGACCAGGATGGTGACGTCCTCCGGTCGTACGACGTCTGCCAGCTCGGCAAGCACCGCCGGGATCATGAGGTGCCGGGGTTGCGGCCGCGTGCTGTCACAGGCGGAGATGGCGACCGTCTGTCCCCTGCGTACGACCTCGCGAAGCGGCGACCCGGCCACCGGGTGGCGGAGCGCGTCGGCGAGGGTGGCGGCCGGATCCGCGACCCCCGGCCGGTAACGCGGCTGGACCAGCGCCGTGCGGTCGGCAGGCAGACGTACGTCCAAACCGCGCTCGCCATAGGCCAGCCGCACCGTGATCGAGGCACCCGCTCCCGCCATATCGCTCCCCTTCTCGCCCGAAGGTCGTCGACCCCGACGGTACGCCACCCTCAGCGATAGGCGCGGGCCTGCATCTCGAAGAGCTCGGCGTAGCGGCCGCCTCCGGTGAGGAGCTCCGCGTGGCTGCCCGCCTCCGCCACCTGCCCGTCGACCAGCACCACGATCAGGTCGGCCATCCGTACGGTGGAGAACCGGTGCGACACCAGCACCGTGATCCCGCCCGTCTCACGCGCAGCGATCCGCGACGCCTCCGCGAAGCGTTCGAACAACGTGTGCTCGGCCTCGGGGTCCAGCGCCGCCGTCGGCTCGTCGAGCAGCAGGAGCAGGCACCGGTCGCGCATGAACGCCCGCGCCAGCGCCAGCCGCTGCCACTGCCCGCCGGACAGATCGACACCGCCTGTGAACTTCCGGCCCAGCTGGGTGTCGAGTCCGCTCGGAAGCCCTTCGATGACGGGTTCGGCGTCGCCCCGGAGCAGGGCCGCCTTGATGGCGGCGTCGTCGGTCATCCGGCCGGTGTCGCCGAGGCCCACGACCTCACGTGCCGGCAGCTCGAACTTGACGAAGTCCTGGAACCCGGCTGACATCCGCTTCCGCCATGCGTCGGGGTCGATGTCGCGCAGGTCGGTGCCGTCGACGAGTACCGCGCCGGTGGTGGGGTCGTAGAGCCGGGCCAGCAGCTTGACGAGGGTCGTCTTGCCGGCGCCGTTCTCGCCGACCAGCGCCACGGTCGATCCCGCCGGCAAGGTGAGGTTGACATCGCGGAGGACGGGCTGGTCCGAACCCGGATAGCTGAACCCGACGTCGCGCAAGGTGATGCCCTCGCGCAGCTTCGCCGGTCCGGGATCGCTGCTGCCCGACCAGGAGTTGTCGGCGGCGTAGCGACGCAACCAGTCGTACCGGGCGAAGCTGCGGACGATCTCGCCCATCCAGTAGACGTTGCCGGCGATACCACCGGCCAGTTGGTCCACCTGGGGAGCAACCAGGATGATCAGGACGACGTCACCTGCCGAGAGCCGGCCGGCCTGCGCCATCCACAGCGTCCAGAGGATCGCCGCGCAGTAGACGAGTCCGAAGCAGATCCGGACGGTCCCGTCGAGCACCGCCCCCTTGCGTAGGGCGGTCTCCTGGATGTCGAGGCGTTCGTCCATCAGTTCGGTGAGCCGCCTGGTCAGCACCGGCCGCAGGCCGAAGACCCGCACCTCGAGACCGCTGCGAGGGTCCTTGGAGATCTCGATCAGCCGGTTCATCACCCGGTCGTGCGGCGTCGTCCGCTCCATGGCGTCCTGCGATCGCTGGAAGCCGCGGAAGGCCGACCAGACTCGGCTCAGGCCAAGGATCGGCAGCAGCAGGAGCACCGGATGGACCGACCCGAGCAGACCGAGCACGGCGACCGTGTTGGCCGCCGTGCCGACCACGAACAGGAGGAGTTCGAAGCTGACGCCCAGCCGCCATGCCTGGTCCCTGATCAGCTCGATCTTGTCGGCGACGTCGGGGCGTTCGTGATGGACGATGCCCGGCACGGAGACGGTGACGTCGAGGACGTCACGGTAGATCTGCCCGGAGACACGTTCGGCGGTCGTGTCCTGCACGGGTCCGCTGATCACCATGCCCACGAACATCACGCCGAAGCCGGCCAGGATCACGGCCATGCCCCACACGACGGTGGCGGAATCATGGCCGGTGAGTCCGTCGACCAGGAGTTTCACGCCGTAGGTCTGGGCGGGAGCCGTGACCGCCTGCACGGCGGCCAGCAGACACTGGGCGACGACCAGCAGCGGCGCCGCCCGGAACGCCGTCGCGACCCACAACCGCAGCGCGCGGAGGGTCTCCGGCATCCGCAGGGACTCGGGGGCGCGCGCTGAGTCCGTCCGGACCCCCTCAGGCACGGGACACACCGTCCTCGGTCAGATAGCGCTCGGCCTGGAGGCCGAACATCTGGGCGTAGCGGCCCCCTTCGGCCAGCAACTCCTTGTGCGTACCGGCCTCGACGATCGCACCGCGGTCAAGGACGCAGATCCGGTGCGCGTCACGGACCACGGAGAACCGGTGGGAGATGATCAGCGACGTGACGCCTGACGTGAGGTCGAGGTAGCGATCGACGAGTTCGGCCTCGGCGCGTACGTCGAGCGCGGCGGCCGGCTCGTCGAGCACCAGCACACCCGCTCCGGCGTCGACGGCGAAGAGCGCCCGGGCGAGCGCGACCCGCTGCCATTCCCCGCCCGACAGGTCGACACCGCCGTCGTAGGTCTTGTCCAGCACGGTGTCCCACCCTGCCGGTAACGCGGCGATGGTCTCGGCGATCCCCGCTTCCGTCGCCACCTTCGTCACCGCGGCGCCGTCGCCGGCGTGTTCGTCCGCGCCGAAGACGACGTTGTCGGTTGCCGAGAGCGGGAAGCGGAGGAAGTCCTGCACGATGGCGGCGATCCGGCGCTGCCAGGCAACGAGGTCGAGCTCACGCAGGTCGACCCCGTCGACGGTGATGCGTCCGGTGGTCGGCGCGTAGACGCCGGCGAGAAGCTTGACCAGGGTCGACTTGCCGGCGCCGTTGACCCCGACCAGGGCGAGCGCTTCGCCGGCACGGATGGTGAGGTCAAGTCCGGCCAGGACATCGACCTCCGACCCCGGATAGCGGAAGGTCACGCCTTCGAATCGGATCTCCTCCCGCGGCATCGCGGCCACCGGATGCCGGCTCCCCTCACCGGTCTCGGGATGGCGTTCGGCGATCAGTCCCGGCAGGTCACACATCGCGCGGTAGGCCGTCAGCGCACGCCTGACCTGAACGGCCGCGAATCCGTTGTACGACGCCCCCACGGCGAGGATCGCCGGCACCGCCGTAGCCACCTGGGTGAGTGGCAACTGGCCGGCGAGCGCGGCCCGGCCGACGAGCACGATCGCGAACGCATGGGCACCGAGGTGCAGCACACCCACGGCCGCCGCCACAAGGGTGCCTCGGCGCCGGGCCTGCCAGATCGGCCGCATCGCGTCGAGCCACTGCGCGACGTACCGCTCCACCAGCCACGGACCAAGACCGAACACCCGAAGCTCCTTGGGCGCGTCCCGCATCCCCAGGTCGAAGAGGTACCCGGCCCGCCGCGCACCCTCGGTCAGCCCCCACCAGGAGTCGACCTCGCCCTCGAGCACCCGCCGACGGTGCCATTCCATGAACAGAGTCACGGCCGTGAGGCCGGCAGCTACCGGCCAGGAGAACATCCGGCCCACCAGGACCGCCGAACCCAGCAGCGTGAGCCGGCTGCTGAGGAAACCCGGCAGGATGCGGAGTCCGAAGCTGACCTGGTAGCCATCCTTGCCCTTGGCCCGCTGCTGGGCGTCCTGAACCTCGGGATCCTCCAGATGCCTGATCCGCCACGGAGCCAGCAGCGGATCAGTCACGCGTACGCCGATGTCCCGGCTGATCCGATTGGACATGCTCCACTCGGCGGCCTGGCGGATCGCTGGCAGGGTTGTCTCCACGACGAACACGGTCAGCAGGGCGGCGAGCAACCAGCCGAACGCCACCATCGACATGGCCCTGGAGCCGCCAGTAACGATGCCCGGAACCGCGCCGACGACCTGCCCGACGAGGTAGGTGAGGAGGACTCCGGTGCTGGCTGCGGCAACGGCGAGGGTGAGCGCAAGAACGGTGCTGCCACGAGCGACCCGGTAGGCGTACCAGATCAAGGCGAACACAGCGACGACCGTAACGGCGGCCACCGACAGGGACAACGCAATTACGCTTCGCGCGTCACCTGCGGCCCCTTGCGGGAACGGCCGACTCCACGCCCGCAGACTCTCTCCGTCGCGTGGCTCCGACTGATCATCGACGGGTCGTCCGGCGAGTCGCAGCGACTCACCGGCCGGTCCAGCGAGAGATCCGTTCCGCTCCTCGGTAGAGTTTCTAGCCGCGCCTGCGCCCGTAGCTCAGTGGATAGAGCACCGGACTTCTAATCCGATGGTCGGAGGTTCGAATCCTCCCGGGCGCACCAACTGACCTGCGAAAACGTCGCCTCTTGCCTCCGACAAGCCGGTCGACCGCGCCGCGAAGCTAGATGTGTGTCCCGGTGCGCGCCCCTTCGGTCATGCCAGTAAAGCCGCAGTTGGGTGAAAAGACTTGCGGCTCAAGGATCTCGGCCCGGAGAGCCTGCCGTAGACCCGGTGGCCTGAACGTGTGTCTCCGGTCCTGCGATGCCGAGACGATCCTTGCCTCGCTGATTCCCTGGACCGCTGGCACGTCGCTGGGGGTCGATCGACCGGCGGGCCAGGGCTAGCATCGCCACGTAGGCCGCTCCCCCGCGACGTGGCGGCCGCGCGAACCTGCGAACAGCCGAGCGCCACGGGCATGCACGGCGCGAAACCGAAGACCGTGCGGCCCCGACCGTCCATCGGCCAGGCCACGGTGCGTACCTCTGTGTCCACGTCGAATGCCGGTTGCTGCGATCGCAGCCGTTGCTGGGGGCGTTCAGCTTTATCCGTCGGTTCGCGGTGAACCGCCCGGCCAGGTGTCCAGCGCCAGGACCAGGGACTTCCTACACGGCATCCGCGGTCGCAGCGAAGTCGGCTTCGCGCCAGACGAGGATACCGATCTCCGCGGTGGTCACCCCAGGAGGCCTTGTCGCCAGGTGGGATGTGCGGGATGCCAACCCAGTTCGCGCTTGGCCTTGGCGTTGGATGCGCCGCGCAGCTCCGTCATGAGCACGACGCCGGCGGGTCCGGCGGCCATCCGTCCGATGAACCTGGGTACGCGCATCGGCTTCTTGACGCCCAGCATCGCCGCCAGTTCCGGCAGCCATTCGGCGACCGGGGCGGGCTCGTCGTCGACGATGTTGTAGACACCGCGGCCGCCCTTCTCCACCGCTATGACCGTGGCCTCGGCGGCATCGGCGATGTGGATGAACGACCACACCCCGCCGCCGTCGCCGACGACCGGGAACTTGCGTTTGCGGATCATCTCGAGCTGCTGGGAGCCCGGCGCCATGGAGGTGCCGGGTCCGTAGAACCCGCCGTAGCGCAGCACGATCCCTTCGGTCCAGGCGGCGCCCAGCACCGCCTTCTCCAAGTGCTTGATCGCGGCGATCATCGGGGCCATCGGGGCGATCGGTGAGTTCTCCAGGGGGTCTTGTTCGTTCTTGATCGGCCCGCCGGTCCGCGCGTAGGTGAACGCGCCGTTGCTCTGGGCGACGAAACGTCGTACTCCTGTGGCGCGTGCGGCCGCGAGCAGGTTGTCGTTGCCCTCGACCCGCAGCCGGTCGGTGGCGGCGAAGCTCTGTTCGAATTTGCGGAGATCGACGTGCCCGATGGCGGTCAGCTGGTTGACGATCACCTCTGGGGCCGCTTGGCGCACGGCCTTCTCGACCTGGGCGCGATTCAGCGCATCGGCGATGACCGGTACCGCGCCCAGCTGTGATGCCTTGGCCTTGTTGGAATCACTGCGGATCATGGCGAACACCTCGTGTCCCGCATCGACCAGACGCGGCACCAGTTCCTTCCCCATCGCTCCGGTCGCTCCTGCCACCAGCACTCTCATCGTTAGCTCCTGTTCGGTTCAGGTCCGGATGTGTCGCTTGAACCGGATGGCCCACCGATTCCTGACAGGAGCCAAAGGTGATACCCGTCACATCATGAGCAGGGGTTCCCCATGGTTGGCCGCCGCCCATTGCTCGGTCGCGCGTTCGAGCTTGTCAGGGTTTGCCTGCATACGGCAGGCAGTGATGCCCTCGGCGGTGACCTCCAGGCACATGATCGCGACGACCCGGCCTGCCACGACGGCCACAACGGCGGGTTCGCCATTGGCGGCCCAGGCGTATATCTCGGACGAGCCGCCGACCATGGCGCGCTTGGCCTCGGCGGGCTTGAACAAGCCCCACACGAACTTCGCGACCGCGACGGCTCCCTCGAACGCCTTGGTGCGTGCCGGAGCCTTCCCTCCGCCGTCGCCGATGGAGATGGCGTCCTTGGTGAGCAGGCGTACGAGCTCATCGGTCTGGCCACTGGTGGCGGCCGCGAGGAACTCCTCGACGATCCGCTGGGCGGCGGCCTGGTCGATCTCGCCGCGGGCTTTGCCGTACGCGACATGCTTCTTGGCACGGTGAAAGATCTGCTGGCTGGCGGCCTCGGTGATGTCGAGGATCCCGGCGATCTCCCGATGCGGGTAGTCGAAGGCCTCCCGCAGCACGTACACGGCCCGCTCGTTGGGGGACAGGCGCTCCATGAGGGTGAGGACCGCATACGAGACCGATTCGCGCTGCTCAGCGGTGTCGGCCGGGCCGAGCATCGGGTCCCCGGCGAGCAGCGGCTCGGGGAGCCATCGACCCACGTAGGTCTCGCGCCGTGCCCGCGCGGAGGTGAGCTGGTTGAGGCACAGGTTGGTGAGGACCTTCGTCAGCCAGGCCTCGGGGACCTCGACGCGGTCGACGTCGGCGGCGTGCCATCGCAGGAACGTGTCCTGCACGACGTCCTGTGCCTCGTCCGCGGAACCGAGCATGCGGTAGGCGATGGCCTCCAGGCGCGGCCTCGATCGCTCGAACCGGTCAACGTCGTCCGCTGTCAAAGGCACGACCGGATCGTACCTAGGATCCGGCATTGGCGATGTGCAGCGCCTGTTTCTCAACCCGCTTGTGCAGTAGCCATCCCGAAGGCACGCGACCCCGAGAGCGAGCCACGGGCGCGCGGTAAGTGTCTTGCTTCAGCACCGACCGCACGCACCGCTCTTTGACCTTCGGACCAATCTTCTTCGGCATGGTTCGCATCCTCCCAACTCACAAGGATGCGGCATCAAACCTGGGGCGCTTCATTCGGCAGCGGCCCAGCGGCGATCGGCTGAAGAACGACGCGAAGGACGCGGTCCATCTGGCACGGCGGGTCAGGCTCCGGACCTCGTTCATCGAGGTCCGCTCGACGTCGACGTCACCACGACGTGCACGAGATTGCGGGACCCTTGCGAGGAAGGGGGCCACGTGCCCCTCGAGACACTGCCCCTGCTCGACCAGCCGACGACCGTCGAGTGCTGCACGCCGCCGGGTCACCTGGCCCTCGGTCCCGTCGGCGCCGTCACCACGCCGAGAGCACCCCAACCGACGGATCCGGCCTGTTGCCAGGGCGCGAAGATCAGCACTGTGCCGCCGAACCCGAGTACCAGGCCGGCCAGCCGGACCGGGCGGATACCGCGCTCGGTGCCGATGGCGAGGCCGAGCAGCAGCGACCAGAGCGGCGTGGTCGCGTTCAGCACCCCGGCCACCCCCGAGTCGATCGTCTGCTGGCCGATGCTGAACATCGTGAACGGCAAGGCGTTGCAGAAGAACGCCGCCACGACCGCCGACGAAGTCCTCGCCAACGCTAAGAACACTTTGGCGTCATCCGACTGACCACTAGCTCATCGGGTAGAGCAACGGGCTTTAACCCGTGTGTGCGGAGTTCGAGCCTCCGGCGTGCCACCGCGATGACGTGCAGGTTTGAGGTTTCAACGAGCATCTGATCGTGCCCATGCGTCACGGATGCGTCAAGTAACTCGCGATTTCGCGCGTTCACGAGCGCACGAGCCTTGCAGGACAACGACTTTTGGGGCTGCGGCGACCGGCCGAGCGAAACGCGGCGTGACGCCCATCATGTCGCCTGGACAGTGGCAGACACTCCTTCCCCTAAGATCGCCTACGGGGAAGCCGTCTGTTCAAGTACGAGTTAGGCACACCAAGGGGCTGATGCATGACGACTGCGCTTCGAATTCCGGATCGGTTGGCGCACATCGTCGTCTCGGCGTTCGGCGATGTCGGACGCAACTGGCTGGCGCGACTACCGAGTCTGGTCGCTGACGCGGCGTGTGCCTGGCAGCTGCATGTGGGCGCCCCGTTCGAGCCGGGCGGCAACGTCGGGTGGGTTGCTCCCGTACGTCGAGCGGACGGCAGCGACGCGGTGTTGAAGGTGGAGTGTCCGGGTCATCGCAACCCCTGGGCGGCGAAGGGCCTGCAACACTGGGCTGGTCGCGGAGCGGCGCGACTTTTCGACTCCGACGAGGCGAGCCAGGTCTTGCTGCTCGAGCGGTGCGTGCCCGGCACGAACGGTGATGACCTCGACGTCGCGACCGGGAACAAGGCCGTTGCGTCGGTACTCGCCGAGCTGCACGCAGTCGAGCCTCCTGCAGACGACGAGTTCGAGCCACTCGCGAGGTTGGTGGAGCGCTCCCGCGAGACGATGTGGGACTGGTTCGATCGGTTTGAGCCGCCGGTGGATCGAGGCGTCGTCGCGCAGGCGGACGAGCTGTTCACGTCCCTGACCTCGTCTTCTACGGACACGGTGCTGCTCCACGGCGATCTCGGGCCGAGCAACGTGGTGCTCTCGGAGCGTGGATGGCTGGCGATCGATCCGTATCCGGTGCTCGGTGATCGCGCGTTTGACGTGGGGCACTCTCTGTCGCGGTGTGACCTGCGTGACGCGCGGGAGCAGGTCGCCTTGTTTGCCGATCGTCTGGATCTTGATGCGCGACGCATCGCGGGCTGGACCTTCGCGTGCTGTGTGGAGCTCGCGCTGGAGTGCAGGTCGGTCGGAAACGCGAGGGGATTCCGCGAATGCCTCGAGCGTACGGAACAGCTCTCATCGCAGCGCCTGGTGTAGCAAAGCTCAGGGATCTAGAAAGGGTGGCGTCTCGCTCGGGCAGATGGCGACCCGCCTAGTGACAGCCCAGCTGGACCCCGAGCGCACAGCCGCTGTCGACGTAGACGGTGTGCCAACTCTCACCGGCCTCGACTTGCCGTCCAGGAGCGTGCCCAAAACCGCACTCTCCGCATCAAGATCCGCCGACTCAAAAACGATCGCCCGATACTTGAACATCGCCCAGGCCACAAGGTCACACTCCTCAGATCCGCCGTTGTGTTTTCCTAGCACTCACGCAGCCGAGCCGCCGAGGCCGATCCTGGCGCCGGTCCATGGATGGACGATAGACGGGTTCGCGGTCATTCGGCCGGCCGGAGCACGGGATGGTCCATCCGGGCATAGGCGTTTCCGCATGCCGGGCGGAAGCAAGGACGAACCTGCTATGAGGCCGTGTTCATCAATCAGGGAGCGGTAAAGTCAAGGCTCCATTTCACCGAATGGGCAAGGTAGGCACCGCGGGAGTACTTCCTATGAACAGGGACGAGAGTTGCGGCTCCGACAGCTCAGGCCAAGCGTTGGAGGTGAGGCCGGGAGCGAAGCTGGAGCGCACATACTCTGACAAGGACTATGTTGAGGAAGCCAGGAGCTTGATCAGGCAGGCAAAGAGCCTCGGTTTCATGCTCGCGGAGATACGCTGGGCACCCGATCGGACGCACATCCAAGTCGGGATCGAACCACACGTCGACCCAGACAGGGTTCGACGGCTTGAACACCGCATTCCCTACACCATCGGTAGAGGGCACCCCGGCGTACCACTTGGCTGCTCCACGATCTAGCAGACCGGACATCGGTGTCCCTGGTGGGCATCGGCACCTGCGACGAACCACGACTGGTCCGACTGGATGCCCGCTGCAAGATCCACCATGCCGCGCGGGAGCCCCGTGGAGTAAACGCACCGGACCCTGGGGTTGCGCCGAGGAGAGATGCTTGTGCGCTCGACGCACATTCCCGGAGGCTCCAGCCGGCCCACCGGGGCGTCCCATGCTGTACGGCTCGCCTGACCCCAGTGTGACCCCCCACGATCCCAACCTTCTACTTACGTTGAGCGCGCCATCTGGGCAGCACGCAAGCGCGATCCGGCACCGCGAAAGTTGCTCGCCCGGTCCTTCTCATCCGTTGGTCGGAGGCTCGAATCCTCCCGGGCGCCACGCTGACAACCTTCGCCCATCGGCGGAGTGACCTGGCGAGGTCCGACTCGACATGGCAACCCGGCTGCACCTGAGCACTGCCACCACACCCTCGCCGACCGGCAACTGACAGTCATCGCTGCTAAATCACGTGGGGTATCACACGGGCGCTGGCACACCGAGCGCCACCATCGTGAACAACCAGTGGACCTTCGGTCATCGCCCAGCCCTGAGCCGCCGTCGACTGGCCCGTACCCGTACAGCCGGTCGGGTCAGTCGAGCGGACTCTCGTCGATCGACGTCATGCGATTGGCCGGCCTGCTCGAGTCGACGGACTGACTGCACCATGGTTTGTTTGCGCACACCCGCGCGGACGGCGAGGTCACGGCTCGGGATTCCCTCTGTCGGGACGAACGGGAACACCTTGGCGTCCCCGGACCCGATGTCAGCGAAGCCCGCTTACCTGCCGAAGAACGGCGATACCATCTCGCCGCCGGACATCAGACGTTCGAAGTTTTCCTGCATGGCCTGGGTGTCGTTCAGTCGCGGGAAGGGTTCGCCCGCTGGCGGCTCGACACCGAGGAACTCACACAGCGGGCCCCAGCCGTCACGAACGTCGAAAACCAGCAGACGTTCGGCTGGCAGGGATTCCTTCACCGTCGACACGTGCCGGTTGAACGCCTCGATGGCGGTTTGTTCGTCAACCTCGTCGACGCCGAAACGCCAGTCGCTGCCGAACAGCGAGCGACCCATCATGTCGAGCACGGGAAGCATCCCCCGCATGGAGCCGACGATTGCGGCGGCCTGCTCGGGCAGCTTGGTGAGGTCCAACCTTTCCAGGTCACCGTTGCGGGTGGTCAGCATGCGGAAGCTGATGAACCAACGCTCGGGATCGCGCACAGTGAGGAGCACCTTCGCCTCGGGATAGGCCTCGGCTTGCTCACGCCAGAAGTGGCTCGCCGGCCAGTCCAGCGTGGCCCGATATCCAGCCAGAACCCGATCCCAGTCGAGGGTCTTCCCCTCGACTGCCGGCAACCACCGGTCCACATGACGGTGCGTGAACACCTCGTACATGTGGTAGCAGGGGTCGAACCCGAGCTTCTCGAGCGCGGCCTTCGTCGACGTGGTGCCGGTACGCGGTAGCCCGGCCCCAATCACCTTTACCATGCAGTTTCCTTCCCTAAGCAACAGATGGTTGGCAGTACTCGAGGTGAGGCACGGTTGCCGCACCTCGCGCTCAGCCCGTTTCCTGCGTCATGCCGCGGCGGCCACATAAGCTCGGCCAGCCAAGGCCCGGCCGAGCTGAAAGACGCTTCCGCCGAACATCAGGACGCCCAATGGGACGTGTAGGGTCGTCACGTGCGCTAAGCCCAGCGCTATCTGCGCCAGCGTGGCCCCAAAGAACCCGACCGCATACAGCACCGTGGGTCTGGGCGGGACGCCGGCTATCCGCCACGCCAAGACGGCGGCGACCAGGTGCAACAACGCCATGGTCAACACTCCATACGCCGAAACAGTGTGCAGTACGCCTCCGCCGGGCGAGGACAACAGCAGGCCGGCGGTGATCGATGCGACGAAGACGGCCAAGGTTTGCAGGGTGATCGCGACGCGCAGGAACATAAAGTTGCCCTGCCTGACCGTCGTGGGCGTGGACATGGTGGGCATCCCTTCTCCATCTCGAGGCGTACGACCTGGTGTCTCGGTAGTCCGACGAAACAACCCACCGGAATGTGAGGCGACACGCTCACGTCACAATCGAGTGCGCTGTTTCGTCGAACTGGTGAGGCTGTTGCGACCGAGGGAGTTGTCGCCACGATGAGCACCCAGTCCGGGCCAGGACATGACCGGCTCGTTCCGGGCCTGAGCGCGATCATGAGCGAGCGGCGTCGACCAATCTCGCCTACAGACTCCTCGGCTCGTTGGCCGACGCCGAAGACGTCGTACAGGAGGATCTGGACCGACTTCGCTGAATGGCGTTCTTTGAGCAGTACGACGACTCAAGCCCTCTGAATGTGAGGCGGTCGCCGAAGGTGCCGTCGAAATCGCGACCGAATCCGAGCCAGGCGGCCGTGCACGGAATGGCGCCGTGGCTGCGCTGACGTACGGTTCATGACAGGCATCCTCGTACACCGCGGTGGCGATCTCCCCGGGTGCTTCGCCCGCGATCGACAGTCAGTTCTGGCGAGCTGAGTCACTCGCCCCCATCGATGGCGCCCCACGCAGCTGAGGAGAGCTTCCGGACCTCACCGGCAGCCTTAGGGTCCCGGTGGTGTCGATCCCGACCAACACTCGATCAACGGCCCGCGCACCGGTGTCGGATACCACCAACATCCGGTGTCCGATTACACCTCCATAGCCAATGCCGTGGTGCGTGGCGAAGCAGGTGACCAAACCGATCAGGAATGAAGAAGCGCCGGTCACTGAGCCGTACGTAGCGTGGTTGTCATGTGCATCACCGGATATCACCAAAGGGGACAACGCATGAAAGCGCATGTGAGCTCGATCCTTCTCGGCGTCCAGGACATGGACCGGTCCAAGCGGTTCTACACGGAGGGTCTCGGCTGGGAGATTGAGCAGGACTACGGCGTCTCGGTGTTCTTCGGGTCGGACGGCCGGGCGCTCGTCGGCTTCTACGGCCGAGAGGGCCTGGCCGCAGAGGTGGGCGCGAACCCGGAGGGCAGCGGATTCAGCGGGCTGGTTCTCACCTACGTAGTCCGCAGCGAGGCGCGGGTCGACGAGATCATCGCCGAGGCCGAGAAGGCCGGCGCCACGATCCTCAAGCCCGCCTCCACCAAGCAGTGGGGCGGGTACGGCGGTTCGTTTGCGGACCCGGACGGCTACATTTGGGACATCGGATACAGCGCCCAGGGAGAGAACCAGCCTTACGCGGAGTAGCTGCCGAGAGAGCTTGTGGCGAGTGCGGGTGGAGGTTGTCCCGGACTTCGTCGAACCTGAGGTGGCGTCGCGGTAGTCGTGGTGTGGGTCTCCAGTGTGGGCTTGTGATCATGGACGGGCGGGCAGAGATCCTCCTGCCCGCCATGATGGCGGGCAGGAGCCCGAGGGGGTGGCGGCTAGGAGGCTGCTTGTGTCGAGGTCTCGTTCGCCTCGGCCGGCTTCGTCAGGTCGACCTCGACACGGGGTGAGCCGGTGAGCGGAGTCGTGTCGAAGTAGCGGACTTCGAAGACGCGTTCGGTGAACTTCCATCCGTCAGGTGTGCGGCGGTAGCGGTCGTGGAACAGGCCGTGGTTGAACATCGATCGGCCTTCGTTGAGGCGCCCGAGTTCACTGACGTAGGCCCGACCGGACGCTGTATCGCCGTCGACCTGGATCGTGCCGGGATGGGTGGTTTGGATGAAAAATTCCCATACGCCGTCGAGCCGGTGGGTTCCAGCGCGGATCTGCTCCGCTCCGGACATCTCGATATTCGCAACCGGGATGCGGTACACGGCATCGTGGGTGAACAGCGACGCGACTCGGTCGTTGTCGCGCATCATCGCGGCATCGGTGAACTCGGCTTGCAGGGCGAAGATCTCGAAGCGGTCGGCGAGTGCCTGGTAGTCGCTCATCTGGTTCCTCCTTTGGGGAGTGGCGTTGCCAGCTACGACGACCCGCCGCCGCGGATTGTCAGGCGTCCCGGCCCGCCTGACATTTCGGCCCGTCATCTTGTCGATGAGGTAAGAGCTGAGACGACGAGGGAAGGTGGCTGCGGCACCCATGGAGAACCGAAGCGAGGGGAGCGGCCTGCCCGATCCGGCGATCATGAGCGAGCGTCGGAAGCTGACCAACCTTGCGTATCGGCTTCTTGGCTCGCTGTCGGATGCCGAGGATGCGGTCCAGGAGGCGTACACCCGCTGGTACTCCATGTCCGAGGAGCAGCAGGCATCCATCGAAACGCCGGGTGCGTGGTTGTCCAAGGTCACCAGCCGCATCTGCCTCGACATGCTCGGCTCGGCTCGAGCCCGTCGGGAGCGTTACGTCGGCCAGTGGATCCCGGAACCGGTGCCGGCGCGGGCCGAATGGGTTGGTCTTGCACGCGATGGCGGGACGACCGTCGATCCGGCGGATCGGGTCACCTTGGACGAGTCGATCAGCATGGCGTTTCTTGTCGTACTGGAATCGATGACTCCGGCCGAACGCGTCGCGTTCATCCTGCGCGATGTCTTCCATTTCCCGTTCTCCGACATTGCCGAAATCACCGGTCGGACGCCGGGGGCGTGCCGGCAGCTGGCCTTCAGCGCCCGTCGGCGCGTCGACGCTGCGCAGCCTTCTGCGACCCCCACCGTCGAGCAGGCGAGGATCGTGCGAGACTTCAAGCAGGCGTGGGAAGCCATGGACATCCAGGCTTTGATCGGCTTGTTGGACCCGGACGCCGTCGCGGTCGGCGACGGCGGTGGTATCGCCCGTGCGGCCCTCGAACCGCTCACTGGTAGCGGACAGATCGCGCGCACCTATGCGGAGTTCGTCCGGCTGGCAACCGACGCAACAATCCTGGAGCGTACGGTCAACGGCCAGCCTGGATTGGTCGCACAGCAAGACGGCCGCACGGTCACCGTGTTCGCCTTCGATATCGTCGCCGGAAAGATCAGACACATCTGGGCCGTTCGCAATCCGGAGAAGCTCCGTTCCTGGACTGAAGGCTGAACTGAGGGCTGATGCCGGAGCTTCCTGGTGGGATTTCCCCTCCACCCTTCGGGTCGGCAGCGAATCGGGTGAGGGCGTCCCGGGCCGCCGCCGGGTTCGGACCGAGATCGGCGATGTGCCCGTCCGGTCGGACGAGGACGAATCCCCCACGACGCATCCCGTAGGCGGCGCGAGCCGTGCCGTCGGGATCGGAGCCGTCGTCGACGCGGACGATGACAAGGTCGGTGTCGGGCATGTTGGTGTGCGATTGGAGGTTCGAGTCGGACTGGGCGCCGGCAGGGTCGAAGATGATCAGAGTCAGGTGGTCGGGTCCGATATGGTCGTGGATCGTTCCTGCGCCCACCGGCGTATCGGGTGCGCGGTCACCGGTAACCGGCGCAGCGGTGGCCGGTCGTGGCAGCCGGCGACGGGAGTAACTCACGTCGAGCTGGGAGTTCTGCCGACTGCTGCGCCGGGCGCCACCCTGGCTCCTGCTGGCCGCACTGAGCAGGAGGTCCCGCCCGGCCCGGGCGAGCGGGTTGCGTAGCGCGAAGATGCGGCGCCGGATTTCGACGTCGCGAATTGTCGCCTCAGCCGCAGGCCGTCGTTCGGTCTGATAGTCGTCCAGCAGCTCGGTTGGGGCTCCGCGGTCGACGCGGGCCAACCGCCAGGCGAGGTTGAACGCGTCCTGGATGCCGAGGTTCATCCCCTGGCCGCCGAACGGTGGGAACACGTGCGCCGCGTCGCCGGCAAGGAAGACCCGACCCTTCCGGTACTGGTCGGCAAGGCAGACCCGGGTACGAAATATCGACGTCCAGTCGGCCCGAGAGATGCTGATCTGCGTCGGTCCCCTTGATTGCAGAATCCGTTCCAGGATGTCGGGAGTCGGTTCGGGCACGCTGCCGTGGCGCGCCCGGTCGGTGACGTCGACGAAGATGCGCCACAGATGGTCCGGGCCGGGCAGACGCATGAGCATCAGAGGGCCCTCGGGGCCGAGCCACATTGCGCTGTCCTGGATCGGTGGCGCCGGATCAAGGACCGTATCGCCGAGGTAGTACGTCTCGCCGGTGGCTACCCCGGTGAACGGGATTCCGAGCTGTTCCCGAACCCTGCTCCGGGATCCGTCCGCACCGACCAGCCACCGCGCCCCCAGCCGCCGGCCATCGGTCAGCCGAGCGGTGACCGATCGGTCATCCTGGGTCAGCTCGTCCAGCTCGCAGCCCGCGTCAACCGGGATCTCGAGCTGGTCGAGACGCTGACGCAGAATCGCCTCCAACCCCTGCTGTGGCAGCACGTAGGTGTACGGATAGGCGCTCTCCGGGGGCACCCACGGCATCCGGACCAGCTCGTCGTCGCCGCGCATGATCGATGCTCCGGTCAACGTGTAGGCAACCCGGGCGATGCGGTCGGCGAGACCGAGGCCGGCGAGCAGTTCCATCGAGCGGGCTTGGAGACCCAGCGCGCGCGAACTCTCGTTCGGCTCGGTGCGACGTTCCACGACCCGGCAGGACACCCCGTTCGCGGTGAGAACCAGTGCGGCGACCATTCCTGTCGGTCCGGCGCCGACGACGAGGACGTCGGGCTGGTCGGTTTCCGGTCGATCGCTACCCATCGCGTCCACCTCCGCAGGATCTGTTCATTGATCGGCTCATCTCCTTCCGACTCGCTCAGCAGGTGATGGCACCTGGTCCGGAGAGCTCGGTGTCTCACTCGTTCCGACGACCCAGACCCGCGACTTGTCAGGAAGGCGCACGTTCCTGCTGACAGTTCGGGCCGCCATCTCGTCGAACGGTTCGAGTCACCACCGATCAACCATCTCCTCGGGAGTCACGATGGCGATCACGACTACGACCGGGATCACGGCCTGGTCCAAGCCGCGACGGCTGGCGTTGCTGGTGAATCGGATGATCGTGAGCGTTCACGCGCTGGCGATCTTCGGCCAGCCGGTGTTCGCCGGCGGCTATCTGAGCGGAGACTACGACCTGCTGTGGCCGCACCGCTGGGGCGCCGACGTCGTCTTCTCCCTCGGCTTCGTCCAGCTGGTGACGGCCTTGGTGCTGTGGCTGCTCCGCGGACCGGCCTGGCTGCTCATTGCCAGCCTGCTGATCGCGGCAGGCGAAACCGGCCAGTACTTCGCCGGGCTCGCGGGCGCCCTCGACCTGCACGTCCCGCTCGGCGTCGCTCTTGTCACCGCGATTGTGCTGACAACCGTCGCCGTGTGGCGGCCGCAACGATGGCGGGTGGAAGGATGACCCGACAGAGCATGCCTCGACGGACGCTCCTGGGCTTGTCCGCCGGGGCGGGAATCGCGCTCGCCGCCGGACTGACCGGACCGCGGATACTGCGCCACGGTGGGCGCGGGAGCGGTGAGCTGTTGCGCAGCAGTATTCCGTTGCCGGAGCCGTTCCAGCAACCGCTGACGACCACACGGGTGCTCCAACCCACCCGGACGACGGGCGACACCGACTACTACCGGATCGTGCAGCGGGAGTCGACTGCCGAGATCATTCCCGGCGTCCGTACACCGATCTGGGGCTACGAGGGGACCTTTCCCGGACCGACGATCGAGTCCCGCAAGGACCGAACCACCGTCGTTCACCACCGAAACGAACTTCCCGTCCCGACCGTGGTCCACCTGCACGGCGGGCACACCCCTGCCGACTCCGACGGTTACCCAACCGATCTCCTCACACCAGCCGCCGGCTGGGACGCCGACCATGCCGGCCACGGCGACCATGCGGGCGGCATGCACGACGACCGGGCGCGGATCGCGCACCGCGAACGTGACTACCGCTATCCGCCCCAGCAGCGCGCCGCCACGTTGTGGTACCACGATCACCGGATGGACTTCACCGGCCCCGCGGTGTACCGGGGGCTGGTCGGCTTCCACCTGATCCGCGACGACGAGGAAGACGCGCTGGACCTGCCATCGGGCGAACGTGAGCTGCCGCTGATGATCGCCGATCGTGCCTTCGACGAGCACGGCGCCTTCGCCTACCCGTCCCTCGACCCGACCCTGCGCACGACCCCGGGCGTTCAGGACGCCTACGTGGAGGGCGTGTTCGGCGACGTCATTCTGGTCAATGGCGCACCCTGGCCGGTCCACGAAGTGGCAGCAGCCAGATACCGACTGCGCGTCCTCAACGCCTCAAACGCCCGCCGCTACGACCTGACCCTGGACCCGCCGCCACCCGGCGGCGCCGGCTTCGTCCAGATCGGCAGCGACCAAGGACTCCTTGACGCACCACGTCGTCACGAGCACCTGCCCATCGCACCGGCCGAACGCTACGACCTGATAGTCGACTTCAGCCGCTACCCGGTCGGCACCAGGGTCACCGTCCGCAACCGCCTCGGCGCCGGGCCGACCGCCCGAGTGATGCAGTTCGTCGTCACCCGCCGCGAATACGATCCGAGCCGCATCCCGCGGAAACTCAGCGACCTTCCGCGACTGACCCGCGAGCAGGCCACAACGGTTCGCGAGTTCAGCTTCCACAGCGGCCCGGTCCACGGACACGCAGGCTGGCTGATCGGCGGCAAGCCCTTCTCGCCGGATCACATGGCGGCGACGCCTCGGCTCGGAGATGTCGAGATCTGGCGGTTCGCCGCCGACTTGCATCACCCGGTCCATCTGCATCTCGTGGGATTCCAGATCCTGACCCGCCATGGTCGCCCACCGGGACCGTACGACGCCGGTCACAAGGACACCGTCGACCTGAGGCCGGCCGAAGCAGTCGAGGTGATCACTCGATTCCACGGCTACCGAGGCCGCTACGTCTTCCACTGCCACAACGCCGAGCACGAGGACATGGCGATGATGGCGAACTTCGAAGTGATCTGACCACCTGCGACCATCTCCAGCCGTTCACCACCCGCTGCCTGACAAACCGGGACCGTGGATCGTCATAACCGGCGAAGAGCAAAGAACCTGACCGCCTGGCAGAAGGGCATCACGTGAACCTCCGTCGGACTGACCCTGCTGATGATCGGCAGTGTCACCGTTCACATTGACTGACTGCTCCGCCGTAGCGCCAGTTGCGGCCGAAAGTGGCGCGACCCTTCACTCGCACAAGAAGAAGGTCCAGATGACATCAACCCAGGAATCAACGAACAAGGAGGCGCTCCGCCGCCTCAACGCAGCTCTCAACAGCGGCGACCCGCACGTGATCTCGACGACGATCGACGAGGTATTCCAACCCGACGTGATCATTCGCACGCCACTGAGGGTCGATGCCAGCGGCAGCGAAATGATGAAGCAACTGTGGGACGTACTCCTACGCGGATTCCCTGACCTCCACGTGACGGTTGAGGACGTGATCGCCGAAGGCGACAAGGTCGTCAGCCGGAACACCGTGTCCGGCACCCACAGAGGCGAATACATGGGCGTTCAACCCACCGGCAAACACATCACCTGGAACGAGATCTTCATCGGCCGCGTCGCCGATGGCCGAGTCGCCGAAACCTGGGGAGTCGTTGACGTCGCCTCACAGATGCGCCAGCTCGGGCTAGTTTCCTCCTGAGAGCCGTGGCCGCCACGGACGGGACCGAATTCGAAGCCGAGCGTGCGCGGCTCGCCGCCATCGCTGGCCGTCCCAGGCGCAACCGCCGAGCCCGACGCCCTGGTCGAGGGAACCCCTGTGGCCGACGAGCTTCGCGATCATCAAGATCACGGTCGCCAATGGGCAAGCAATCCGCAGTCGGTGAACGCACACACGGCGTCGGGCGTCTTACAAAGCCCAGGGAGACGCACCTCAGCCCTTCGTCCAACGGCGGAGTTTGTCGGGGTTGCGTACTACCCAGATGTGCTTGATGCGGTTGCCCACGACGTCGAACGCGAACACCGTCACGGTGACGCCGTCTTGCTGAGCCACCAGGCCGGGCTGACCGTTGACCGTACGTTCCAGGAGTGTCATGTTGTCGAGCCTGCGACGGGCGAGTTCGGCCCAGGCGTGCGCGATCTGCTCGCCGCCTTCGATGGGGTGCAGGAAGGTCGTGGCGAGGCCGCCGCCGTCGGCGGTCGCCGTGGCGTCGGGGTCGAGCAGACCGATGAGGGCGTCGATGTCCTTGGCCTCCCAAGCCCGCTTGAAGTCCCTGACGACGCCGGTGGGCTGGGCTGCCGGAGTCGTCGCGGAAGGCTGCGAGGCCCGGATGCGGCGGCGGGCCGAGGAGGCCAGCTGGCGGCACGCCGCCGGGGTACGGCCGACGATCTCGGCCACTTCGGCGAAGGAGTGGCAGAACACGTCGTGCAGGATGAACGCGACGCGTTCGGCCGGGGTCATCGACTCCAGCACGACCAGGAACGCCAGGTTGACCGACTCGTCCAGGGTGACCCGGTCGGCAGGGTCGGTGACGGTGCCGTCGGGGAGCGGCTCGGGGATCCATTCGCCCACGTACGCCTCTCGCCGGACCCGTGCCGAGCCGAGCAGGTTGAGGCAGATGCGGCTGGCGACCGTCGTCAGCCAGGCGCCGGGAGACTCGATGGCGTGCTGCTGCTGCTGGGACATGGCGTACCAGCGGGTGTAGGTCTCCTGGACGGCGTCCTCGGCCTCGGCCAGGGAGCCCAGCAGCCGGTACGCGAGATTGATCAGGTGATGCCGCTCGCTCATGATCGCGTCCAGGCCCGCGTCGGGCCGGCTCTGTTCTGGCTCGGATCGGGTGGTCATGGTGCCGTCGGCCCCCTCTGTCGCATCGGTCCTCACCAGTACGACAAGACGGCGCACCGGAATGTGAGGCGACACACCGGCCTCACATTCCTGAGGGCTGTGTTGTCGAACTGGTGAAACCAACACATCATCCAGCGAACAGGGAGCTCAGAGCATCATGACCACTTCAGTTCCGGAAACACCCTTCGCCGACGCGGCGCCCGGGCGTCGTCTGGAGCGGGCGGCCGCCGCGCTGACCGCGAGCGGTTTCACCGTCGAGATCCTCGATGACGCCGCCGCCGCGCGTAGCCGTGTCAAGGAGCTGGTCCCGGAGGGCGCAACCGTGTTCACCGGGGCCAGCGAGACCCTCCGCCTGTCCGGCATCGATGAGGACATCAACACCGGTGGGCGATACGAGGCCGTCAAGCCGCGCACCCTGGCCATGGACCGCACCACCCAGGCGGACGAGATCCGGCGGCTGCGCGCCAGCCCTGACGTCGTCGTAGGCAGCGTCCACGCGGTCACCGAGACCGGTTCCCTCGTGGTCGCCTCGGGCAGCGGAAGCCAGCTGCCCAGCTACTCCGGCGGCGCCGCCCGCGCGATCTGGATCGTCGGGGCGCAGAAGGTGGTGCCCGACCTGAGCGCCGCGCTGCGTCGCGTCGAAGACCACTGCCTGCCGCTGGAGAACGCCCGCGCCCAGGAGGCCTATGGGTGGCCCAGCGCCATCAACCGCCTTCTCATCCTCAACGCGGAATACCAGCCTGGACGCGGCACCGTCCTGCTGCTCCGCGAAACCATCGGCTTCTGAACCACCCGTCCGGGCAGCGGGCCCAGATCCTCCAGCCGGGTGACAAGCCGATCAGACGTTGCGTCGGGCGTCCGAGTGCTGGTCAGGGGGATGTCCTCGGCGGCCGCGACGGCACGCTGGGTGGCGGACTTGGCGCTGGCGCCGGACTGGGCGTCTGCGAGGGTCGTGTGGACGGCGCCGATGGAGCCGGTCGCATCATCGAACAAGGCACGCACACCGACCTCATCGCCGCAGGCGGCCAGTACGCAGAGCTCGACCAACTACAAGCGCGCGGATACCACTCACTCATCGAACCCCGCGCTTGAAGATGCACACCGCCCACGTCGTGGACGGCCAAACGAAACGGGGCTGAGCCGCCTACGCTCAGCACTTCCCTTTGATTCCCGTGAGCGATCGCCTAGCCGGGACGGTTTTTGAGGAGTGGGCGGGCGACGTTCCACAGGTCGCGGACGCCGCGGTACCACCCCAGGACGTACGCACCACGGAGTTCAGGGTCGTCGTCGAGCGGCGCGTTCCACACCGTGTCATCGCGTTCGGTGAACGTGTCGGGAAGCTGGTCCTGCCAGCCCTCCATCTCGCCTGAGTCGGCCGTCAGCGGGTCGAGGTGGTCGACCCCGGACCAGGTCTGCTTGAACTCGTTGAGTTCGCCAAGCGTCGCGACGTCGATGGCCCAGGCCTCTCCGGCCTTGACCCCTCGCTGGTACCACTTCTCCCGCTCGCCCCGCAGCCGCTCGATCAGCCGCGCGACCTTCGTATCGACGTTGTCCGCCACGAGGGTGGGTCCTTCCACCATGTCCAGCTCCTTCTCCAGGGCAGCCGCGCACACCTTCGAGGCGTTCACACGATCCCTTAGCCGGTCAAGACGCTCGTACAACGCTTCGGGGATGCTGATGTTGAGTCGGGCCATGGACCTCTCTCGTTCCTCGCGAGTGGCCGGAAGCCTAGCGGGAGATGCGCATCATGCGCAAGAAGCGCATCACGCGCATCGTCTTCGGGTGCCGGTTCGAGCGACTCGACTATCGGGGTCGGATGACGGACGCCGTGCTGCGCGCACCCACTCCGCGGATCGACGCCGCAATGGTCGCCACCGGAGCAACCGCTCTCGAGGTGGCCGAACAGTGCATGTTGCCGGCCCCGCGACTGATAGAAGCCGACCTCCAGGGCGTCCTGGCTGGAGTTCCGGTGACGCTGGAGACCGTTGTCCCGGGCACCGCCGCCTGGCCGCCACCCTCGTCGGCCGAACGGCTGCGTACCGCCGGCGCGGCCCTGGCACGCGTGCATGCTGTGGCGATGGCTCCGCGTGAACCTGCCGTTCCGGCCACGACCGATCGCCGTGGACGACTTCGCCGACGACCGCCGTGCGGACCGGATGCCGACGACACCACTGCTGCGGAAAGCCGATGAGCTGATCACGGCGCATGGCCTGCCGCCCGGCGAGCCTGTCTATGTCCACGGCGACGTCTGGCCCGGCAACCTCATCTGGACCGGCGACGACATTGCGGCGCTCACTGACTGGAAGACCGCCGGCGCCGGCGCACCAGGGGTCGACCTGTGCGAGCTCCGCAAGCAAGTCGCGATCACGTTTGACCCAGAAGCACCCGCCCACGTGCTCGACGGCTGGGAGCGTGCAGCCGGCACGAGAGCGCGTGACGTCGCCTACTGGGACGCCGTTGCCGCACTCAACACCCCCACCGAGCTGTACGACGCGACAGCAACCGCGCGTCGTGACGCGTTCCTGCGATCGGCCCTGTCCAACCTCGGTCTCTGAGCCGTAGACATCGATCGGCGTCCGCCGATGGGAGGGACCCGGCCAATCCTCTCCCGGAGACCTCCCACAGAGGTAAGCGTCAAGACGATCAGGCGAGTAGCCGGCGCCTACCTCGACCGACATCCGTTGGTCCGGCGTACGGACTGCGTGGGCGGTCGCAAGCGTTGACCGTGACAGGCCGGCAACTGTGGCCGTATAGTCGTTCTTGCGCTGGAGGGCGCTGCCGGGTCCGCGGGCAGGACTGAGTCCACCTCCGGCTTTCGACTGATTCTTGTTGGCCTCTTCCTCGGCCTGAGCGCGGACCGCAGGCATTCGGAGGGAGACGGCATGTCTTCTCGTACGCTTCCCGTGCGTCCTGATCTCGACCAGCTTCGTCGGCAGGCGAAGGATCTTCACCGAGCCGCGGCGGCCGGTGAACCCGACGCGCGGGCGCGGATCAGCGTTGTTTCACCCGAGATCTCACTCCACACGGCACAACTCGCGTTGGCCCGGGAGTACGGATTCGCCAGCTGGCCACGACTTCACAGCGAGGTCAAACGGCTCCGACTCATCGCGGACGGGGACGTCGACGGGTTCGCCTCCTTGGTGGCCGCAGATCCGGCTCTCGCGACGGACGGCATCCGCTTCCCCGACAGCGACACGACTCTCCCGGCTTTGCAGTACATCGGTATCGGGCTACTCCACGGCTGGTGGAACCACCATCGGCCAGGCGACCTGACCCGGGTCCTGCTCGCCCAGGGTGTCTCCACGAACGGAGACGGAGAATCACCTCTGATCACCGCAGCGAGCCATGGCGAACCCGAGATGGTACGTGTCCTCATCGACGCCGGCGCGGATCTGGAGGCGACAGGACCAGCCGCGCCCGGCAGTGGCACCGCACTCGCGCATGCCGTGCACTACGGCATTGTTCCCGCCGTCGACATACTCGTCGGCGCCGGTGCGGTCGTTCACGATCTGGTCGAGGCGGCAGGTGCCGGCGACATCGACCACTACGGTCTGGCTGACGTCACGCACGAGATCCTGGTCGGTGCTTTGCGCGCCGCAGCCGTGTGCGAGCGGTTGACGGTTATCGACCAGATCCTCGATACCGGTCTGGATGTCAACTCTGAGTTCCGGACGCTCACTGAGCCTGGCGGCGGCACCGCCCTGCATTGCGCGGCGTGGGAAGGCAAGGACGCCAGCGTGGCACACCTACTTACGCGCGGTGCCGACCCCAACCGCAGGGTCGAAGGCGTCGACCCCATCAGGAACGCCACACCGCTGGCCTGGTGCAGACACCGCTCCGGCGTCGGTCACGGCGGCAACCACACCCAGGTCGAGGCAATCCTCGAGCCAATCACGAACTCGGCTTCGTGATGCGAAGTTGCTCAGGGCATGGTCACGCAGGCTGCGAGCTGCAAGGTGAGGCTGGAGCGGTAGGTCATTGCACGGTCAAGCACGTACTCGAGGACTGGCCGGACACGCGCTTCCCGAGGATCGGCATGGTCAAGGCGGCCGCTCGGCGTGCGGCGGTGACGAGGGTCTCGGCGTCGCACCCGCCACCGTGCGTGGTGCGGCGCGCAAATCCCGTGGACTGCCCGGGCCGCGGCCCCGCATTATCGGCGGCATGTCCTCTCACCAGATCCGCTTCGCGGAGTTGTCCCGTAAGGCCATGTCGGCGTTGCTCGCTGACGACCTCGCCACGGCCCGGGCGGAATCCGGCGTCGAACTCGGCCGGTTGTTCGTCGACGATCGCGCGAAGTGGCTCTGGAACTACCGGCTCAAGCAACTCGAGACCGAGCCGGAAGCCGCCGCGTGGATCGCCCGAGTGGTGGTCGCCGGGCCTGACGGCGTGGTGATCGGGTACGCGGGGTATCACGGACCGCCGGACGACCGGGGCATGGTAGAAGTCGGGTACACGGTCGACCCGGGACACCGGCGGCAAGGCTATGCGACAGCGATCCTTGCCGCGCTGCTCGAACGAGCCGCCGCCGAACCGGCGGTACAGGTCGTACGGGCGTCGATCAGCCCGGACAACGAGGCATCGCTGGCGACGATCGCCAAGTTCGGCTTCACCAAGATCGGCGACCAGTGGGACGAAGAAGACGGCCTGGAACTCGTCTTCGAACGCCCCGCTTCACCCTCGCCAACAGCCAGTCCGTGAGGACCTGACACAGGCCCTGCCCCGAAGCCGAAGTCGCACACGCTGTGGTCGGCGTCGGATGACCCCGCCGGCAACCGTCCGTACTTCTCCTCCCAGCGCGGAAGCACCGGCTCCAGTAGCGGCGGCACCACCTACGAGGTACCCGGCCCGCTCCGCACTTCTCCCTGACCCCGCCGGTCAGCTCGGGTACGGCTGGTAGGAAAGCCTGTCCATGACGGGTGCCAGCCGTTGCTGGAGTGCCGCCGCGTCCAGCGGGGTTACGTAGTCGCGCCACTCCTTCGTCTTCGTGGTGATCTCGCCGAACAGGTGCGGTGCGGCGCGGCGCCTGGCGAGGTCGGGATTGGGCTCGCGGACGATCTCGAGATCGAACGGCTCTCCGATGAAGTCGCAGATGCCTCGCATGGTCTCGTCCGGTTCTGCGGTGAACTGCTCATAGCGAACCATCAGAAACGAGGCCGGCACCTCAGCCGCGGCAGCCAGTGCCAGCGTAGTGTTCCTCGCCCACCGCTGCGCGAACGCCGTCGGCTTCAGCGCCGCCCAGCGCGCCGCCACGGGATCGACCCGTGCACGGCGTACGTACGAGGTGTAGACATCGACCGGGTGCCGGTGGATGTAGATCAGCCGGGCCTTCGGGTAGCACCGAAGCAACCTGTGGACGTAGTTGACGTGGCTGGGTGTCTTCTCGAGCACGCGCTTCACGCCACGAGCAGAGCGCACATGGTGGAAGTACGAACGTACGACGAGCGGATGTCCGCTGGCCGTCCAGATGCGACTCCGGTGGCGGGCTGGTACGCGGCGGAGCGCGGCCTCACCGGCTGCCAGCAGCGGTCGCAGCGGAGCGATCGAGGTGAGAAACGCCTGGTACCGGTCGTCGTCGTGGGCCATGTGGCCATACATCGTTCCGGGTTCGCGCGGCCCGAACGACGCCGCATTCTCGACGTGCACCATGATCTTGCTCTCCCACAGGTTCTCCGACCGCGGGCGAAAGGCCGGATGCTTCTGCATGCTGCGGTAGAGGATCGTCGTGCCGCTGCGTGCCTCGCCGACGATGAAGACCGGAGCGGTTACTCGTTCGGTCCGGGAGATCTCCAGCAGATTCACGGGCGAACGTTACTGGCAAAAGGTGAACCGAAGGTGAAGAGGGTGGCGAAGTCCGCCGGCCGCGACGGCGCCCTGCTCGAAGGGAGCGCCGTCGCGGCCGGCCTCACCACTCTCCGTTCGTTCCAGGGAACTTCCACGACGGCGTGCGTGAACACCCCACCAAGATCCCCTGATGATGTGGCTCAGAGTGAGCCGTTGAGGAACGGGCCGGTGATGGCGAAGGTGATTCCCGGGCTCTGCGCGTTGGCGAAGAGCCAGTTGCCGTTCTTGGGCTCGAACGTCGACCCGCACCACTCCGAGCCGGAGTAGTTGCCCGGCGCGACCTTCTTGCCGGGAACGCCCCCGGCCGGGATGACGACCTGGTTCAGCGCGAACGGGAAGATCTCCCCGTCGGTGGTGAGCCCGTGGAGGTACTCGCCCTCGCTTCCGTCCTCGCACAGCACGATGCCGCCGCGCGGGCTGACGCAGATGTTGTCCGGGTTGTTGAGCACCGCCCGGTCCGGTGACGCGAACAGCACCCGCATGCTCTCGCTGGCCGGGTCGTACTCGAAGACCTGGCCCTGTCCCGAGGGGCCACCGCTCGTCGAGACGATGTAGACCCGATCGTTGCCCCACCACGCACCCTCGAGGCGCCGGAACACCGCCGCGCCCTTGGCTTGACCCTGCAGCGCCGGACGAATTTCGCCCGGTGCGTAGTCGGGGTTGTCGATCGTCACCCACGAGGTGCTGTACTCCGTGCCGGTGTCGTCAGCGTAGGTCGTGTAGGACGAGCCGTCAGCGGTCTCCACCACGAGCATCTGCAGCTCACCGCCCGCAACCAGCTCACCCCTCTTCACCGGCAGGTACCGATACAGCCCGGAGGGCGTCGCGTCCTCGGTGAGGTACACGATCCCGGTGCCCGGGTCGAGTGCGACGGCCTCGTGACTGTAGCGACCCATCCCCGTGAGTGGACGTGGGTCACCCTTCCCGCCGTACGGCACCTCGAACACGTAGCCGTGCCGGGTTCCGTTCGGCGCGATCTCGGTCGTCTCCTCACAGGTGAGCCAGGTTCCCCACGGCGTCGGACCGCCCGCGCAGTTGCGGATCGTGCCGGACAGGCTGGCGTACGACTCGAGGAACTTCCCCTTGTCAGGATCGAACACCAGGTTTGTCGTGCCCCCGCCCGCCGTCGGGTTGTACGCCCGGTCGACGAACGCACCGTCGTACGCGCCCCGCTCGTGGTTCCGGACGATCGCGACCTTGCCGTCGGGACGGCGGAACGCCGCCATGCCGTCGTGCGCGCTCGGCGTCGGCATGTCGTCGGACATCGGGTCGCCGGTCCAGCCGTAACTGATGTACTCGAACCCCTTGGGCAGCCGGAGCAGCTCGAGGCCTGTCGTGTCGTCCTTGACCGGATAGAGCGGGCCGTAGTCAGGGCTCGACGCTCGCTTGCTCATCGGCGCCGCACCCGCGGTCCGCGCCCCCAGCGCCTCCAATGGCCCGAGTGCGAACAGCGACGCGGCGGTCGCGACTCCGCCCCGCAGGAACTGCCGCCGGCCGGAGCCGGCGCCTGAGCCCAGCGGTCCGGGGTTGGTGCTGCCTGAACTGGTGTCTGTCACGTGATACTCCCAGCGCAAAACGAAACGGTCACGTGACGTTAGCCCGGCACACGACGGCTGCGCCCCAACAGCAACCGAAGACTTCCCGAACAGTCTGAGACCACCGGCTCCGGTAGGTGTCGGGGGTTCAGCTGAGGTACCGCCGGCAGACCGACTTGTACTCGTAGTCGCGGCCACAGCTGTTGTAGACGTACGTCCTGCCATCGGAACATATGACGCTGTCGATGTCGCCACCGGTCTGGCCCCTTCGCCAGACCCACGCATTGATCACGCGGGAGTCGGACAGGTTCCAACATCGATAGTCGCGACGGAAGTCCTCATACTCACAGTCGGTGCGGCGCTCACCGTCCGTCCGGTGGCGGTTGTACGCCCGCTGGCAGAATCTCGAGCTGACGCGCGCGGAGGCGGGGTTGCACCAGCGCCAGTTGGTTCTCCTTGTGGACGTGCTGTAGTCCGCACAGTGAGTCCAGATCTGCCAGGGATGACTCCCGTAAAGCCATGCCTCGGCCCTGTTGCGACCAGGGAGCAGGTCAAGGGCGCCGATTCCGAGAACCATCCCTGTGGTGAGTACGCCTCTCAGCACGCTTCGACGGGTGAGGACACGATCCATGATGAGTTTCCTGACCGCGCTCGGTGTCGCGTTGGCAGGCGGCGTACTCGCACTGGGAATGGGCTCAACGCTCATGGTTGCCTCTCCTCGTGTCTGGTGCCTCATTAGTCTGTCCAGCTGAGCTCGTTGACGTTGAAGAGGAATTCCAGCCCGTCTTTCCAGTCGACGTTGAGCTCCGCCTCGCCGCTGAGCGTCGTCACCGTGCTCGGCGTTGCGTGGAGCAGCACGATCTTTGAAGGCTCCTGCGGGGTCGAGGCCACGTCCTCCATCCAGACCTCGCCAGTCGGAACCGGCGCGCCCGACCAGTCCGGAACGAGCTGATGGGCCGTTTCGGGCTTGCGGATATCGAGGAATCCCACGCCCGGGATCTTCTTGCTGACGTCGAGAACCTCCACGCGGTCGACGGCGGGGGCGGTCGGCCTGACGCAGAGGCCTTCCGGACTGTCCTCGAAGTACAGGCGGGCGAAGTACCGCAGGGCGTCCGAGCCTGACATCCTGGGATCGGGCAACCAGGTCGCCACCTCGTGCCACGGCCCTCGCCACACCGCCAGACCCTGCTCGGCGGTCTCGCAGTGGCCGATCAGGAGGTGTCCGCCCTGTGCCTCGACAACGTTCGCCCAGCGACCGCCGATGACGCGTTCCAGCACCATGTCATAGTTCCCGACGACGGTGATGTGAAGGTCCCGCAGCTGCAACCCGTCCGGCGTACCTGCGTACGGACGCTTCGTGGTGACCTGTACCGAGGCGGACCAAGGCTCTTCGAGGTCGTAGCCTGCCGCGTCGACGGTCAACCATCCACCGTCCGGTGCCCGGAAGCGGGCCCGCGTCGCCGAACTGATCGGTCCCGGATGGTCTCTCACCGATCTCTCCTCCTGGTACGCATGCGTGGGTGAGCGGGGCTGTCTCTCAGGCCGCACCGGCTACTGCCGTGTAGAGGAGCGAGCCATAGGCGAGAGCAGTCGCGAGCGTCATCAGGGCTCGAATCGAGGTGTCGTATCTCGCGAGCGATTGGTCCCACCGGCCGTCGTCGCCGTAGGCGTGACGGGACAGCACCATGAGTGCGCGACCAGCCCCGAAACCAACACCGGCGAGCAGCGCCGCCGGCCATCCCGCCACCAACAGCACGCCCGCGGCCAACACGTGGGGCAGCCCGCTGGTCATGTACGTACGAACACCAGATCCCATCTCGAAGCCAAAGTGCAGGGCGCCGTAGCGGGCGCCGTCGGCTGAAATCGACTCGGGCACCTGGCGCGCATTCTGAGGAAGACGGAGCCGGAATATCCCGAACTCCTGGAGAGCGATCACCACGAACACGGTGAGGACGACACCTACGGCCAGCCGGACGGGAAGCAAGGGACGCAGCAATGACGTACCGAGCGCGACGGCCACCAGGCTGGATGTGAACCCACCAACCAGTAGGCCGGCAGAAAACCACCATCGAGAACCCCCTCGCCAGACCGACGAGATCAGCATTGCTGAGTTGTAGCTTCAAACCGATCCCGAGATCGAGTATCCGGCGGCCAGCGCCACCACCACCCACGACAGGGCACCCGGTGGATCCGCTACTGCCTGCCAGGTCGCCACACCGATCGCACCGAGGGCGATGCCGAGTCCCGGTGCGAGCGGATGAGCAAACGAACGTAGCAGCCCGGACCGTCCGCTGCGCTGTCTCGCCGTCGCCATGGCCCTCAGCTACCCGACGAGTCGGACAGTGTGGGTTCGGACGGGCCAGGCTCGAGTGGGGTGACCTTCGCCATCCTGCTGGCAATCTGAGAGACCACGGCGCGCACCGCCTCTTCGGATCCGGTGGGTTCGGCAACGACGACCCTTCCTTGTCGATCAATTGCGACGATCGCCGGCCGCCAACCAGGGTCAAGTCGGCTGTAACCGCCGGCATCGGCGACGTACTCGACCCGCTCATCTCGCTCGTAGGACTCACTTCTCGATCGTCCGAGAACGACAAATGTCAGGGTGGGTGATCCAGTTGCCGCGAGCTGGGCGAAGACCGGGGCGACCTCGGCGCAGATCGGGCAGTGTTCGTCGACAAGGAGTACGACCGAATACGCCGTCCCACCACGCGGCCGTACGGATGCAGGGACTTCCCGTAGCACCGGAGCCGTACCCGGGCCCTGCGCGACCGGCCGGGCGAGACCGGACTGGATATCACGGAGCTGGCGCAACAGCCCTGCCATCGCAAATGCGAGAACGATGAGCGCGAGCCACGCCAAGACGACCGCACCGACGAGAGCCTCCATCAGATCCTCCGAGACGACATGCCGGGCAAGACGCGCGCCGCGACGGCGACAACCAGAGCCGCGCCCATGAGGGGCACCGAAGTCAGCGTTACCAAAGGTTCAGTCGCCAAAACGGCAGTAGCAGCGGCGGCGACCGCGAACACCCCAGCGCGAACGAGGATCTGCGCGCGCACCGGTCCGTCGCCAAAGCAGCCGCACGGCACTGGACCCCGCCCGAACCGTAAGAAGGTCAGGTAGCCAAGGAACAACCCATAGACGCCTGCTTCGGCGAAAAAAACCGTCTGCCGCACGAACGGGAGGGTCAGAACTGTCACGCAGGCACCTGAACCCACACCGAACTCCACACCAACCAGCCCGACGGCGAGGGTGCGGTGCAGACGGTAGGGCACCACCCGCTGCGCGATCAGGACCGCACGCAGCCTGGTGAAGTGCAGCATGTGTTCGACAGCTGCTGTCAACAACAGCAGCGCCCCACCGACTGCGACCGTCGCCGACACCATGGCCGGGATGGTCGGGAGGCTAGGTGACCACATGCGCCCCTCCCCACCGCTTCTCTGCCTGACCTGACTCCCACTGAGCACGACGCGCCCGACAAGGAAATTCCCACGGCAGCGGCATGCCTTGAGGGACCTCGCGAGATTGGCGACATTCAGGTGATCGCCGAATGTGGAGAGTACGCTCGCGTGCCCGCAGACACGGGGCGTCTACTGTGTAGCCAGTTCGGAGACAAATGCCCTTGCGGGACCTACGGCTGAGCGCAGAAGGTACTCAGCAGCCCAAGCGGGCGTCACCGCGTCGTCAGTGCGGGGAGTCGCGCTTACTGGGGACTGCACCTGGAGATGGGACTAGATGCGTGGCGTGCGCGGCCGCTGGTGGTCAGACAGAAGACAATTGCCACCTTGGTCATCCTCATTCTTTTGTCAACGCCATGACGCCGGCGAAGGGGGTCATAGCACCGTGAGCGTCTTCGGTCACACGGTTCTCGTGCGGACTACTCACGGCTCGGATCACCGCAGGAATTCCAGCCCTGGAATCCGTCGATGTTCGTTGGATACCCGATCTGCATCCTGAAAAGCCCAACCGTCATGCAGTTCAACGGCCAAACGTCTAGGGATATCTATGAATCTTTCGGACATCGTCGTCTGCTCATTCCATACCGCGGACGAATATTACCGAGGGTGTGCTACTTCGCTCCGGAGGCACCTCGAGCGTATCGGCGTCGCCTACAGACTCGAGGAGATCGAGAAGGCGGCCGACGAGGACTGGGCCGACATCTGCCGCAAGAAGATCGGGTTCCTCGCCAGGGTTTGCGACGAACACCCGGACAAGAAGGTCTTCTGGATCGACGTCGACTGCGCCCTGTTGGAGTTGCCTACATATGTCGCCGGGTTCACCGCCGACATCATCGGGTTCCAACGCGGGTTCGGCTCCCCCATGCGCATCGGGTACGCCAATCGCACCAGGTTCTGGGAGCCCTGCTTCTTCGGGATCAACACCACGCCGAGTGCGCGGAAGTTCATCCATGACGCCGACCTGCTGGAGCAGAGTGCCGAGATCAAGGCCACGGATGACTACTTCTTCGAAGAGTCCTGGCGCTCCAACGCTCCGCGCCTGTCGTTCCAAGTCATCCCGTCGGCTGCCGTGATCTCCCATGCACAGGTAACCCCCGGCGGCGTGTCCACGTTCTTCTCGTTCGGCGCCAGCGGCAACGTCTCGAACTTCAAGCACAGGGTGAAGCAGCACGGTCGTCTGGGCGGCTCCGACTCGGTGCGGGCGCTGCGAGGACTGCGGCATCAGGCACTTCGTGGAGCCAAGCTGATGGAACGGAAACTTCCGGACCGGGCCGCCCGGTGGCTGCGCAAGGTCGCCGACACCTGCGGTATCACAAATGTCTTGACCGGTGGTGGCCTGGTTGGCGACCGGTTGGCCCTGAACGGTGCCGGATCCCCGCACCGCAGTCGAATTGTCAGCGAAATGATCATGGCTGGTCAACGAGGTGAGGTATCCAGGGTCGACGAGGCGTTCAGCCGGTTGGCCTCGAGCCGAATACCCTCCGATTCGGAGATCGCCGCGAAACGGGCAGCCGACGCGTTTTCGGTGTACGCGAGCAAGAACCCAGACGCGGACCCGATCAGACTGGCCTGGTGGCCGCACCCGTTCCCCGGGAACTTCGGCGACTGGCTGAGCCCGCTGATCCTCGACGGCAAAACAGACCGGTCAATTCTCTATCAGAGCCCAACCGCACCCATGCATGAGCCGCACATCTTCTCGACCGGCTCCATCGGACGGTTCATCAAACCCAGCTCGATCGTCGTCGGCACGGGCATCAGCAGCGCCGACATCCAGATCGACCGAAGGGCGCGCTACATCTCCGTTCGTGGTCCCCTCACAGCCGAACTCGTCCAGCAGTGCGGCGGGCCGAGCATCGAGAGCTTCGGCGACCCCGGGGCACTCATCGCACGCGCCATTCCGGTGGAACGCGGCTTGACGAACGGCAGGATCGCCCTGGTGCGGCACCACAAGCACGCCAACCTTCCTACCGCCCTCCCAGAGACCATGGACGAACTCACCGTCCTCCGGTCACACCCCAACGAGATCCGCTCGTTCGTGGCCGAGCTGAATGGGTACGACGCCGTTGTCACCAGCGCGATGCACGTGATGATCATCTGCCACAGCTACGGCATCCCATGCTGTTTGGTCACCTTCGAAGGTTTCGAGTCGGCCGTCCACGGCAGCGGAATCAAGTACAGGGACTACTCTCTCGGCGTCGGGCTGGGAGCGGTGTACGCACCCATCCCGATCTCCACGGATCTGCGTCGCGTCGACTTCGACTCCATGATCTCGAAAGAGAAGATCACGGAGAGTAAGTTGGATGAAATCGAGCAGGCCATCGCCTCCGGGATTGCCACGTACCTCTCGATGAGCGCCTAGGTTCGGCATGCTCGCGCACCTGCTCACCGCGTTCAGCAGGCTGTTCACGACCCGCAAGAGTCGGACGGTGGTCGGCCTTCTCATCGTGGTCACCGCGACGCTTCCGGTCGCGGAGATGCTGGTGCTCGAGATGTTCTCATCACTCATCATCGATGGTCCGGAGGCCTTCACCCAGGACACCGACGGTGCGATTCTGCAGATCGGGATCTTCCTCCTTGCCTTCGGTCTCACCCGAGGTGTCCATCACCTGGTCCGGCTGGTACGCGTACGTGTCTTCCGGGACGGCTTCGAGATCGCGGGACGAACGCGAAGCCCCAGCCAGGAGAGCTGGGAATGGGCACTGGCGTTCGAGTTGTCCGGCGTCCTCGTCAGCCTCGTCCAGGCGGTGATGTTCAGCACGCTGTTCCTCTTCATCGACTGGCCCACGGGAGTGGTCAACATCCTGGTGGTCGCCGTTGTGCTGGCCCTGGTCTCCGCGATCTACCGTCGGCAGTTCGCCCTGCAGAAGGACTACATCACGATGGGCAACCGCCCGGGAACGGTCGCGATTCCCCAGCGAGTGGGTGGGCGAGTGCGACATGCGGAGTTCGGCGCGATGCTGGCCAGCGTCGGCATGGTCCTCGTGCTGGTGTACATGCTGCTCCGCACTCTGCTCGGCGATATCACCAGCGCGAACGCCATCGTGCTGTTCCTTGGCTTACGTCTACTCTCCGGGCAACTCGGGACGCTCTCGGCCAGCATCATGCGGTTTGCTCGTGCATCGGCTCGACGAGGGGACAACTGATCACCATGCCAAATGCGACTGTCCTGACGATCGCGTACTCGACCATGGCGGCGAGGGCACACAACATCTCGTTGGCGGGCATTGCTCCGGACAACGAGGTGCTGGTGTGCGTTCAAGGGGGACCGCTGCCGTGCGACGGCGAGTTGGCACGAGCGCGCGTCATTCCTGTTCCCGGTACTGGGGTCGCGAAGAGCCGAAACGCGTCAATCGAGTGTGCGCGCGGGCGCTACCTGCTGTTCGGCGATGACGATGTGACGGTGAATCTCGCAGGCGTTGGTGAGGGGATCCGCCACCTGCAACGAACCGGCCATGCGCTGGCCCTCGGGCAAGGGACGGATCCGTCCGGATCGATGCGGAAGAGGTATCCACGGCACGTGACGCCCCTGACTCCGTTCAACTCCGCCAAAGCGGCGACGTACGAAATGCTGATCGATCTGTCGCAGGTCCGGGCCAAGGGCGTACGTTTCGACGTGCGCTTCGGCGCGGGTACCGACCTCCATCTCGGCGACGAGTACATCTTCATCATGGACCTGTTGCGGGCTGGACTTTCCGGTGATGCCGTGCCCGTGATCTTCGGGACACACCCGCGGGTGAGCTCGGGCACCCAGTGGGGCAGCCCTGAGGACAGCCACGCCCGAGCGGTGGCTCTCAACCGGGTGTTCGGAAGATGGGCTCCCTTTGCGCGTATGGCGTTCGGTCTGAAGAACGCCACGAAGTTCGGCAGCTGGCGCGCGCTCGAGACTTTCCTCACCAACAGTGAACTACCCCCCGCCGACGCCCATACCAGGTGGGCCACCATGTCACCGGGCTCCACGTCGGAGCGTTAGAAAGTGGTTCGCGAGACCGTGTGCCGGCCGAAGGGGTCGTCGTCGTAGCTCGATCCTCGCCTGCCACGCGGACCTTCGCGCGAAAGGCGATGGACATGGGTTTTCGGAATGCCCTAGTGTGCAGGTGGCAGCCGCACGCCGGAAGTACCTCAGGGGATGACACCGCCGCGGCGAGGTATCGGTGGATCAGCTCTGCGCTCTGCGCATGGACGCTGCCCGGTCCGAACCATCCCCTGTCCTCGAGAGCGGTGCTCACACGTGACGTCCGTTCAAGCTTGCTTCGATCAGCCTCCTGTCATCGCGGCGGCTGAGCTCACCAAGACCTACAAGTTCCATCAGCAGGGCGCCGGACTGGCGGGTGCGGCGAAGAGTCTGGTCCGCCGCACCTACGAGACGCGCCTCGCCGTCGACAAGATCACCTTCACCATCAACCGCGGCGAGGTTGTCGGGCTGCTGGGCCCGAACGGCGCCGGCAAGACCACCACGCTGAAGATGCTCTCCGGCCTCCTCTACACGACGTCCGGCGACCTGGAGGTGCTCGGCTACACGCCGTCGGACCGCAAGCACGACTACCTGCGCCGGATCGCACTTGTGATGGGCCAGAAGACCATGCTCTGGTGGGACGTCCCCGCCATGGAGAGCCTCCTTCTGCACAAGGACATGTACGGCCTGTCCACGGCCGAGTTCGACCGCAACGTGACCGAGCTCGCCGAGCTGCTCGAGGTCCAGGACCTGCTGAACGTCCAAGTCCGCAAGACCTCCCTCGGCGAACGGATGAAGCTCGAGCTGATGGCGGCACTCGTGCACGGGCCGGAGATCCTGTTCCTCGACGAGCCGACGATCGGTCTCGACGTCGTGGCGAAGGCCCGCGTACGCACGTTCCTCACCGAGGTCAACAAGCTGCGCGGCACGACGATCCTCGTGACCAGCCACGACATGGACGACATCGAGGCGCTCTGTTCGCGAGTGATGATCATCGACCACGGGCGGCTTCAGTACGACGGTGGCCTCGACGAACTCGTCCGAGCCGCGCGGCCGCGCAAGCTGGTCCAGGCGACGTACGCGCACGCCGTCGACGGCAGCCGACTGGCCGACCTCGCCGGCGTCACCGCGGTCGACAGCACTGACCAGGTGGTCAAGCTGGAGGTAGAACGCGAGCGTGCCGGCGAGGTCCTGGAGCAGCTGACCCGGATCGGTCCACTGGTCGACCTCGATGTCACGGACACCGACATCGAGGAGATCATGCGCGACCTGTTCCTCCGCCGCAGCACGTTGGGGGATCCCTCATGACCACGCTGCTGCGCAATCTCCGCGTCCTGCGAAGGATGACCGCCGCCAACATCGTGCAAGCCTCTGTGTACCGCGGCGCGTGGCTCATCTTCATGGCCGCCAACATCAGCGTGCCGATCATCTCGTTGCTCATCTGGCGAACAGCAATCGCGAACGGCGCGCAACTCCCGGTTGACGAGCGGTACGTCACGACCTACTTCGTGCTGCTGAGCTTCGTCACGATGGCGACCTCCTCGTGGCTGACCGGGTTCCTGGCACGCGACATCCGGCTCGGCAGACTCTCTACCTGGATGGTTCGGCCGGCCTCGTTGTTCCTCGGCTTCGTCGCCAACAACGTTTCCGAGAAGATCATGAAGCTCTTCGCCCTCGCGCCGATGGTCGGGGTGCTGTGGTGGGTCTTCCGGGATTCGATGAACATCCCTGCCGGTCCTGGTCGGTGGGCGCTGTTCGCGGTCAGTCTCGTGCTCGGCGCCGTCCTGGTGTTCACGATCGACATCATGATCGGCTCTCTCGCGTTCTGGATGGATGACGTGCTGGCGATCGCGCAGGCGCGGATGCTCATCGCCAACGTGCTGTCCGGCTCGATCGTGCCGCTCGCCCTGATGCCCGACTGGTCGCGCGGATTCATCGACAACCAGCCGTTCCGCTACACGGTGTCGTTCCCGGTCGAGATCGTGGCTGGCAATCTCTCTGGTGCCGATCTCCTTGCGGGCCTGGGCATTCAGCTCGCCTACGTGCTCGCGTTCGGAGTGGTCGCTCGCGCCGTCTGGTCGAACGGCATCCGTGCGTACTCGGCGGTCGGCGCATGAGCAGCGACCGAACGTATGCCGACGAGCGGCGACCGCTCGACCGGAACTGGCTGCACCGGCAATGGCGCCACCTGCGGATCTGGCGGGGATTCTTCGCGCGGGCCGTCGTCCGCGAAACCCACTACCGGGCGCACTTCGTGACCACATTGGCCGTCGGGATCGTACAGCTCGGGCTCGGGATCGTTCCGATCCTCCTGTTGTACGGGTACACCGACGACGTGCGCGGCTGGTCACAAGCCGAGGTGATCACGCTCGTCGGCATGTTCCAGATCGTCACCAGCCTGATAGCGACGTTCGTCGCGCCCAACCTCAACCGGATGACGACCTATATCACCGACGGCGAGCTCGACGGCGTGCTCCTCCGCCCGGTGTCGAGCCAGTTCTACCTGACGGTGCGGTGGATCAACGTCGCCGAACTCGGCAACGTCGGTGGCGGCGGCCTGGTGCTCGTGCTCGGCCTCGTCCTCTCGGGAGCGACTCCGAACGCCCTCGAGATCCTCCAGGCGATTGTGCTCGCTACCTGCGGCCTGGTGCTGCTCGCCTGCGTGTGGAGCGCGTTGTCGTTCCTCGCCTTCTGGCTGCAGTCGGTGAACGCCATCGCGTTCATCTATCTCAACCTGGTCGATTCGGGTCGGTATCCGCTGGTGTTCTTCCCGATCGGGGTGCGCGCGTTCCTTACCTTCGCGTTCCCCGTCGCGTTCGCGTCGACGTTCCCGGCGCAGGCCCTCCAAGGCGACCTCGGGTGGCTGCCGGTCGCGGGAGGTCTCGGCCTCACCGTGATCGCGGTGGCACTCGTCCGCGCGCAGTGGCGGTACGGGCTCCGGTCCTACTCCAGTGCCAGCAGCTAGTCAGGACTTTGTCAGGGCGGATGGGCCCCGGCCTGTCTAGCCGGCGTCCACCTCGGCGAGCCGGCCGGCGAGGAACGCGCGTTCGGCGTCGTTGTCGGCCAAGGTGATCGCGCGTTCGTACGCCGCCGCGGCGTCGGCGTTCCGACCCAGGCGACGCAGCAGGTCGGCCTTGACGGCCGGCAGGTAGTGGTAGGCCGCGAGTCGCGGCTCGTGCTGCAGAGCCTCGATCTCGGCCAGCGCCGCCTCCGGGCCCCTCACCATCGCGACCGCCACGGCCCGGTTGAGCGCGACCACCGGCGACGGCCAGATGTGCGACAACTCGTCGTAGAGCACCAGGATCTGGGCCCAGTCCGTGTCGCTGTAGGTCGGGGCGGTCGCGTGCAGCGCCGCGATCGCGGCCTGCAGGGCGAACCGGCCGGGACTGCCACCGCGAAGCGCGCCGTGAACCAGGTCGTGCGCCTCGGCGATCGCGTCGGCGTCCCAGGCCGACCGGTCCTGTTCCTCCAGCAGGAGCAGGCGCCCGTCGGGGGTGGTGCGGGTGGCGCGGCGGGCGTGGTTGGCCAACAGCAGCGCGAGGAGTCCCTGGACCTCGCGCTCGGCCGGCATCAGGTCGCGCAGCAGGCGGGCCAGGTCGAGCGCGCGGTCGGCGAGGTCGTTCCTGGTCAGCGCGGGCCCCGTCGGCGCGGTGTGCCCGGTGGTGAAGAGCAGGTGGATCGTCGTGAGGGCTGCGTCCAACCGTTCCGGCAGCGCGTCGGGAGCGGGTATCCGGAACGGGATCCCCGCCGAGGTGATCTTCTTCTTCGCCCGGGTGATTCTGGCCGCCATGGTGGCCTCGGAGACCAGGAACGCCGCCGCGATGTCAGGGGTCGTCACGCCGCACACCAGCCGCAGCGTGAGTGCCACCTGCGCCTCGGTGGCAAGAGCCGGGTGGCAGCACAGGAACACCAGCCGTAGGCGGTCGTCGGGCAGCGCCCGGTCGGCCGCGGGGTCGGCCGGAGGGTCGGCGTCGGTCGGCGTCGGCTCCACCAGCAGGTGCAGCTTCGATCGCAGCGTGCTCGCGCGGCGGAGGATGTCGAGCGCGTTGTGCCTTGCCGCCGTGGTCAACCAGGCGCCCGGCCTCGCGGGTACGCCGTCACGCGCCCACGCGTCGAGCGCGGCGGCGTACGCGTCCTGGACGCAGTCCTGCGCCAGGTCCAGGTCGCGGGCGACGCGGACCGTCGCGGCGAGCACGGTGGCCCACTCGCGACGGTGCGCGTCGGCGACCGCCTGACGGACCGCCTGCTGGTTTGCTGTCACACCGCGAGCACCTGTCACACCGCGAGCACCTGTCACTCCCCGAGCAGCGGCCGCACCTCGACGGCGCCCGCCATGATCGGGAGCAGCTTCCCGATGGCGATCGCCTGCTCGAGGTCGGCTGCCTCCACGACGAACCACCCGGCGAGCACCTCCTTGCTCTCCAGGAACGGACCGTCGGTGACGAGGCCGTCTTTGTGGATCGTCCGGGTGGTGGTGCTGGGCTGCAGCGCCGGTTCGTAGACGATGCGCGCGCCCATCGCGGCGATCTTCTCCCCGGCGGCCATGTTGGCTTCCATCACCTCGGGCGGGATGTCGGCGACGCCTCCGGGAGTTTCCTGCTCGTAGATCAGAATCGCGTACTGCGGCATGGCTTCGTCCCGTTCTGTCCAATCGCCTCGGATGCTCACCAGTTACCGGTCTCCGGGCCTATCGCACCGTACTCGACCGTGCCCTCGCGTACGTACGTGCTGACGATGACACCGGTGCTCAATGTTGCGTTCTCGACCAGCTTGAGGCCGGCCGGGACGGTCCCCTCCGAGAAGAGCCGCTTGCCGGAGCCGAGGAGGACCGGGAGGACCAGCAGGTGGAACTCGTCGACGAGGTCGTGCCGGAGCAGGGTCTGGATCAGCCCGCCGCTGCCGTGGACCTGGATCTCGCCGCCCTCGCCTTGCTTGAGCTTGCCGACCGCCTCCGGGACATCCCCGGTGAGCAGGGTCGAGTTCTGCCACGACACGGTGTCGAGAGTCCGTGACGCGACGTACTTCGGCAGGCTGTTCATCCTCGCGCCGATCGGGTCGTCCGTCCCGGCCAGGGGCCAGGTGGCGGCGAAGATGTCGTAGGTCCTGCGCCCGAGCAGGAGCGCGCCGGCCCTGCCGGTCACCGAGGGCACCTGCTCGAGGAACCGCTGGTCGATGTGGGGGACCGCCCAGCCGCCGTGCTCGAACCCGCCGTCGCGGTCCTCGTCGCCGCCGCCAGGCGCCTGCACGACACCGTCCAGGGACATGAACGTGGTCACCATCAGTTTCCGCATGTCACTTCCTTCGCTCGTACGTTCGACGCCGGTGGTGACGCCCTCACCAAGGACGGCGAACGGGGCCGGCCGAAATCGACAGCGCGTCCGGGAAGAATCCGTGGGGCATCTGCCCTGCGCCCCTCCCTTTACTCGCGCCGAACTCCCCCACGGCCGATCCCACCGCGCGGCCACCCGCCCTCAGGGGCTCCGCATCTCTCAAGGGCTCCGCATCTCTCAAGGGCTCCGCATCTCTCAAGGGCTCCGCATCTCTCAAGAGCTCCGCATCTCTCAAGGGCTCCGCATCTCTGGCGACATCCCGATGGCATGGAAGTGACAGCCCTTGCTGGTTCGCTGCCTCTGCCTGGCGCGGGCCACGGGTCCGGCGACCAGCGTCGCGTTCACCATGCCCGGTGAGAGGGCGAAGACAGCAAAGCCAAGGGAGACCACACATGAGTAAACGGATCCGGCTGCTCGGCGGCGCACTCGCGCTCCTCGCGGTAGGACTGATCACTCCCAGCATCGCCAATGCTGCGGAGGAGCCTCGGTCCGGCTCGGAGGCGGCTGGCGTGACCGCGAGCGCCGCAACGCGGAGCAAGCTCCACGAGCTCGTGACCCCCGGCCGCAAGGGATTCTTCTACTCGGCGAACCCCACCGAGGTTCGCCGGGCGGTTTCGAACGGATTCCGCAAGACAGACCGCAACCTCGGCTACGTCCGGGTGAAGTCCGCTGCCGGCGTGCTGAAGCTCTACCGGCTGCGCTACAAGGCGAAGAGCTCCTACATCATCACGGCCTCGCCGACCGAGCGCCACCGGTTGGCCAGCTCGGGCAAGTTCGTCTACGAGGGCGTGGTCGGCCACGTGTCGAAGACTGCCGGATCGTCGAGGTTCCAGATCTTCCGGGTTTCCCGCAACGGCTCGTGGCGCGTCACGAACAGGACGCTGGCGCGGCAACTCAGGCAGCAAGGCTGGCACGTCGACGGCAGCCTCGGGTTCATCTCCAAGACCAGGTAGGCACCGCGGTCGTGGGGTGTCGGCCGCATGAAGGCATGCGACACCCCACACCTTCCTACCGGCTGCTGACGTTCGCGATGGCGTGGACAGGTTCGCATGGACCGGTCGGGCGCCCTCCCGAACGAACAGCGTCGCCGTGGCCGACGTGGTCGACAAAATCCGCTAGAGTTCCGGTCTGAGGATTCGGGAAATCGTTTTCTACCGCGAGGAAGTGAGCGACCACATGTCCCACCCGATGCCATCGTCTGACCGTCCACTCTCGAGCATTTCGCGTCGACTCCTACTCGGGGGCACCGCCGGTGCGATCGGCACCGGCATCGCCGGGGGTGCCTGGTCCCCGGCCGCGGCCGACCCACTGGAGTATCCGCCGGTCTATGCGGACGGGATCAAGATCACCAAGGTCAAGAACCTCACCGGCCCCGACATCACCGGGAAGTTCGGACTGGACTGGGTCGACCTCGGCTGCGTGACCCGCTGCCCCGACGGCCGGTCGCTGTACGTCTTCGGCGACAGCTTCAGCGGCGAGAACTGGGGAGACAACTGGCGCTCCCCGACCGCCCTGTGGTCAAAGACCCGCGTCCTCGAGCGAGGGGTGACCTTCTCCGGCGCGGTCGGTGGAGTCCCCGCCGCGCAACTCATCCCGTATGAGCACGGCGATGAGATCTCCACGATCATCCCCTCGGACGTGATCACGATCGGCGACACGATCTACCTCCACGCCGTGGTCAACCAGGGCTTCGGCAACGTGATCTGGAGCGGCATCTGGACCTCGACCGACAACGGGGCGACCTGGCAGGACTCGGGCGCCCGGTTCCCCGGCGATGCGTACAACAAGATGTGGAACCTGTGCACCTGGGAACTCGGCGACGACGGCTGGGTGTACGTCTACACCGCCGAGTTCCTGCGCGAGAGCCCGATGATCCTGCATCGCGTACGTCCTCAGGACCTCACCAACCCCGACGCGTGGGAGCCCTGGGGCCGCGACGGCGACACCTGGCGATGGGGCGCCGGGCCGGACACGGTTATCGACGACATCATCGGCGAAATGTCGCTGCGCAAGCTCGGCAAGCGGTGGGTGTTCACCTGGTTCGACGGCCCTCACTACCGGATCAGCGCCATGGTGCTCGACCACCCCACCCAGGACCTGCGGCAGACCGAGCGGGTCACCCTCCTCCACGGGTCGGGTTGGGGCAACCAGGACACCAATCACGTCGCGCAGCTGTACGGCAGCTACGTCATACCCGGGTCGACACTCGACGACCTGCACCTCACGGTCAGCCAGTGGAACACCAGCGACAACAGCATCTACCACGTGATGCAGTACCGCTTCCAGGGTCTCGATCGCCGGTTGTAGCAGCCGGCGTGGAGTCGTCGTCCCGGTGAGGAGCTACGTCCGCCATTCCGGCGCGAGCGGGGCGACCGTGGCGTCGGCTCGATCCGCGCGCCGGAGAGCTTCGGCGACGAACCCGTTGGCCTTCAGTTCCTCGACCAGGTCCCGGAGGAACCGGACGGTCTCGGGCCGACGCGTCGTGGTCGTACCCACCGCCTGCTGGATCTGCATGAACGGATCCTCGATGAGGCGGACGTCGTCGTGGCTCGCCACGAACTCGGCCACCGGCTGCCGGATACCGGCCGCCACCTCCAGGCCCTGGGCGCGGAACTCGTCGACTCCCTCCAGTCCGCGCACAACGCTCGCGTGCTGAAGGGTCCGGGAGAGGAACAGGTCGTACGCAGACCCACGCTTCACGCCGATCCGCACGCCCGGACGGTCGACGTCAGCGACCGCGGTGATGTCCGAGTCCAGGCGGACGGCGAACACGCCGTCGATCACGACGTACGGCGCGGTGAAGGCAACTTCGGCTTCGCGTGCGGGCTCGACGGCCAGGAAGCAGAGGTCGGCATGCCCTGCCGCCATCGCGCCGTAGGACTTCCGCGCCGCGTCGAAGCAGATGAGCTCCACCTGGCGGGCGAGGCGCGCACCGACCTCGCGCGCGATGTCGACCGTCACACCGGTCGGCGCCGCGGGCGTGCCCTGGGCCAGCACCGGGTTACCCAGGTTGATCGCGGCGCGCAGGGGGCCCGTCGGGGCCAGGTCCTTGGCGATGGCCGCAGTCACGATCGTCATGGAAGCGAGCGTAGCCGTGGAGTGGTTGTGTAAGTCCGACCCCTCGATCCAATGCCAGGTGATGCGCGACCTGACTGACGCAACCCGCCGCTAGCGTCCCGGGCCAGGTGCACCTAGTGCCCCGGGCTGGAGTAGTGGCGCATCTGCCGATGGAAGAAGCCCACAGCGGCGACGTACAGCAACAGTCCGATCGCCGGTGACGCGACGGCAACCCAGGTCGGCACGAACAACTCACTCGTCCGGTGCAGCAGCACCGCGGCCGGGAAGAACGCCGCGTACGCCAGTGGCAACACGAACGTCAGCAGGTACGCGACGCTCCGCGGTAGCACGCTCAGCGGGTACGGCCCGAACGTGACGAACACCGTGTCCGCCATCTGCAGGATGGGCGAGCTGACGAGGAGCCGGAACGTCAACGAAGCGATCGCCAGCATGACAGCGGACTCGACGAAGGCACTGCCGACCACGGCGGCGACGAGGAACGCGACCGACCCGACCGACCACGCCACCGGCGCGGCCACTGCCGTGACCGAAAGGACGACGAGGCCGAACACGAGGTCGCCCACCGCCGTGACCTGGAATCGCCTTGTCAGCAGCTGAATCAGCGGATTGACCGGCCGCAGCAGGTAGCGGTCGAACTCCCCCTCCCGCACCACATGGTCCGTCGCCCACAGCTGCCCGGAGAGCACCCCGTGCAGTGCGTGCCCCATCGATCGGATCCCGTACACGAAGGCGACCTCGACGAAGCTCCACCCGCCGATGCTGCCGAACGCGTAGACGATCACACCGACGAACGCCAGGGACACCGCCTCGTAGCAGATCGCCCCGACCGCGGTCATCGCGAAGTCCGCGCGGTACTGCACCGCCGATGCCAGACCGATGCGCACCAGCACGGCGTACTGCCGCAACGCCGACGGGGGCTTGGCGAGGTCGGCGAAGTCAGCGAGGTCAGCCACCCTGAACGACCACCCGATGCCGCGCCCGCGACCACAGCCACGCGCAGAGCGCGCCCAGCACGACGATCCACAGAGCCTGTACGCCGAGCGCCGCAGCGAGACCGCCAGGCGGCCGGCCGAAGTAGACCGAGAGTGGCGTGTACGTCGCCGCCTGGAACGGCAGAACGCCGGCGAGCACCTGGAGCCAGCCGGGCATGAACCACAGCGGCAGCACCGCACCCGACATGAAGGTCCGTACGACGAAGAGCGCCATGCCCAGGCCGCCCACCTCCAGCGTCCAGAACGACGTCAGGGACAGCAGCAGCGTGATCAACTGCGATACGCCGAACGCGAGCAGCAGACTCACCGCGAACCCCGCCCCGGCACCGGCGCTCGCAGGGGGCGCGAGCCCGCCCACGATCAGGCCCGTGCCGAGCCCGATCGCGACGGTCGGCAACGCGCCGACGACCTGCCCCGTCTGGACCGCGAGGTTCTGCGTCAGCAGGCCGATCGGGCGGGTGAGGTCGACCCCGATCAGGCCGCTTCGCACGCGGGACTCGATCGACCAGTACGGCGACGTGTCGAGCACGCCGGCGACGGTGAGCCCCAGCACTGCGTACCCGACCGCCGTCTGCACGTCCGCGCCGGCGACCGGGCCGTCATGACCTGAGTAGATCGCGCGCCACACCACGCTGTAGAGGGCGATCTGGAGGGCGAGGACGAGAAACGACAGGAGCATCGACGCCCGATAGGCCCATGGCGTGAGCATGCCGATCCGTGCCTGGCTCAGCAGCGGCCGCAGTGCGTTCATCCCGGGCTCACCGGCAGACCGCGCTGGGTGTAGATGCGGCCGATGACCGCCTCGAGTCGCGGCTCGACCACGGACAGGTCGACGACCGCGTGCGCCGCCGTGACCGTCGCGATGACTTCCGGCGCCCTCACCTGGTCGGAGCGGAAGCGCAGCGTCACGACCGGCCCTTCCCGCCCGACCTGCTCCGCACCGGCCACCGTGACGTCCGCCGGCTCGGCCAGCGTGACGACGAGATCGCGGTGCGGCGCGTACTGCGCCATGAGCTCGCTGAGTGCGCCGTCGTAGAGCACCCGGCCGTGGTCGATAAGGACGATCCGCCGGCACAGCTGCTCCACGTCCTCCAGATCGTGGGTCGTGAGAACAACCGTGGTGCCGCGCTCGGCGTTCTCATGCGCGACGAACTCGCGGATGCGCTGCTTCGCTACCACGTCGAGGCCGACCGTCGGCTCGTCGAGGAAGAGCAGTCGCGGTTGGTAGAGCATGGCCGCGGCCAGATCACCGCGCATCCGCTGTCCCAGCGAGAGTTGACGAACCGGCGCGTCGAGGAAGTCCTCCATGTCGAGCAGCTCCACGAGCTCACGCTGCCTCTGGTCGCCCTCCCGCGTGGGTACGCCATAGAGGTCCCGCACCGCGCGAAACGACTCCCGCAGCGGCAGGTCCCACCACAGCTGGCTGCGCTGACCGAACACGACGCCGATGTTGAGCGCGTTCGCCTTGCGTTCGCGCGACGGGTCCTTACCCGCGACCGAGACCGTGCCGCCGGTGGGCGTGAGAATCCCGGTGAGCATCTTGATCGTCGTCGACTTCCCGGCACCGTTGGGCCCGAGATAGCCGACCAGTTCGCCGTTGCCGATGTCGAACGAGACGTCGTCGACGGCCCGAATCACGTCATGCTCGCGGCTGAGGAAGGTGCGGAGCCCGCCCAGTCGGCCGGCGATCCGCTTGGCTCGGCGGAACTCCTTGACCAGCCCAGCCGCCCGCACGAGGGGGCGCTGGGCGGTCTGGGGCGTGGCTTCCTGCACGAGGGACACCGGCGCCACACTCTCAGACGGGTCCCTGGCCGGCAAGCGAATTCAGCGGCGCGACTCGCCTGGTCGCCTGCGCCACCGACGGCCGGCCTCGCTGCCGGGTGCCCCGATTGCGCGGCAGAGGTCACCGGACGATCAGCCGGGTGGGTCCGTCGATGCTGACCCGGAGCCGGACGGCCCCTGACGCGTCGGCCGTGACCTGCTCCTGTGCTCTCGGCCCACCGCTCGGCGCGGATACCGTCGCCTGGTAGCGGCGTCCCGGGCGCAGGCCTTCCACCTCCAACGACAGCGTTGAACGCCCCGGTTCGCTCGTGTCGAGCCGCACACCGTTCCGGTCGACGGTGATGTCGTAGCTGCGGCCGCGGAAGGTGAAGTCCTCCACCGTTGCCCGGCTCATCTGCCGGGGTAGCTTCGGAGCAAGGCGTAGCCCAGCAGCGGACGCGTCCGCGCCGAACACGGTGTAGATCATCGAGGCGGGCACCAGGCCGGACTCCGGGAACGGCCCTGTGGTGCCCAGGCGCCAGTCCGCTCCGTAGGAGTTGCGGGGGCGTCGCTCGATCTCGTCCACAGCGTATTCGTCGGCAATAGCGAGCATCCGCGCGAAGGCGTCGTCGACGCCGCGGGTGCGGTGGCGGGCCAGGATGTCGTAGAACGACGTGTAGAAGATCGCCCCACCGTTCTCCAGGTGCTCATCCCACGCGGCGGCAGCATCGAGGGAGATCGCGCCGCCGACGTCGTTCCACCAGTACGGCTTGCCGGCCGACTCGATGGGCACGGTGTTCGCGCGGGGAGCGAAGGTGAAGTGGTAGATGTCGGCTCCGGTGGACCGCTCTCCCGAGATCGTGCGGTCTCCGTCCAACCATGAGAGGATCCGTTCGGCCTGGCGCTGGCTCGCCAGTCCGTAGGCGATCGCCTCCAGGTTCAGGAAGGTGAGTCCGAAGTCCCACACCGTGCCGTCGATGTCGACGGTGGAGACGAACCGCCCCTTCTCCTCACTCCAGAACGTCTGCCGGTACTCCCTCCGGACCACGGCGGCCAGCTCGGCGAGCCGGTCGGCCTCCGCGTCGTTGCCGCGCAGGCGGTACAGGTCGCTCATCGCCTGGGTGGCGGCGTAGAAGTAGAGGTTCGTGTACGGCTCCTTGTAGCCCATCTTGAGGTTGTCCCAGTAGTTGCTGGGCTCCCCCGCCGGTGTTCCGTCGTTCTCGTCGTTGTCGATGACGAGAATTCCGCTCTTGGCACCGTGGCCCTCCAGATAGCGCCACGACTCGACGATCTTCTCCCAGACTGTCCGCCCCTTCGACGCGTCTGTGTTGAAGGTGTCCTGCCGGGCCAGCTGAACACGCAGCGATCGATCGCCCTCGGTCGGGTGGCCGTCGGTGAATGCCTGCCATCCGACCTCCACGTCCTCGTCAGTGCTCCACCAGTGGATCGGCCCGTCCGGGTCGGTCATCTCGAGGTAGTACTCGCCCGGCGGCTGCGGAGCATCGAACGTGACGTACTGCCAGGACGCGTCCGGAACACTGTCGAACCGGCGGGTGCCAACGAGCTCACCACCGGGACCGCCGCGGTAGACCGACAGGGTCATGGCGGAACCCTGCGCTCCGAACGTGGGAAAGCGCCCACCGACCGCGGTCCACTCCTCCTCGACCGCGAAGCTCTGTCCGAGGCTGCCACCGTCTGGTACGGCCGGCGTGGTCTTCGTCGCCTCATATCCGACGATCGTCGGTACGTCTGCGGCCTTGGTGGTGTCGACATCAGCGAGGAAGTCGGGATCGTCCCAGACCGCGATCCGCCACGCCGCCAGAATGTACATCGGACTCGTGGTCTGATGCAGGGCATTGCCGCTCGGCCAGCGCGGGTTGTCGCCCCAGGACCACACATACCCCTGCGGATTCTGCGGATGCCCGCGTACGCGATCCTTCAGTGCCTCTCGGTATCCGGCCTCACGCGACCAGAGGATCTTGCGCGCCATCCACTCGAAATAGTTCGGCTCGTTGCCGAACTGGTAGACCGAGTCCTGTCCGTCGGCGACCGCGCCGTACTGCAGCCACATCTCGTTCCATCGGCGATCGAAGTCGCCCGGAAGGTTCGTCCGGAACGGCGCGCCGACCTCGGCGCCGATCTCGGCGAGACGGAACGCATGGACGCCGTCCGCGATCTGGTCGAGGCGCGTGGCCACGACCCGCAACGCGGCGGCGCGGACGGGTTCGAAGCGGAACGTCTGCACACCTGGCTTCGGCTCATGACCGAGGTGAGCCTGACCGGCGATGTCGGTGAACGTGGTCCCGTCGGTGCTGTACTGCAGCCGGAAGTCGATCGGAAACCCACGGCCGCCCGACGCCGGAAGGAGCGACAGCGCGCTGATGTCATGGAGCTTGGCGAAGCGGACCGTCACGCTTTCAGTCGTTGTCGGGTCCGCGGTCGGCGTCGAGCTCCAGTAGTCGCTCCCGCCACCGTCGATGAGCACCCGCGCCAGATGCCCGGGTGCTTCGGTGGACACCTCGACGTCCTCGACGCTCGCTCGCCGATCGGGCCGTTCGGCGTCGAGGGCCTCGACCGTGAGCTCGGCGAGTTGCAGCGAGTACCGCCCCTCGTCGTCACGGCCCAGGCGGCTTGCGTTGAGGCGTACGTAACGCGCGGACGTGCCGCGGAAGTCCACGATCACCTGCCCCCAGCCACCCGGTTCGGCGCGGGAGACTCGGCTGTCGGACACGTCCCGCCAGTGCTCGCCGTCGGCACTCACCTCGATAGCGAAGCGTTCGGGGAACCCGTGCGACCCCTCCCGGGGATAGAGACGCACCCGGTTGACGTGGTGCCTGACCTGCCCCATGTCGACAGCCACCCACTCATGCGCGTGTGGACTGTCATGGGCGGCGCTCGTGTAGTGGGTGAAGATGTCACCATCCGTGATTCTCGCCGGATCAGAGTTCGGCGCCACCGATGAGGCCGCACCCACGCGGCCGGAAATCCTCATGCCCGTCGCGGTCGTGGGGCACACGACCGCGAGCAGGACAGCGACCAGCAGGACCACTGGGCCACGTCGTCGGTGCACGTGTGCCTCCTCCTTCACGGCTGGTCCGGGCGGGTCCGCGAGACGGCGACGCGCGCCACGCACAGATCGTCCGTGGTCGCGAGTCGCAGGTCTGCTCCACCGTTCTGCCGGTTGGCGAACCGTACGTCGGGCAGCTCGAACGTCGTGCTCACCCACGCGTTGGTTCCAGCCGTCTGCCTGGCGCCGCCGTCGGTGTAGGCACCTTCGACCGCGCCCGTGGGATCGTTCGAGTCGTAGTGGAGGCTGAACGACAGGTCGGGTGCGTCGAAGTACTCCACCGAGACGAACGCGGAGGTGTCCCGGGCGTCGAACAGAAACGTGTCGTCGACCCGCAGATAGAAGTACGACGATTCCCACTGGGTGAAGAGCGGCCGTCGGCACTCGCGTTCCGCCACGGTGTCAGGGGTCGTCTGCCCGTCGGCCTGCTCCACCAGGTCCAGCCCTCGTGGCTGGTTCTGCTGTCCGAGCACGACGTCGACCTCCGCTGCATCGGCGTAGGACCGCTCGACGACCGTCGTGACAAACGTCCTCCGCCTCGTCTGCCCTTCGTACCGGAGAACTGCCGTCACGGTGTGCTCGCCCAGAGGCGTGTCGGCCGGCACCGTGACCTCGACAGAGACGCGTACCGTCTCGTCCGGCCCGACGGAGAACTCGCGCTCGTCCGGCTCGACACTCCATCCTGCGGGGAGTTCGAGGGCGAGCGTCGCCGTGACCGGCGTGCGTAGGTAACTCGTCGCCTCGAAGAGGAGTGTCGACGCACCACCCTCGCGGGCGGCGACGGTGAGCAGCGGGGTCAGGAGCACCTGGTCGAGCAGATAGTGGCGGACGAGCGCGTAGAAGGTGTGTGCGTCGACGACCTCCACACCTGCCTCAGGGATCTCGGCCCGGACCGCGGCCACCACGTCCCGATGCCAGCTCGGCGACATGAGGATGGTGCGCATGCTGTGGAACTCAGGAACGAACGGCGGCGCGGCGACGTCACCGTCGAGGTAACCCCGGAATGCCGCCGCCCCCTCGGCCACGGTTCCACGGGGCAGGTCACCCCTCATCCGGACGTACGGCGTCTCGCCCACGAGTCCGAGCGGCGGCACTTTCTGGGCGGCGAAGCCGTCCGGCGAGAAGTCGGCGTAGGCCTGCAGTGTGGCCTCGTCCATCGGCGGCGCGAAGCCGTCGATGATGAACCCGGTCACGGAGAGATCCCACCGCTGATAGTGCGCGCGGCAGTGCTCACGCCACGCCGCGACACCGGACGGGAGACCGGAGAACTCTCTCGGCTCGGTCAGCATCCCTGGATTGATGTACCCCGCGCCGGAGTCACCGGCGATGAACGTGTCCTTCTCGGTCGCGGTACGGCGAACACGGTCCATGGCCACCGGCATCCGGGCGGCGAGATTGGGGTTGAACGCCCAGTTCAACGGCACGCTCCCCCGCGCCGGATCGTCCCACAGGTAGGGCGTGGTCTGATAGATCCAGGCCGCCGAGTCGTAGTCGCCGACGTAGAGCATCACGTAGCGGCGCGGCACCACCCCACCATCGGCATCGAGAAATCCTCGGGCCCGAAGCTCATCAGCCGTCGGCCTGGGGCCTTGCGGATAGTGCGACCGAAGCCGCGCATGCCGAAACACCGACGCATTGGCCATGCCGTCCAGAGTCTCCGCGTCAGCGTCGGCATAGGCATTGAACGCCGAGATGACCTGGACGAATCGCCACTCCGTCGGGACCGGGTCATGTCCGCCGGCGTTCCCTACGCTCGTGTACTTGTACTGCCAAGGAACGAATCCGTGCACCGGGACGAACGTGCCGCCGGACCGCTGATGACCCACGCGGAGGATCTCCTCCAACGTGCGCTGGTCGGTACCCACCTCCTGGGCTCGGTCGTCCACCGGCGTCTCGTCGTCCCACGGCAGCAGGTCGAAGAAGAATCCGCGCCGGGAAACCAGGTAGTCGTGGTTGGTCAACAAGGTCTGGGGCAGTTGGCCCTTGGGATCGTTCAGCCAGTACGCATCGAGGTAGTACGCGAACTCCGGTACGGATTCGCCTGAGCGCAGGTACTGCTCGACCGCCCACAGGTACGCGTCACACTTCGGGCTTCGGGTGGTGGCGCGGTCGGTGTCTGGAATCGTTCCCTGACCGGTGAAGAGGGGCGAACCATCCGGTTGGATGAGCCACACCTTGACCGGCAGCCGGAGCTTTCCTGACCCGTCGACATACCGCTGGAAAAGCGATCCCTCCGTGCGGTCGTAGCGGATCGCCACGACATCACGCGCACCCGCCACCGTCGAGGCGACGTTCGACGTGGCCGGCACCGCCGGATCCCACACCACCGCACCGCGCAGCAACGGCCGGAACGTGGACACGAGTTCGTCCAGGCTCGCTACCTGCCGGATCTCTCGTCCGTCCAGCAACCCACCTCGCTCCTGCAACACGTCGAGCCAGTACGCGTCGATGTCGATGTCGCCGAACTCGTTGTGGTTGAGGAAGTGGACATAGAGCCGTGGGTGGGAACGGTTGACGATTCCCTGCAGGGTGGCGACGAAATGGAGTTCGTCGTATGCCCGTCTGGCCTGCGTCGGATCAGCGAGGTCGAGGTCGTGCAGGCCGGCAAGGTCATAGACCAGCAACGGTTCGCTCGCGCTGTCTGGAGCGGTCGACACCGCCGCCGAAGCCGGTGCACCACCCAACGCCACCGCCCCGACTCCGGCCAGTCCGAAGCCCAACACATGACGCCGGTTGACACTGGGCACGTCACCCTCCCGACACGTGCGAATCACCGAAGACAAGGTTCCACCGAACGGAAATGCCAGGCGTGCTCGCAGCCGATGGACGAGCGCCTGTCACGCTAATGTCGCGGTTGGGCATGTCAACAGCCGCTTGCGGTCACGCGAGGGGTTCGCGGAGCACGGTGCAGCGTCGATGCGTCTGCGGGGAAGCGCCAACGACGGTCAGAGGTTCAGCTGTCGTCCGGAACACTCTCCGCAACCGAGGACGTCCCTGTCGTGGCCGTGACCTGCCCCCTTTCTGCGGAGGCGACGGCCTGCTACCGCTTGCGGGCCAGCGCGGCGTAGGCCAGCCGCGAGCTGTCGTCGTCGGCCACCTCGGGGTCCTCGGCCCCCCACAGGCCGATGTGGACGACGGCCGGATCGCCGCCTTCGTACGGTGGCTGGATCTCCAACCCCTTGAAGAACCGCTCCACTTCTGCGCGGGTCCGCGGGTAGGCGTCGTAACTCGGACCAGCCTGCTGCAGCGTCTTGCGCCAGGTCTCCTCCTGGTAGTCGGAGGTGACGGCGGACAGGGCGAGGTAGGAGCCGGTCGGAACAGCGTCCATGAAGTGGGCGATCAGCCCCCACGGATCGTCTTCGTCGGGCAGGAAGTGCGTCACGGCAACGGCCAGGACGCCGACAGGCTGGGTGAAGTCGATCAAACGCCTGGTCTCCTCGTGCGCCAGGATCGCCTCAGGTTGCCGAATGTCACCCTGGATCGCGGTCGTGTCACTCGCCCCGGCGAGGATCTCGCGTGAACGGGCGACCACGGCCTGATTCACGTCGACGTAGACCACCCGGCCGTCCGGCCTGGCCTCGGCGACCACCTCGTGGGTGTTGCGCTGAGTCGGCATGCCGGACCCGAGATCGAGGAACTGCCGGATCCCCAACTCGTGCGCCATCCGCCTGACCGCCCGCTGCAGGAATCCACGGTTGGCCCAGGCCGCCAGGATCACGTCGGGCATTGCCTCCTTGGCACGCTCCACAACCGCCCGGTCAGCCGCGGTGTTCGCCGTACCGCCGAGAGCGGCGTCGTAGACGCCGGCAGGCGTCGGCGTCAGGGATCCTTCTGCGTCGCTCATCGAGTCTCCGTCGGGGGAAGCATCAGTCGACACCGGTCCAGGTGGAGCCGTCCAGCTCAGCCGCCTCGACGGCCATTGCCATCGCGGCAATCGCGGCACACCGAGTGGCCTTGCCTTCGGTCCGAGAACTGGCCGTCATCATAGTCCACCGTTAGGATGCCGTGATCATGAACGCCGGACCGCGGCCGTTCACCAGCCGCTCAGCCGGTCCGTCCGCACGTTCGTGGTGACGGAACGGGTGTGCCTCAACGTACGACCCTCAGGCGTGACACCACCGTGGAGGAACAGATCGTGCGACGTTGCATACGCTCGGCCGCGCTGCTTGCGGCGACGATCCTGGCATCGACGGCGGTCATGGCGATGCCGGCCAGCGCCGCACCCAAAGATGTAGGTGCCGCAGACAGCGGGTCCACCTGCGCGGGGCTCAGCACTCCGCCACTGCCGGGGGTGGACACGCCGCGGGCTGCCTACGACTGGCAGGGGGCGTGGCAGAGTAGAGAGGTCTACATTCCCTCGCGCGGCACCGGGTCGTGCCTGTTCGCGACCGTCTTCGCCCCAGCTGAGCCAGGGAAAGAACGCCTACCGGCGGTGGTGATCGTTCCAGCCGGACTGTCGACGCAGAACGAGTTCCAGTGGGCGGCCGCGACCTCGCCGGCCATGGGTACGTCGCGATCACCATCGACCCGCAGGGTGTCGGGCGGTCCGACCTGCTTGCGCACCCGGCCTGTCGTGACGGCCTTCCCAACTGCGGTGACCTCGACAACCTGTTTCCCGAATCCGTACTCGGCAGCCAGACCGCCCGCGTCGACGCGGTCCGGAGCGGACTGGACTACCTCGCCTCACCGGCCAATCCGTTCGCCAGACGGGTCGATTCCCGCCGCATGGGCGCGGCAGGGCATTCCCTCGGCGGCTCCGCGGTCAGCTCCGCACAAGAGGTGGACCGTCGCATCCGCGCCATTGTCGCCTGGGACATGCTCTTCGCGCGGCGGTACCCGGCACTGACCCTGGATCCCTGCAAGACGTTGCTCAACCTTGCTGCCCGGGACGTCTCGCCTCGGGCGCCGGCGATGAGTCTGAACTCCGACGGTGGTCGCCCGTTCTGCCTCACCGGCGACCCCGAGTATCAGCGGTGGGCGGGCTTCGAACCGTGGCGTGCCGCCGGCGTTGCCTCGATGTTGGTCCCCATTCGCAACGCCGAGCACATGGACTTCGCGCAGCAGGCCGGTCCCGGCCAGATTGACCTCGGACTTCCCGCGACCGGCAGCGAGGCCGAGCTCAAGGTGTTCGCGTACTACACGCGGGCCTGGTTCGACCGCTACCTCGCGGGTGACTCGAGCGCGACCGACCGACTGGTGGCCCCCCGGGTCGACGGCCGACCCCGCGACCAGGTCGTGAGCACCTGGCTACCATCCGCTGCCTACCTCCCGCAGGACGGCATCGACTGCCCGGGTCTGTCCCGCTGCTGACGCCCGCCACGTCGGAGGCAGCCGCTAGCCAGCAAGGAGCTTCCTCATGGAGCGGACCCGTGCGGTCCATCTGGTGGGCAGCCTGCCCCCGGACACAGCGGCGGTCGACGAAGGCATGCGCTTCTTCCTCGACAACGCCGGGCCGCACCTGCGCGGCTTGCTGCCGAGTGGCGAGACGCGCCGTCGCGGCCTGTACGTGGCGCCGATGGTCGACGGACTGGCGACGCATCCCGCGCTGGAGTACGTGACCAGAGGCGACTGGTCGACCCTGACGGCACGTCCCACGTATCGGCTCCGCCGGGGCCGATCGCTGCGGGACGCGCCGCTCGATGATTATCTGGGATATTTCAAGGAAACTCAGGAGGCGTTACTGGCCTTCAAAGAGATCAGCGCCGAATACGACAGGTCTTACCTGCGGTTCCAGGTGAGCGTGCCGAGTCCGCTGAGTTTTTCGTTCATCGCCTTCAATCACCGCGTCCTGCAGTTCTACCAGCGCACCGGCGACTCAGCCGGGAGAATGTGGCCCTACTATCGGCCGGTCGTCGAGGCCACCGGCCGCGAGATCTCCCGGATCCACGAGCTGGCCGGCGACGACGTGGTCTTCCAGCTGGAGATACCTGCCGAGACTCTCCTGGCGGCCAAAATGCCACCGGGCCTTCGGCGGATTGTCGTCGCCATCGCTGCCACAGCAGTCACCAACCTCGCCGTCATGACTCCACCCGGATCGCGGCTCGGCGTTCACCTGTGCTTTGGCAGCCTGCACAGCAAACCTGGGGCCAGACCTCGCTCCACCACGTCCATGGTCGACCTGGCCAACGGCATCGTCGATCGCTGGCCGGCCGAGCGGACGCTGGAATTCGTCCACATCCCGATGGCCGATGGTCCGAGTCCCCCTCTCCACAAGGCCTACTACGAGCATCTGCGCCGCCTCAGGCTCCCGCACAAAACCCGACTGATCGCGGGAATAGCGCACGAGTATCAACCGCTCGACGAGCAGCGGCGGGTGCTCGCACTGGTGGAATCGGCTTTCGGCCACCAGGTGGACGTCGCTTCGGCGTGTGGGCTAGGTCCCCGGGCCGACCAGGCCGCAGCTCGGAGGGCAATCGCCCGCGCCATCGACCTCGTCACCTCCTGATCGCCCGAGTCGTGGCAGGGCATCCGGCGCCAACTCTCGACGCTTGCTGGCGCCTCGCGGTCGACCACCCTGCAGAAGACGCACGTACCCACGCGGGATCCCCTTCCGCTGCTCAGCTGGTGGCGCTCGTGTAGCAGCGTAGTCCGGCTCGCCAGACGAGATGGGCGAGAAGACAGCTGCCGACGGCGACACCCACGGCCATGAGGACGACGAGGAGTTCTCCGCCGTTCAGGAGAGCTCCCGACGGGACGGTCGCGAGGAACGCGACGGGCAGCACGTAGGTGAGCAGCAGCCGCAGCGGTCGGCGGTAGACGTCGACGGGATAGCGGGCAAACTGCCAGACAGCGTCATAGACGGCGTCGAGGCTCAGGCCCAGCGCCCAGAACACGGTGGCGGCGAGAATCGTGCGGGTGGCCCACATGACCGCGGTCGCGGCGAGAAGCAGGACCAGCCATGTGGCTACCCCGACCGGCGTCACGGTAATGCCCGCGTGGTGGACGCCGTACGCGACGACGACACCGCCGAGTCCCACCTGGGCAAGTGCCAGCGGCGCACAGCTGCTGAGACTTGCGAGGAAGATCGCGGGCGCGGGTTGGGTCAGAAGCGCATCGAATCGGCCGTCCTTGACGTGGTTGCCGAACCACTGCAGGTTGGGCTCGACGAATGCCGCGCGGAGTCCGCTGACGATCTGGAACGTGCCGAGGAGGGCGATCGCCTCACCGGGATGCCAGCCGCCGAGTGTGTTCGTACGGGTGTAGATCATTGCGAGGGCAACGAGTGCGGAAGCGAGCGCAACCACGGTGAGGACGACCTCGAAGACGAGGTCGGCGCGAAAGGCGATCTGGCGACGCAACGACAACGAGAACAAGGTCCCGAACAGCCGGATCAGTTTGAGCATGGTCGTCTCCTCCTCCTACGCGCCTACTGCGGTGAAGCGGCGCAGGCCGGACCGCCAGACGGCCACGGTCAACCCGGCGAGGGCGATCAGCCAGCCCAGCTGAACGCCGTACGCCTGCACGAGCTCGGCCCCGCGCAGGGTCCCCGCCGCGATCTCGGCGGGCATGCCGAGCATCGACCAGAACGGAAGAGCCTGCCCGACCACCCGGAACGGCTCGGGCAGGAACCCCAGGGGCGCGGCCGTACCGCCGAGCAGGAAGATCAGGGTCTCGCCGAGCCCCACCACGCCATGTGCGCGTTCGGTCCACAGCGCCGACAGCGCGAGTGCGTACGTGAAAAGGAACCGCAGCGCGGCGGCGACCAGGAGTGCGGGCAGCGCCACCGCGATCCCCACCGGGTCGAGCCGGACACCGGCGACGGCTCCCGCGACCACGATGAGCGGTATGCCGAAGATCAGGTGCCAGAACCGCAGACCGATGTTGGTGCCGAGGTAGTCGATGACGACGGGCTGCGGCTGGACGAGGTTGTCACCGAGACCACCGTCGTAGATGCCGTTGGACAGGGTGTGGTGTTCGTAGGAGACCGTCACCAGTTGGACCGCGAGCAGCACGACGTAGTAGGTGGAGACTGCCGAGTCGCCTGGCAGGGCAGCCGACCAGATGAACAGGCCGAGCACAGGCGTGACCGCCTGCCCGATCACCCAGGTGATCACCGACGACCGCCAACTCCACTGGGTCAGAGTGCTTCGCCAGATCGCGAGGCCCACCAGCCGCACCATCCTGCTCATGCCACACCGGCCCGGTAGAACCGGTCCATCATGGTTTCCAGCGGCGGGTCGGCCACGGTGAGATCGATGACAGGAACCTCGGCGAGGAGTCGACTGGTGATCTGGGGCGCGTCTTCCCGAGGAACGCGAAGCGTCACCTGGCTCGGGTCGGAGTCGTCGAGCTCTCCATAGTCATTCCATGACACCGACGCCGAGTCGTCGCCGGTGGTCACTCGCAGCAGCTTGTACGGCGACAGCTGCGCGGCCAATGCGGCCAGCCTGCCGTCATAACGCAGCCGTCCCTGGTCGATCAACACCACCCGTGGGCACAAGGCCTCGACCTCGGCCATGTAGTGACTGGTGAGGAGCACGGTGGCGCCGGTCTGGGAGGCGTAATCGGCGATGTAGCGGCGGAACGCCACTGCCGCGGAGGCGTCCAGGCCGATGGTGGGCTCGTCCAGGAAGAGCACACGAGGTCGGTGCAGAAGTGCCACTGCCAGCCCGGCGCGCATCCGCTCCCCGAGGCTCAGGGCGCGCACCTGTCGCGGCAGGAGTGGCTCCAGGTCGAGCATGTCCGTCAGTTCCTCGACGTGGGAGCGGAACTGGGCGGGGGCGATGTCGTACAACAGGCGCCGGTAGCTGAAGTTGTCCAGGACGGTCAGTTCCGTGGGTCCAGCGATCGGCTGGCTTCCTCGTACCAGCGCGATCTGGGTGAGGAACTCGTGCTGGCGTCGCATGGGCGCGAATCCCAGCACCCTCGCCTCCCCCGCGGTCGGGTGCAGGATGCCGGAGAGGATCTTCATGGTCGTGGTCTTGCCGGCGCCATTGGGCCCGATGAACCCGACGAGCTCGCCGGCTGCAAGGTGGAACGTCACATCGGCCACCGCTTCGATCTGCCGGTACTCCCGCCGCCACAGCGCACGGAACGCAGCCGCGAGCCCGGCCGGGCGTACCGGGGCCCGGTAGGTCATCCCCAGCCCATCCACCGCCACGACCGGATCGGATGTCCCACACTCTGTCTTTCCAGCCATCATGGGAGTTACCGTATGTGGCTCCAGCCAGTTGAAAGGTTGACCGGCCTTCTCACCTCTGGATCACGCCTGAAAGGGCCAGAACCTTGCAACCGCGGTTAAAGACCCACGTGAAGGCGCTGCGGCCGGTCGACCTGGCTCGCACAGCCGGGATCAGCCCGTCGCTGGTGCGCACGTACGAACAGGTGGGCTTCCTCCCCGCCGCGGATCGCAGTCCCAACGGCTACCGCCGCTACACCGACGTTCATGTGGAAGCACTGCGGGTGGCTCGATGTCTGATCGCGGGGTACGGCTGGCAGCGGGCGCTTCAGGTCATGCGCGCTGTCCATGCCGGCGACAGCGCCGCCGCGCTCGCCGTCGTCGACGCATGCCACGCCGAACTCCACCGCCAACGTGCCCAGATAGACGAGACCCTGCGCACCCTCGAACGCATCTCGCGCACCCAGACCCGCGCTCCTCGCGTCACGGCCGGCCGGGTGGTACGCATCGGCGCCGCCGCCCAACTCGCCGGCGTACGCCCGTCCGCGTTGCGCTTCTGGGAAGAGCAAGGACTTCTACAGCCGACCCGTGACGGCACGACGCGCAGCCGCTACTACGACCACGAACAGATGCAACGCGTCCAGATCGTCGCGCTCCTGCGTGCCGCCGGCTATCGCTTCGATGGCATCCGGTCCGTTCTCGACGACCTCGCCACCAGCCGGCCGGCACAGGCCCTGGCCGCCCTCGAGCAACGCCGCCGCTCCGTCCAACGCGCCAGCCAGCAGACGATGCACGCGACCAGTGCCCTCAACGGCTACCTTCAGAACTCAGTTGAGCTCGATCAACCGATGGGCGTCGGCGATCACCTGACGACGTAGCCGGTCCGGTTCGACCACCACCACGTCGCCACCCAACGACCGCACCAACCCCACCGCACCTTCCCAGTCTTCGGTGTCGAACTCGGCTTCCACCCACCCGTCGGCATCAGGCGGCGACAGCGACCGGGTGCGAGCGAACGCCCAACCTGCCCGGATCCGCGCGTGGTCACGGAGCCGGAGCCGGACCGGGTAGGTCGGTAGCAACTTGGCGTAGGCGTCCTGCGACTGCCGCCAGAACGTCACGAGGTCGAACTCGTCCGGTCGGGCGAACGGGACGGCTGTCACCGTCAGGTCGCGCATCCGGGAGACGCGGTAGGTCCGGAGCTTGTCGTCCCGCTGCCCGATGAGATACCAGTGCGCGCCCTTGCGGACCAGGCCGTACGGCGCGACCTGCACGGTGCCGACGGCTGTGCCGTACCGGATCTTGACAACGCGGTCGTCCCAGATCGCCTGCAACAGCCGAGGCAGCACGGGCGGCGGGTCGCCAGGGACGGGACCCCAGTAGCCACCCAACTCGACGTGGATGCGCTGCCGGGCGTGCTCGGCATGCTCACGGGCGGCCGGCGCGACCGCCGCCAGCAGCTTGAGAATCAGACCGTCGCCGGGATCGTCGAGGCCGAGGTCGGCGAGGATTCCGCGCGGCTGACCGACGATCATGGCCAGCGCCTCGGTCGTGGACAGGCCGGTCAGGCTGGTCCGGTAGTCGTCCACCAGAGCCCACCCGCCGGCACCGCCACGGGTCGAGTAGACCGGTATGCCGGCGGCCGACAGTGCCTCCATGTCGCGGCGGATGGTGCGCGTCGAGACCTCCAGCTCCTGAGCCAGCGTCGACGCCGACACGATGCCCCGGCCCTGCAGCCGGAAGACGATGCGGAGCAGCCGGTCAGCACGCATGGGCACAGTCTGGTGGATCTGCCCTCGCTGCGTACCATCAAGGCGACCAGGAGCACCGCACCTCGCGTGGGTCGCAGCTCGATCAATGTGCTGCTGGGCACGAGTGTCGCGCGAGGGAGGCGCAGGTGGGAGTGATCACGCATGCGTGAGGTGCTCGACGATCTCGTTCGCTGGTGGGAGGCGGACGAAGCCGCCGGCATGGGCACCGTGGTCGCGACCTGGCGCTCGGCACCCCGTCCTGTGGGGGCGGCGATGCTGGTCGGCCCGGACGGCTCCGTAGTCGGCAGCGTCTCCGGCGGGTGCGTCGAGGGCGCGGTCTACGAGGCGGCCCGGCGCGCGGTCGACACTGGCCGACCCAGCCTCGAGCGGTACGGCGTGAGTGACGACGACGCGTTCGCGGTCGGTCTGACCTGCGGTGGGGTCCTCGACGTCTACATCGAGCGGGTCGACCGGGCGACCTTCCCGGAGCTTGGCGACGTGTCAGCGTCGATCCGTTCGGGCGAGCCGGTCGCGACGGTCACCACTGTCGGCGACGGCTGCGCTGGTGCAGGTCCCAGCGCGGCTGCTGGCGCCACCGCAGCCACCGGCACCGGTGCGCGCGCCAGTGCCCCTCCGGGCGATCGTGTCGGCCGGCACCTCGTGGTGTGGACGGACCGGGTGGCGGGAACCCTGGGTTCACCGCGTCTCGACGCCGCCGCGACCGATGATGTCCGAGGCCTTCTCGCGACCGGGCGGAGCGCCGCGCTGCACTACGGCCACGACGGCGAACGCCGGGGCGACGACCTCACGCTCTTCGTCGCTTCGTACTCTCCGCCTCCGCGCATGATCGTGTTCGGGGCGATCGACTTCGCCGCCGCCGTCGCCCGGGTCGGCGCCTTCCTGGGCTACCGGGTGACCGTGTGCGACGCCCGTCCGGTGTTCGCCACGAGCCGCCGGTTCCCCGAGGCCGACGAGGTCGTGGTCGAGTGGCCGCACCGGTACCTCACCGGCGAACGGGCGGCCGGCCGGATCGACGAACGCAGCGTCGTCTGCGTTCTCACCCACGATCCGAAGTTCGACGTCCCGGTGCTCGAGGTGGCGCTGCGGATGCCGCTGGCCTATGTCGGTGCGATGGGTTCCCGGCGTACGCATGACGACCGGATCGCGCGGTTGAGGGAGGCCGGCCTGACGACTGAGGAGCTTGCGAAGCTCGCGTCACCGATCGGACTCGACCTCGGGGCGCGTACGCCGGAAGAGACCGCGGTGAGCATCGGCGCGGAGATCATCGCGGCCAGGTGGGGCGGCACCGGTGGACGGCTCGGCGAGATGGCGGGACGCATCCACCACGAGGGACCTGCCTGACGGTGTCCCGCTGGTTACCCGGCTTCGCGTCCGATATCCGTAACGACGCGGGCTTTATCGACCGCCGTCCGCCGGATACGTTTCTCATCTATGGCCGAGCCTTACACGTACCAGATCGACCTATTCGACAAGGACGCATGGCGGACCAGCACCACCGCGCAGGACCGGACCGTCGGGGACCGCGCCAGTGCCGACATCGCGCGCGCGATCCTCGAGGACTGGATCATCGACCATCCCAGTGACCTTGCCGGCGGAGGACGGGTAACCGTCTTCGATGATCCGTCCGACTACCCACCGGATGAAGGCGCACGCGTCCGGGTTCTTGTCTTCCGCGAGGTTGCGGAGGATTCCGGGCCCGCGCAACCCGCCGCGGCGGCCTACCTTCTCGCCGACCCGGACGCCGAGGATCCGCACGCCTGGGTGAATCCCTGACGCCCCACTGTCACCTGTGCTGGGAATCGCTGCGGTTTCGAGTGGTGCGAGCGGGTAGTACAGCCCGGACCGCGATGGCCGATCGTCGGCCACGAGAGACACGAAGGGCGCCACACATCATGGGCATCATCGCCTTCCTCATCCTCGGACTGATCTGTGGAGCGATAGCCAAGTTCCTCCTGCCAGGCAAAGACCCTGGCGGTTTGATCGTCACGCTCGTCATCGGCGTCGCCGGCGCCCTGCTCGGTGGATTCCTGGCCGGGGTGCTGTTCAACACCAGCCCCATCGATGAGTTCTGGGACCTCTCGTCCTGGCTGACGGCGATCATCGGCTCCGTTCTCGTCCTGCTCGTCTGGCGCGCTGTCGCGGGCCGGACCCGCCGCTGAGCGGTTGAGCGGTGGGAGCCCACCTGCGACGAACGTCTCCGGACACCGCTATCTGACCCGCCCAGGCCGCGCGGCTCAGAGTCCGGGCGTAGGGGCCTCGCCGGGCCACGCGGGCGAGCGTCCGAGCAGCCGCAGGATTCGATCGAGCGGGTCATCCGCGGGAGTCGACGGCAGCCGGGGACGGAACGACGCTCCAGGCAGCGTGCGAAAGTCGCTGTCCGGCACTGCTTCGGCGACCGGCAGGGCGGCGTGGAGAAGGTCGGCGTCGAGCTTCCATGGTTGCCCCACCGAGCGTGCGACGTCCCAGCCGTGCACCACACAGTCGACGAAGTGGAAACTGATCGCCTGGGTCGCGGGGAGGGGCTGGTCGGTCAGCTCCGAGAGGAAGAACGGCTGGTCCAACACACCGTCCGCCGCGAACGCCGTCATGACGTGCTCGGTGGCGGCCGTGTGGTCGGCCATCGGGTCGGCGCCGAGCGGACCGACTTTCCAGATCGCCGGGTCGGCGCCACCTCCCTCCGCAGCCGCCGCGAAGCCGTGGTTCTGGACGATCATGTGCGCGAGCAGGTCGCCCAGATTCCAGTCGGCGCACGGAGTCGGCCGCGACAGGTCGTCATGGGTGAGGCGCGACACGACCTCGATGGTGGCTTCGGCCGCGCGCCGGTGCTCCGCGCGAAGGTCAGGGATGCTCATAATGCCTCCATTAATATGCGTGCGCTTACGATCTGCTAGAGCACATGATTTGTCAAGGCATATCGTCGTTCCATGCGGAGGAAGTCCACGTCGGGAAGCCGCCCCACTCGCCCCGACCTCGCGGCACTGGTCGCGCCGTTGGGCCGCACCCTGATGGCGGCCGAACTCCCGGTCCTGCGTGCCCACGACCTGTCGATGTGGGGCTATACCGTTCTCGTCCGGCTGGAGGACGAACCGGTGCGTACGCAGGCCGCGCTGGCTCAGGCCATCGGCGCGGACAAGACCAGGATCATCCCCATCCTCGACGACCTGCAGGACCGCGGCCTGATCCGCCGTGAGCCCGACCCCGACGACCGTCGGGTGCGTCTGGTCTCAGTGACCGCGAAAGGCCGTCGGGTTCGTACGTCCGCGCAAGACGCCATCCAGCGTCAGGAGGAACGGCTGCTGGCTCGAGTGCCTGCCGCCGACCGCCGCGCGTTCCTTCGCGTCCTGCAGGAGCTCTCCAGGGTCTCCGCGGACGAGTTCATCGACCCGTCCGCGTAGCCCAGGGACATTCACGAAGATCCGACCTGCGCTCCACCTGCGGTCAGCTCCGTGGCGATCGCGAGGAAGCGCTCCAGCGTGGCCGACCTGTTGTCCACCGACCAGGCGAGTGCCATGTCCCAGGTCGGTATCCGGTCACTGAGCGGGCGATAGGTGACAAGGTCAGGGTCGACGTCCGGCGTCGGGGCCAACATCAGCGACACCCCAAGGTTGGCACCGACCAGCGCCACGATGGTCTGGGCATCCCCCGCCTCCTGCACGATGCGCGGAGTGAAGCCGGCCCCGCGGCAGTGGTCGATGATCGCCTCGTAGCCGGTCGACCCTTCCTCCCGGTGGTAGACGACGAAGGCTTCGCCGGCCAACTCAGCCAGCGAGATGCGACGTTTGACCGCCAGTGGGTGGCTCGCGGGGAGGACAGCCACCATGGCGTCCCGCGAGATCACCCGGGTGTGCAGTCCGCTGTAGGCGTTCGCCGGTTGCTGGGGGCGGAGGAGTCCGACATCGAGGAGACCGGCCTGGAGTGCCGGAATCTGTCGCATCGTGGTCATGAACCCTGCCTCCAGCCTGACCTCCGGACAGACCGCCCGAAATCGGCCGACGAGTCGGGGAACGGCTGCGTAGGTCGCGGACTGGACGAAGCCCAACCGCAACGTCCCGATCTCACCACGGGCCGCGCGCCGGGCATCTTCCGCGGCCACGTCGAGCTGCCCGAGGATCTCGCGGGCTTTGCCGAGGAAGATCTCGCCGGCCGGCGTCAGGGCGATCCGCCGGCGGGCGCGGCTGAAAAGTGGTACGCCGAGATCCCTTTCCAGCGCGGCGATCTGACGGCTCAGCGTGGGTTGCGCCATGTGCAGCCGCGCGGCGGCCCGGCCGACATGCATGTCGGCCGCCACTTCCACGAACGCCCTGAGTTGGTAGACCTCCACGCACCACAGGATGCCTCAGAGAAGCCACGCAGCGGGACCGGGCGCCGAGGAGCTTGACCCCAGGCGTACATCACCCCCGATCATGAGGGCATGACGTCGTACGAACCGGCGGAGGCGTCCGAGCGCACGGGCCTCAGCCTGGACACCTTGCGCTACTACGAACGGCTCGGACTTTTCGGCCCGGTGAGTCGCACGGCCGGTGGTCGGCGGATCTACACCGACGGCGATCTCGCCTGGGTGCAGCTGCTGGTCTGCCTACGCCGGGCCGGCCTGGGCATCGCCGACCTCCAGATGTTCATGGGCCGGCTCCGTAACGGTTCGACCAGCTCCGGAAGCGTGGTCGAACTCCTCGAGAACCACCGCGCCGAACTCGGTGGCCAGCTGGCGCAGCTGCAGACGGCCCTTCGCGTGCTGGACGAGAAGATCGCGCACTACCGAGCGACCGACGGAACCTGAACCGCCGGAGCCTAGGACCTGGAGCGCGCTCCAGGTCAAGGGATCCGGACGAGTGTCCGCACCCATACCGCGTACGCATGACGTACGACCGGATTCTGCATTGGACGCGCCGGTCCTCGGCTGCCTACCGTTCCACCGCGACGTCCGCGCATGGTCGGAAGTCGTTCGCTGGAAGGAATCCCTGTGGACTATCGCTTTGTGGGCAGTACCGGCCTCGAGGTCAGCGAGCTGTGCCTCGGCACCTGGCGGTTCGGCGACGAGTCCGACGAGCAGACCAGCCACCGCATCCTCGACGAGTTCGTGGCGGCCGGCGGAACCTTCATCGACACCGCCGACGTCTACGGCTACAACCGCTCCGAGGAGATCATCGGCTCCTGGCTCAAGGGCCGCGCCCGCGACGACCTCGTGATCGCCACCAAGGTCTATGGCGAAGCCGGGCCGGGCCAACTCGTCCAGGGCGCCGGACGCAAGCACATCTTGACAGCGGTCGAGGCGAGCCTGCGGCGGCTGCGCACCGACTACATCGACCTCTACCAGGTCCACGTCTTCGATGACGTCACACCGTTGAAGGAAACGCTTTCGACGTTGGACGGTCTGGTGAAGAGCGGAAAGGTCCGGTTCGTCGGGGCCTCGAACTACACCGGCTGGCAGTTGCAGAAGTCGATCGACCTGTCCCGCCAGCATGGCTGGGAGCCGTTCGTCTGCCTGCAGCCGTACTACAACCTGCTCGGCCGTGACGCCGAGTGGGAGCTGCTCCCGATCTGCCGGAACGAAGGTGCCGGCCTGATCGCCTACAGCCCCCTCGCCGGCGGTTGGCTCTCCGGCAAGTACCGCCGCGACCTCGGCGCCGCGCCGGCGGGCACGCGTGGTGAAGTGGACGGAAGCTGGCAGCGGCGCGACACCGACGAGACCTGGCGGGTCGTAGACGCCCTGCTCGCAGTCGCCGACGAGGCAGGGAAGACACCCGGTCAGGTGGCGTTGCGCTGGCTGCTGCAGCGACCGGGCGTCACCGCACCCATCTTCGGCGCGCGGACGCTGGAACAGCTGCGTGACAACCTCGGCGCCACCGGATGGACGTTGAGCGAGGAGCAGATGGACCGGCTCACGCAGGCGAGCGACCGTCCGCTGCCCTATCCGTACGAAACCCAGGCTCTGCCACAGTTCCAGCGCCGCCTCCGCCACCCGGCCTGATACCCAGCGCTTTCGTGACCCGGTAGCTCGCGGTCAGGCTGATCCGCACATGGCGCAGTCGCCACGCCGGCGGAGCCAGTACGCGAACGCCGCCGCGGCCAGTGCGGCGCCCCACAGTGGCCAGAACATCTCCGGCAACCAACCCGCGACATCACTGTCACCGCCCGGGAACATGGCGGCGAAGCGGCCGGTGACGGCGAAGCGGACGAACATCACCCCCGCGGAGGCGACGACGACCGACACGATCCCGGCCGGCACCACCGCCAGCATCACCGGCACCCGCCGACCGCGCAGGCCAACCATCCACCACGGGAAAACCTCACCCCACCGCTGGACCAGGCCGAGCGTGAGGATGGCACCGGCCACGGCCAGCGTCGCGAGCCCAGCTCCCAGGTAGACCGCCGCACCCAGTTCGTCGAGCAGCTCCTGGGTGACGCCCCACGGGATCCCGAGCGCCCAGGCGTACCTCGTGGCCGCGTAGCCCACCGGTATCGCCACGGCGACGCCGACCGCCCAGCGTCCCCAACGCGCCGCGGCGGCCGGGGAGGTCCACGCACCGTCCCGGCCGGTCCGACTCCGCCCACATGCGGCGCACCCACCGGTGATCCTGCGATGGTGAGCGATCGCCGCGACGAACCACGCCAGTCCGGCAACGCTGAGGACCGCCATGTTGACCACCGGCCAGTACCAGAGGACGACCCCTTCCGGGGCGGCTCCGGCCATGGTCAGAACCAGCATGATCGGCGTGTAGGCGATGGTGGCGAGCAACCGGTAGTCCGGCAGGACGACTGCCAGCGTCAGGCCGAGCCCGATCGCCAGGCCGCTCGGTATCCGGGCCACCAGCGTGGTCGCCAGGGAGCGGGATCGGCCGGGCGGTCTGGCGTCCGGTCCCCGCGAGCCCGGACGAACGAACGCCATCACCCAGGCCAGGACGACTCCGAAACCGGCGAGCCCGGTGAGGATGCCGGCGCCGACCCGGGGACTCCAGAGCCCCAACAACGACAGTCCTCGCACCTCGTCCACCGCGGGATCGGCGGGGTTGCCGCCCGCTCCGAGCAGCCAGGCGATGCCCAACCCGAGGTAGGCGAGCGACCAGGTGGCGGCGACCGGTAGCGCGAGCGCGGTCCATCGCCGGGTAGGTCTGGACCGCGGGGCGACCGGTCCTCCTGACCGGGCGTCGTCGACATGGACGGACATGAGGATCTCCCTTCTGCGGGCGCCTGGGCCGGCGCCGTCGAGGAAGAGCCTCGCTGCGGTTGGCGCGCATGACGTCGACCTGCGGTCGCGACCACGTACGCCGAGGGAATGACGTCAGGAAGCCGGAGTGGCTAGGGCGACACGACCTACGAGCCGGGCCGGACGAGACCGGACTCGTACGCAAGAACGACGGCCTGCACCCGGTCGCGTAGCCCGAGCTTCGCGAGCAGGCGGCCGACATGGGTCTTGACCGTCGCCTCGGACAGATACATCCGGCTGGCGATCTCGGCGTTGCTGGCACCGGTCGCCACCTCGACGAGGACCTCCCGCTCCCGGTCCGTGAGCCGCTCCAGCGGGTCGGGACCGGTACGGGGCCCCGGGAGGTCCCGGGCCACATGGGCCAGCAACCGCCTCGTCGTGGACGGCGCGAGGACCGAGTCGCCGGCGTGGACGGCACGGATGGCGGACAGGACCTCCTCGGCCGGTGCGTCCTTCAGCAGGAAGCCGCTGGCTCCGACCTTCAGTGCGGCGAACGCGTGCTCGTCCAGGTCGAACGTCGTGAGGACGACGACCCGCGCTCCGTCCCGGTCACGTTCCAGCAGCCGGCGGGTCGCCTCCACACCGTCCATCCGCGGCATGCGTACGTCCATCAGCACGACGTCGGCGGCGACGGTCGCCATGAGGTCGAGCGCCTGCGCGCCGTCGCCTGCCTGGCCGACGACCCGCATGTCGTCCTGGGAGTCGACGACCATGGCGAGGCCGGTGCGTACCAGCTCCTGGTCGTCGACGAGCACGACCCGGATCACGTCGACGCCTCCCTCGCGCGCGCCGGCAGGTACGCAGAGACGGCAAATCCCCGGCCCCCGGATCCTCGCGGCTCGGCGGGCGGCACGACGCTCATCCGCCCACCCGCCAGCGTCACCCGCTCGCGCATGCCGACCAACCCCTGACCGTCGTGTCCGCCCGGCGCAGTTCCACTATCCCGAACGGCCGCACCATCCCGAACGGCTCCACTATCCCGAACGGCTCCACTATCCCGAACAGCCCCACCAGCCGATGCGGCTCCACCCTCCCGCGTGCCGCCGTCGTCGGTCACCGCGATATCGAGCCCGCCGTCGATCCAGGTGAGCCGTACCGACGCCGAGGCGTCGCGGGCGGCATGCTTGACGACGTTCGTGAGCGCTTCCTGGACCACCCGGAAGGCCGCCAGCGAGGCGGCGCGATCCAACGCGAGAGCGGTCCCCGTGGTCGTGAGCTCGACCGGCAACCCGGACGCGCGAACCCGTTCCACGAGGGCCGGAACATCGTCCAGCGTCGGCTGAGGCGTTGTCTCGGCCACCTCCTCGTCGCGACGCAGAACCCCCAGGACGGTACGCATGTCGGCCAATGCCTCCCGCCCGGTGCCAGCGACCATCGCCAACGCCTCGACGGCACGGGCGGGATCCTTCGCGGCGGCGAACCGGCCGCCCTCCGCCTGTCGCACCATCACCGCCAACGAGTGGGCCACGACGTCGTGCATCTCTCGCGCGATCCGCGACCGTTCCGCTGCCGCCGCCTGCTCCGCCCGCTCGGCCCGGTCCTGCTCGGCACGCCGCGCCCGCTCCTCCAACGCGACGACGTAGGCCGCCCGGATGCCCCGGAACCGCCCCAGGCCCCAGGGCGCCAGGACGGCGGCGACCAGCGCAAGCAGGACGAAGAGCCGCCAGACAGCGCTGTCCGTCCCGCTCTGGCCGGCCATCCAGTCCCCCGGGAACCACAGCCGGACAGTGGTGAGGACCGCACCGACGAGACCGATCACCAAGGCGATCGTCGGCCAGGGACGCCGGGAGTACGCGGCGACGGCGTACAACGCGACCGGATAGACCAGGGCGCTGGGAAGCAGGATCGATGGCACCGAGTCGACGCCCAGCTCTCTCGCGCCCGGCCCGGTGAAGTCGGGCGCCAGCACGAGGGCGAGCATCACGAGGCTGCAGGAGAGGTACGCCGCCACCGGCCAGGTCCGCCGGGTGACGATGGTGAGGTGCCCGATCAGCACGAGACCGATCACTCCGACCCTCGCGGCGAGGGGCCACTCGGCACCCCACACCAGGGTCACAGACGTCGGGCCGATCACCAACAGGAGGGCCACGGCGAGGACGGCGTCGCCTGCCCAGGTGTGCCGGATCACCCAGTTCTCCACGGTCGGCAGGCTCACCGACGGTCGCTCCATCCGGCCGATCCTAGGCTTCGCCCGTCGTGGCGACGTCAGCCGGCGGGATGACGGTCGTCAGCCTCGAGGCGTACGCAGCCCCTACCCGCCAGGCTCGCTGGACGTGGGCGTCGACGGGGCGATCCGGTTGCGCGTACAGACCACGACGGAGACGGCCATCTGGACGTCTCCGAGACAACCTCTAGAAGGCGCCGGGGAATCCGCTGCCATCGACGTCCCGGACGTGATCGAGCGAGGTGTCGCGCTTCTCGATCCCCCGGTTGACGTCGGCGTCCAGCTGCCGCTGGCGCCTCTCCCTGCCGGGCACCCAGGGCAGACTCGCCCCGCGCTGGCCGAGGTAGACCAGCACGACAGCCAGGACGATGATGCCGATCAGGATCCCCATGAGCATGCCCATCATGGTGGCACCGTCCGGCCAGGCCGTCCATCGAAGGCCGTAGCGCGGGACAGACGCCGGTCCGCACACGCCGCCACTCGTCACCGGCGGGTGAAGACGTGGTGCACCTTGTGGATCGCCGCGGCGATGTCGTCCACGTCGCTCTCGTCGTACGCCTCGTTCCAGGAGACGACCACCAGCCGCTCGTCGATCAGTGACTCGGCCACCGGGCAGATCCCCCTGTCGTAGCAGGGCTCCTGGCTGGCCGGTGGTGCGGTGAGGGGGTAACCGGAGCCGCCGTACGTACGCCGTTCGGCGAGCACCGGGGTGCGGTAGACCGGTCGGGTCAGGTATCCACCGGACGCCGGGATCCCCTCGGCGGCCAGGGCCCTGCCGTAGTCGTGGTTGGTGCCGCCCGCCGCCTCCGCGTCGTCCACCAGCAACGGGTACTGCCAGTACGACATGCCGCCGGTGTCGCGTGGCGCGCGGAGTCCGGACAGTCCGCTGATCGCGTCCGTGAGCCGCAGTGCGGTGGCCCGTCGCGCGGCGACGACGCCGGCGAGCTTCGGCAGCTGCGCCCGGGCGACCGCCGCCTGCAGCTCGGTCATCCGGTAGTTGGTCGAGAGGAACAGATGGGTGCGTTCGTCGGTGTCGCGCGGCCATCCTTTGTCGGCGAACAGGCGCATCCGCCGGGCCAGCGCAGGATCGTCGCTGATCGACAGCCCGCCGTCGCCGGCGGTGATGTGCTTGGACTGCTGGAGGCTGAAGCATCCGATGTGTCCGATGGTGCCGGCGAGCCGGCCGTCGTCGACCCGGGTGAGGTACGCCTGGGCACAGTCCTCGATGAGGACGATGCCGTGTTCGTCGGCGACTGTCCGAAGCTCGGCTGCGGGCGCGGCGGAGCCGAACAGGTGGACGACGCAGATCGCCCTGGTCCGGGACGTGATCCGCTGGCGTACGGACTCGACGTCGAGGTTCCCTGTCGCGGGATCGAGGTCGGCGAAGACGGGTACCGCGTTCTGCAGCAGCATGGGCAGCACGGTGCCGGCGTCGGTGATCGGCGTGGTGATGATCTCGTCGCCTGGTTCCGGGTCGACCGCCGCGACGGCGAGATGCAGGGCGGCCGTTCCGGAGCTGGACGCGACGGCGTGGCCGATGCCGTAGTAGTCGGCGAACTCCCGCTCGAGCGCGCGGGTCTCGCCGCCGACCGTGCAGCCGAGCTGGCCGGACGCGATGACGCGGCCCAGCGCCTCCAGCTCCTCGGCACCGAGCGTCCTTCCGCCGGCCTGGTTGACGGTCGGGAAGGGGGCCGTGCGGACGGGGTCGCCGCCGTCGCGCGCCAGTGTGCCGTTCGTTCGCCCCGTCACGAAGCACCTCCAGAAGTCTTTCGGTTGCGGTCTGGACCTTATCTCGACCACTCGGCTCACGGGCCGGCGAGCCGCGGCGCTGTCCGGTGTTGGAAACGGTCGTCCGTGTACCTGTGTGAACTGCTGATTGCGTCCTGATCTCGCGCATTGACACGGACTTGGGCGAGCCCTACGGTCGTGACCGGATGTCTGTCGGGGGTCGGACACACTCGATTCACTTGGGCCCGGAAACCCACTGCGCACGATGCCTGTGGGGCGAAGAGAGGTTCACCGATGGACAAGCGCGCCGCAATGTGGGTACCACCCGTGGGAATGTCGCGACGGGAGGTTCTCCGGATCTCCGGCCTGATCGGGCTGGCCACCGGCGCGTGGTCACTCACCGGATGTGGGCTGTTCGACGGTGGTGACGTCGAGGGGACGGACAGTCCCGGTAAGGGCGGCAAAGACACATCGGTCCTGCGGATCAGCTTCGTTCCCGTCGAGGTCCTCGACCCGCAGGTCATCACCAACGGCATGTGGATTCTGACCCGCGGCATCCTCGAAGGGCTCGTCACCCAGAACGAGTCCGGTGACGACGTGGTACCGGCGGCCGCCACCGAGTGGTCGGTGTCACCGGACAACCTCACCTACACGTTCCAGCTCCGCGCCGACGCGAAATGGTCCAACGGCGACCCGGTCACGGCGCACGACTTCGAACGCACCTACCAGCGGCTCTTCACCCCCGCCGGGACCAGCGCCGGTGGGACCACGCTGGGTGCCAACTCCTACCAGGCGTCCACCGGGATCAAGGGCGCGGAGGAGTTCCTCGCCGGCGTGCTCGAGGACTGGTCGAAGGTCGGCGTGAAGGCGACCAGCGACCGCGAGCTGGTGCTGACCCTCGCCAACCCCAACCCCGACTTCCTGCTGGCCCTCACCCACCCGGCGCTGTTGCCGCTGCACATGGACTCGGTGGAGGCCAAGCCCGACGACTGGCAGAACCCGCCGAACTTCGTATCCAACGGTGCGTACGCGGTACAGAAGTGGACCAAGAACTCCAGCATCCTGCTCGTGCCCAACACGCACTACTGGGACCGGGGGAACGTCCACCTGGACCAGATCGACGTCAAGCTGGTCGAGCCCAGCGCCACCGGGACGGCCACCGTGCCGTACGAGAACGACGAGGTGGACATCCTCGGGATCTCAGACGCCGACATCCTGCGGTTCCAGAAGGACCCGGAGCTGTCCAAGCACCTGAAGTCGGTGAGTACGTACAGCATCATCTATCTCGCGAAGCTGCGCAGCGAGAACCCCGCCCTCGACGACGTACGGGTCCGCAAAGCACTCTCCCTCGGCCTCGGCCGGGAGTCCCTCGCCGAGGTGAGCCCTGGCCTGCATCCCGGTCTGTCCCTCGTGACCGAACGCACCGCCGGCTGGGATGACAGCATCGCGGTCCAGGAGGACATCGACGAGGCGAAGCGGCTGCTCGCCGAGGCGGGATACCCGGGCGGCGAGGGCCTGCCGGAGATCAAGGTCCTGGCCGGAGTGCAGACCCCGATGGTCGAGGCCATCGTCGACACCTGGAAGCGCAACCTCGGCATCAAGGCACGGGCGGATGTGGTCGAGGCCGGCGTCTACGTCGAGCGCCGGTGGCAGGTGCAGAAGGGCGACTACATCGGCTTCTACTACGGCTCGTTCGCGGGTCTGCCGACCTGGCCGACGATGGTCGGCACCCTGTGGTCGCCCAAGGACGTCCAGATGATGAGCCTGCCGGCCGACGTCTGGCAGCGGTACCAGAAGGTCCTGGCGGACACCAAGCTCAAGCCGGCGCAGAAGACCGCACAGCTGAACGCGATCCTCGCCGAGGAGTCTACGGCCGACTCCCGCCGCCTCGCCGATCTCGTCACCCAGGCCAAGGCAGCCGACGAGAGCACGCAGCTCGAGCTGTTCAAACAGGCGGCGAAGCTGCGGGAGGAGCAGTACCTCTTCGTCCCGGTCGTCTGGGCCGACATCTTCTTCGCCGTCCGTCCCACGGTCACGGGCGTGCAGCTGCGGCCCTACCCGGACTTCTTCTACCTCAAGCCGCTCGGCCTCACGGGCGCCTGAGCGGGTCGGACAGCGGGACCGCGCCTGCGGACCGCCCAGCAGGGACCGCACAGCAGGGCCGCCCAGCAGGACAGCCCAGCAGGACAGCACAGCGACGCTCGGTGGCGTACGGTGAGGAGGTGAACGGGTGGGATTCGTTGTGTACGTGGCGAAACGGGTCGTCCGCCTGATCGTCTCACTCGTGGCGGTCTCGATCATCACCTTCACGCTGCTGCAGCTGGCCCCGGGGAACTTCGCCGACATCGCGCGGGTGGCGAGTGGCGCGACGAACATCGGCGGCGCCGGTACGGAGCAGATGGTCGGCGAGCTGCAGGCGCGTTACGGCGAGCAGGTGCCGGTCTGGAAGCAGTACCTCATCTTCATGAAGGGCGCGGTCACCTGGGACTTCGGTCCCTCGTACAAGTACGCGACCCTCGACGTGCAGGAGATCATCGCCCAGGCGTTCCCGGTGTCGGCGACCCTCGCGGTCATCGCGGTCGTCCTCGCCCTGCTCATCGCGGTGCCCGTCGGGGTGTTCGCCGCCCTGCGCCAGAACTCCCTCGGCGACGCGGGAACGATGTTCGTGGTGACGCTCGGGCACGCGCTGCCGAGCTACCTGACCGCGGCGTTCCTCGTCCTGCTGTTCACCGCGACGCTGCACGTCCTGCCGTCGAGTGGATGGGACGGGCCGCAGAACATGGTGATGCCGGTGCTCGCGCTCGCCCTCGGGCCCGCCGCCGTCCTCGCGAGGTACGTACGGTCGTCGATGCTGGAAACCCTGCGCGAGGAGTACGTCACAGCAGCACTCGCCAAGGGCGGACCCCAGCACGTCGTCATCATCCGGCACGCCCTGCGCAACTCCCTGATCCCGCTCGTCACGGTGGTGGGTCCGTTGCTCGCCGCGTTGATGACGGGGACGGTGTTCGTCGAGGCACTGTTCCGGATCCCGGGGCTCGGGCTCTACTTCGCCGCCGCCGCGGCCAGCCGGGACATGCCGCTCCTGATGGGCACGGCGTTGTTCTTCGCCCTCATCCTCATGGTCACCAACCTCGTGGTCGACCTCATCTACGGCGTCCTCGACCCGAGGATCAGGAGTGAAGGGGGGTGGGGACGATCGCAACCGCGGAAGGACTCGACGCAGGTCGAAGCGACACAGGCCGCGACGACGCAGGCCACGTAGCAGCTGCCACGGCCGAACGCGCCCGTGGGCCGATGGCCCGCGCGTGGGAACGCTTCCGGCGCAACCGGCTCGCCCTGGTCAGCCTGGTCTTCTGCGGTCTGCTCGTCGTCGTCGCGCTCGCGGCGCCGCTGCTCGCGCCCCACCACTACGCCGAGACCGACTTCGCGAACAAGCTCGCGTCGCCGGGCACCGCCGGGCACCCGTTGGGCGCGGACCTGTTGGGACGGGACATCGCGAGCCGGCTCGTCTACGGCCTTCGTACCGCCCTGATCGTCGCGTTCGGCGCCGAGCTCACCGCGCTCGCGCTGGCGTTGCTCATCGGTCTCGTCGCGGGGTATCTGGGCGGGCGGATCGAGCAGCTGCTGATGGCCCTGACCGACGTGATGTACGCCTTCCCCAGCTACCTGTTCGCCGTGGTCATGGTGACGGTCCTCGGCCGCAGCATCTTCGCCCTGGTCCTCGCGATCGGGATCGCGTCGTGGGTCACGCAGGCCCGGCTGGTGCGCGCGCAGGTGCTCACGATCAAGCAGCGGGAGTACGTCGAGGCAGGACGCGCGATGGGTGCCCGCGGCCCGACCATCGCGGTCCGCTACATCCTGCCGAACGCCATCGGCCCGATCCTCGTCACGACGAGCTTCGCGATCCCCGCCGCGATCGCCGCCGAGGCCGGCCTCGCCCTGCTCGGGCTGGGCGTCCAGCCACCGACGCCGTCCTGGGGTCTGATGATCGCCGAGGGCACCCGATACCTGCTCGCCGCGCCGCACCTGCTGGTCTTCCCGGCCGTGCTGTTCGCCCTGACCCTGCTGGCGTTCACCTGGGTGGGCGACGGCCTGCGGGACGCGTTCGACGCGAGTGGGGACCAGCGATGAGCGGCGAAAAGCAGACGGCGACCGAGGCACTGCTGTCCGTGCGCGACCTGCGGACACAGTTCGCCCGCACCGGCGAACCCCTGCGCGCCGTCGACGGAGTGAGCTTCGACGTCGAACCCGGCAAGGCCCTCGCGATCGTCGGCGAGAGCGGCAGTGGCAAGAGCGTCACGGTGCGGAGCCTGCTGCGCCTGTTGCCACGCACGGCCCGCATCACCAGCGGTCGGGCGTACTTCCGTCCCCGTGGCGGGGACGCTCGCGACCTGCTGGCCCTCGGTTCGCGCGCGCTGCGACGGATACGTGGTCGTGACATCGGCATGGTCTTCCAGAACGCCATGGAGGCCATGAACCCCACCCTCACCCTCGAGCGTCAGCTCACCGAACACCTGCTCTGGCACGGCATCTGCGGCAAGGCGGAGGCGCGGGAGCGTGCGGTCCGTGCCCTCGGTGACGTCGGCATCCCCGAGCCGGAACGCCGGATTCGTACGTACCCCTTCCAGCTCTCCGGCGGCATGCGCCAGCGCGCGATGATCGCCATGGCGATGGTCACCGAGCCGGCGTTGCTGATCGCCGACGAACCCACGACGGCCGTCGACGTCACCGTGCAGCGGCAGATCCTCGACCTGCTCGCGGGTCTGAAGGACCGTGGCACCGGCGTCATCATGATCACCCACGACCTCGGGGTTGCCCGGTACTTCTGCGAGGACGTCGTGGTGATGTACGCCGGTCGCGTGGTCGAAAGCGCACCCACCCGGGACCTGCTCGACACACCGCGTCATCCGTACTCCGTCGGGCTGCTGGACTCCAGCGTCGAGCTGGGTGCGAGCGCCCGGGCGCTCGCACCGATCCCCGGAAGCCCGCCCGACCTCGCCCGGCGGCCGGAGGGTTGCCCGTTCCACCCGCGGTGTACGAAGGTGGAACTGCCACGCTGCCAGACCGAGCAGCGACTGGTGCAGCTCGGCGACAACCGGACGGCCGCCTGCTGGAAGGCGGTGGCGCATGCCTGACACGAACGACGTGTTGGTCCGCGCGGACAACGTGACCAAGGTCTTCTCCAGCCGGGCCGGCGCGGTCCGCGCGGTCGACGGTGTCACTCTCGGGGTCCACCGCGGTGAGACGCTCGGCCTCGTGGGCGAGAGCGGCAGCGGCAAGTCGACCGTCGCCCGCCTCCTGATGGGGCTACAGCCGCCCACGTCGGGGCGGGTGCTCTTCGACGGGCACGACCTCGCGACCCTGCGCGGACGGGCGCTGCGGACGACGCGCCGACGGATGCAGATGGTGTTCCAGAATCCGTACGGCTCACTCCTCCCCCACTACAGCGCCGCCGGCAACGTGATGGAGCCGATGCGCCTGCACGACAACGGGAACAAGGAGTCCCGGCGAGCCGAAGCGCTGCGGCTGCTCGACCTCGTGGGCGTGAGCCCGCGGTTCGCCGACCTGTATCCACGGCAGTTCTCCGGCGGACAGCAGCAGCGGATCGCGATCGCCCGGGCGCTGGCGCTGCAACCCGACCTCCTGGTGTGCGACGAGCCGACGTCCTCCCTCGACGTGTCGATCCAGGCGCAGATCCTGGCGTTGCTGCTCGACCTGCGGACCGAGCTGGGACTCACGTGCCTGTTCATCTCGCACAACCTGGCGGTTGTCGAACGCCTTGCCACGCGGGTCGCCGTGATGAACCAGGGGGTCGTGGTGGAAGAGGGTTCGACCGCGGCACTCTTCCACTCGCCGCAGCATCCCTATACCCGCACGCTGCTGAGCGCCGTCCTGCCGGTACGCGGCAACGCAATCACCATGCCGACCTGAGGAGTTCCGTGGGATCCGCCACCCGTACTCTTTCACCCGCCCCGATCGGTCTCGTCCTCGACGACGGTGCCGCCCAGGCCGCCCACCACGAAGGGCGAGACGCGTGGTGGCTCTACACGACCGAGGTCCTTGATCACGTGCGGCTGCCGTACGACGTCCTCGCGCCCGACGCGCTGACAGGGCTTGGGGCCGCCACGGCCGACGCACCCGGTGTTCTGGTCTTTCCACACCCGCCGTCCTTGGATGCCGCTGCCGTTACGGCTGTCACGGGATGGGTGGAGCGCGGCGGGGCTCTTGTCCTGTGCGGCGGATCGGGAACGCTGGTCGAGCTCACCGGCGTGACGGCCGGATCGCCAGTCGCGGACGGGCATGTGGAGATCGTCAAGGGCGCCTTGACACAGCCGCCGGACGTGCCACTCCATGCGTACGGTGGTGTCGAACTCGCACCTGGCGATGGCGGCGACGTCCTTGCGAGGTGGACCTCTGGCGTGGCGGCGATCGCGGCGCGCAGTGTCGGTCGAGGTGTCGTAGTCGTCTGCGGCGTCGATCTCTGGCAGTCGATCGTCCGCATCCAGCAGGGGTTCCGGGTCGAGCAGGACGGCGCGCCGGCCGCGGACGGCTCGTGCCCGGTCGACGACGGCATCCTCAAGTGCGACGACGGGCTGCCGCTGTCCTACGAGCGGGACCGGGCGCTGCCGCCCGGCGAGGCCGGAGTGGCCGAAGGGCTGTTCCCGCACGAGTATCCGCCACCCGCGGCGGCGCCGATCTTCCACCGCCCGCAGGCCGACATCTGGCGCCGGGTGTTCCTCACGCTGGTCCTTGACGCCGCCGAACGGTGTGGCGTCGTACTCCCCTGGCTCTTCTACTGGCCAGCAGGGGTCCCCGCCGTTGCGCACATGTCGCACGACTCTGACGGCAACGTGTCGGAGTACGCCGCGACGGCACTGGAGGTCTTCGACGAGGTCGACGTCCGCGTGACGTGGTGCCACGTCTATCCCGGCGGTTACGACCCGGCGATCGTGCAGGCGATCGCCGACCGGGGGCACGAGCAGGCCCTGCACTACAACGCGATGGAGGACGCCGACATCGCGTCATGGGGATGGCCACAGCTGCGCGCACAGTACGCGTGGGCGCAGGCCCTCACCGGCCGGGAACGCATCGTCTGCAACAAGAACCACTACACCCGCTGGGAAGGCTGGCACGAGTTCTTCGTCTGGTGCGAGCGGATCGGCATCGAGATCGACCAGTCCCGCGGGCCGAGCAAGCAGGGCGACGTCGGATTTCCGTTCGGGAGTTGCCATCTGTGGTTCCCGATGGCCGACGCGGCTGAGGCGAACCGGCGGATCGACGTCCTCGAACTTCCTCTGCACACCCAGGATCTCGCCTGGGCCGGGCACGAGGCGAACCGTGACGTGATCCTCGACCAGGTGCTGGCCGAGCACGGCGTCGCGCACTTCCTCTTCCATTCGCCGCACCTGCACCTCCGGCCGCCGACGCGCGCCGCATGCGTCCGCCTCGCCGCCGAGGCCAGGTCGCGCGGCATGGTGTGGTGGACCTCGGAGCAGCTCAACTCCTGGGAGCGCCGCCGGCGTGGCGTGCGGCTCGACGTCACGGGTGACGCGGATGGCGCCCTGCGGGTCGCCGTTGAGACCGACGAGGCGTTGGACGGCGCCGCCGTCCTGCTCGCGGTGCCGGGGCTGGCCGGCGATGCGGCGTTCACGGTCGAGGCAGGTGCCGGGACCGCGACGGTCGTGGTCCGGCACGGCCGGCCGTTCGTGGAGCTGGCGACGGACCTGCCCACCGGCAGCACGTCGTTCCTCCTCCGGCAGGTGCGCGGCGTCGGCTGACGTGCGGGACGGCTCAGGGAGGGCTCAGGGTGAGCTCTCGGCGAGGACCTCGGCCAGCGCGTGCGAGGTCTGGCGGATCATCCCGGGATTGGTGTCCCAGTAGTACGCCAGCCCGGAGACCGCCTGGTAGAGCGTCCAGCCCCGGCCACGCAGCCACGACGCGTCGTCGACGTCGAGCTCGGACCGGTACCTTTGGCGGCTGTCGCCTGCGAAGACGTTCCATGCCGGCTGTAGGTCACACGCGGGATCACCCACATTGAGGCCACCGAAGTCGATCACCGCTGACAACCGGCCGTCGACGACGAGCAGGTTCCCCGGGAGCAGGTCGCCGTGCAGCCAGACGTCCTTGCCGGCCCAGGGCGGAGCGGCGAGCGACTCCTCCCACGAGCGCAGCGTGGCATCGCCGTCGATCCGGTCGCCCAGCTGGGCGATCGACCGCCGGACCTGCTCGTCGTGTTCGGCGAGTGGTCCACCTCGACCTCCACGCGGTCGCGGGTGCGCACCGGCCGTGTCGATCTGGCGCAGTGCCGTCACGAACGCGGCGAGATCGACGGCCGCCTGGTCCAGATCCTCGAGTGTGCCGTTGGCGTTGTCACCGTGCAACCATTCGTACACCGACCAGTCGAAGGGATAGCCCTCGGCCGGCCGGCCCGTCGCCACCTGCACGGGAAGTGAGAGAGGCAGGTGCGGTGCCAGCTTCGGCAGCCACTCCGCCTCCTTCGCCGCCTGTTCGGTTGCCCAGCCGATGCGCGGGAGCCTGGCGGACAGATGATCACCGAGTCGGTAGATGTCGTGATCGGTTCCGTACGACACGACCAGGCTGATCGGCAGATCCGCCCACTGGGGGAACTGCCCCGCGATCAGGCGACGGACCAGCTCGGCGTCGGTGATGATCTCGTCGGTATGCATCCTGGTTCGGCCCACCGCGGCATCCTTGGTGAGCCACCCCAGTCCCTGCAACCGGATTTCGCCCCGGCAGGCGAGAGTGCTCGCCCAGTGGCCGACCCGCAAATGACCACGCTGAGCACGCCTGTGGTACCTGGAACAGGCATGGACGCCTTCATGAGGTGCACAGGCCTACCGGGCGTGGTCATTGCGCGTCAGTTGGTCCCTGCCGCCCTCAGCGGAGCCCCTCAGACGAGGTGGCCCTCAGTCGAGGTGGCGCAGGACCTTCTCGATGGCCGTGGCGACGTCATGGATGTCCTCCTCGGTGCCGAGAAGGACGGGTTGCGGCAGCCACACAGTGTCAGAGGCCAGCAGGTCTGTCGCCGGCAGCTCCGGCTCCGGGTACGGCTGCCCCAGCCGGCCCGTGATCGACGCGATCTCCGCGCGGAGCGCACCGTTGCGATGCAGGCCCTGGTACCCGCCCGAGCAGGGGATCCCCTCCGCCGCCAACGCTCGTACGAAGGCATCGCGGCTCTCGGCACCACCGATGCCGGGCAGCCGGAACACGAACAGGTGCCAGCCGTGCGCGGTGACCGACGTGACGGCATCCGGAACCCAGACCCCCTCGACCTTCCCCAGCAGCTCGGTGAGGAGGGCGGCGTTGGCGGACCTGACGGCCTGCTGCGCAGGATGGCGCCGCAGCTGGACGCGCAGGATCGCCGCCTGGAACTCCGTCAGCCGCAGGTTGTAGCCGAGCCGCTCGTGCTGGTACCAACCGCCCCCGCTGACCCTGCCGACGTTCGCCAGCGAGTAGAGGTGGTCGGCGAGTTCGTCGTTGTCGGTGACCACGGCACCGCCCTCGCCGGCACTCATGTTCTTGCTGGTCTGGAAGCTGAACGTACCGACGGTGCCGATTGCCCCGACCCGCCTCCCCTGCCACTCGGCGCCGTGGGCCTGCGCGGCATCCTCGACGATCGCCAGGCCGTGCTCGCGGCCGAGGTCAGTGAACGCGGTCATGTCACACGGACGCCCGGCGATGTGCACAGGCATCACGGCCTTCGTCCGCGGGGTGAGGGCCGCCGCCGCTGCGGCCGGGTCGAGGAGGTACGTCGCGGGATCGAGGTCCGCGAAGACCGGGACCGCCCCGACGAATGTCGCCGCCGCCGCGCTGGCGATGAAGGTGTAGGACGGGACGACAACCTCGTCACCGATCCCGACACCGACCGCACGCAACGCCGCGGCGAGTGCCAGCGTGCCGTTGCAGACACAGACACAATGTGCCGCCTGCTGGTAGGAGGCGAACTCCCGCTCGAAGGTCGCGACCACCTCGCCGTGCGTACTGCCCCACTCGCCGGAGGCGAGTACTTCGGCGATCGCCCGGGCCTCCTCGTCGTCCGAGCTGGGCCACCGAGGGAAGGGCGTTGTGCGGACTGGGCTGCCGCCGTTCTGGGCAAGCAGTGCTGACATCTGCGGTCACCTCGGCCTCGGGCTGCTGCGTACGGCTCGGAACCTGCAGGATCGCCGCCAACCCGATAATGGGTCAAGACCGGATATCACGTGATGGCCGTTGCCGGTCTGGACAGTTCACCCCGTCGCTCGGGACGGGGACAGGATCTTGACCAGGTCCCGGTGCACGAGTTACGGTCAGGCCCTAAACCCATGGAGGTCACCGGACCGCGTGCCCGCTGTGCGCCCAGCCCCTTCGCTGTGGTGGAAAGGAATCCGCGATGCCCGGCACATCCTTCGAGTCCCACCCCGCGAGCCCGCACTCCACGGGTCAGCACTCTCACCCCGCCATCGGGAGTTCCCCGCTCACCAGCCGGCGGAGCCTGCTTGCCGGAGGTGGCCTGCTCGGCGTCGCCGCCGCCACCGGTCTCGGGATTTCTGTACCACCCGCCCGCGCGGCGTCGGAGTCGGCGTCGGCGTCGGCGTCGGCGTACGACTACACGTCGCGGGAGACGTTCGACACCTTCGACCGGATCTTCCACGAAGGTGGGGCCAGCGGTCAGCCGGACGAGCCCAACGAGGCGGGTGGGCTGGCGTGGGGTCAGTCGTACGTGCTCCTCGGGTTCCTCCGGATGTACGAGGCCTACCGAGACACCTACTACCTCGACCGGCTCATCACCAACGTCGACCTCATGCTGGACCAGCGCGACAGTGTGCGTGGCGTCACCGACTACCGCGGCCGGTCGCTGCCTGCCTGGCGGGCAGCGAACCCTTACACGGTTGGCACCGTCGAGCTCACCGACTCCGCCGGACACCCGGTCCTGGAGGTCCGTAGCGCGCGGGCCTATGCCGACACGGCCACCGCGATGGTCAGGGCCGGCAGCAGCGCGGACTCGTTCACCCTCGAGGTACGCAACGCGCAGTACGGCTACGTGGACACGTTCGCGAACCTGGTAATGGATCCGGCGAGCCCCGACTACGCGGTCAGGCGGGTCTACGACGCCTATCCCACGCTGACGATGACGACCGCGCGTGACCTGCGGGGCACGGGCGACGAGAGTGGGCTTCCAGGGCACGGGACGTTCAGCTTCGGCTCCCAGCCGGTGATCTTCGCCGTACACACGGGGATGGTCACCTATCCGGTCGCGGCGTACGTGCGGACCGTCTACGACGACCCGAAGCTGCGTAACAACCCGCACTACAAGGGAAAGGCCGACGAGTACCTCGCCGCCGTCACCGCCGCCGTCACCGTCCACGACGACGAGTGGCGGGAGAGCGACGGACTGGGCTACCTCCAGTGGCCGAAGGGAATGCCGGTGCCGTACGACGGCACCGAGCAGCCGGTCAACCAGAGCACCGCTCTCGGCCAGACCTACGCCGAGCTCGCCGCGGCGACCGGGAGCGCGCGATACCGGTCCCGGACCCGGGCGATGGCCCGGATGGTCGCCACGCAACTCACGGTTGACGGCGACCAGGCGTACGTCTGGACGTACTGGCCGAAGTTCGGCGTCATGTACGAAGGCTTCGCCAAGACCGGGTCTCCGGACACCGACGTCTCGGCCTACACACCGGCGTACGGGTCGGGTGGCGTCGGCGCACAGCAGATCGAGGATCTCAGCCACGGTGCGATCAGCGTGGAGTTCGCCGCGTTGGCCTTCCGCGAGAAGCTCGCCTTCGACGGCTCGGACATGGCGAGGTTCGCGCGCACCTATGCCGACAACCTCGCGACCGAAGCCGATGGCGTCGCCACGACGTTCGTCCGGGTCGACGGAAGCGGCGCTCTCGCCACGTCGGGTCAGTACCTCCAGGCGCCGCGCTGGCTGCCCGTGGTCCGGTGGGACGACCGGATCTTCCCCCACTGCCGCGCGGTGTACGTCGACCACGATGTCCAACCGGGCTACGGTTCCGGCCTGGCGGCGATCGGCTATCTCAACTGGGCCGCCCGCGGTCGTACCTGAAACTCGGCGGCCTACCGTGGTCGTGTCGTACGAACCGAAACTGGAGCGCAAGGTGTTCGACAACGAGGCAGATCTCGAGGACCGGCTCGGCGAGCCCTCACCGGCCCTTGTCGCCGAGCTCGCCGACTTCGCCGGCCTGCGAGGGGATCTGGTGGTACTCGGGGCAGGCGGCAAGATGGGCCCGAGCCTGTGCCAGCTGGCCCGGCGCGCTCTCGACGCGGCCGGACGCGACGACATAGCTGTCGTCGCGGTGTCCCGGTGGTCCAACCCGGCCGTGGAGCAGGGCCTCCGGGCGGCCGGTGTGGAGACGCGGAGGTTCGACCTCACTCCCGACGCCGACCTTGCCGGACTGCCGGACGCGGGCGCCGTGGTCTACATGGTGGGCGCGAAGTTCGGCTCGAGCGGGCGGCCGGCCCACACCTGGGCCGTCAACGCCCTCCTTCCGGACGCCGTGGCCCGGCGGTACGCCGACGTCCCGATCGCCGCGTTCTCCACCGGCAACGTCTACCCGCTCGCCCCGGTGTCCGGCGGCGGCTGCACCGAGTCGGATCCGCCGGGGCCGGTCGGCGAGTACGCCATGTCGTGCCTGGGTCGCGAGCGGGCCTTCGAGTACGCGAGCATCGAGCGCGGCACTCCGGTCACCCTGATCCGACTCAACTACGCGGTCGAGATGCGTTACGGCGTCCTCGTCGACATCGGCACCGCCGTCCGCGACGAGAGACCGGTCACGCTCTCGACGAGCCACGTCAACGTGGTCTGGCAGCGCTACGCCAACGAGGTCGCGTTGCGCAGCCTGCGGCACGCGTCCACGCCGGCACTCGTTCTCAACCTCACGGGGCCCGAAACCGCGTCGGTACGACGGATCGCCACCCGGTTCGGTGAACTGCTCGGCGTCGAACCGAGCTTGTGCGACGACGAGGCCGACACGGCACTTCTCTCCGACGCCGGGCGGTGCCACCGGATGTTCGGCTATCCCGACCTGTCCTTGCAGGCGTTGGTGGAGGCGACCGCCGACTGGCTCGCCAAGGGTGGAACGGTGTGGGACAAGCCGACGAAGTTCGAACGCCGCGACGGAGCGTTCTGATGGGGTCGACCGGGCTGCCAGGATCGACCGGGCTGCCAGGATCGACCGGGCTGCCAGGGACGACTGGGCTGCCGGCGTCGACGGGGTTGCTCCCTGCCGCCGAAGCGCGGTCGCTCGCCGACGGCTGCGTGATTCCGGCGCATCCGCTCGCTCTCACCCCGCAACGCCGCCTTGACGAACGCCGCCAACGGGCGCTCACCCGCTACTACCTCGCGGCAGGCGCCGGCGGTGTCGCGGTCGGCGTCCATACGACGCAGTTCGCGATCCGCGGGGCCGGGCTGCTCCGCCCCGTCCTCGAGTTGGCCCGCGACACGATCGACGAGACGCTCGCCGCGCCTTCTGCGGCGGGCGTTCAGCGTCGGCCGTTCCTCCGCATCGCCGGCGCCTGCGGCGAGCTACGGCAGGCGATCGCCGAGGCCGAGCTCGCCGCGAGTCTCGGCTACCACGCGGTGCTGCTCGGTCCGGCCGGCGGGCCGGAGTCCGACGAGGCCGACCTCCTGCTCCGCGCGAAGGCCGTCGGCGAGGTACTGCCGATCGTCGGCTTCTACCTCCAGGAGGCGGTCGGCGGGCAGCGGCTGTCCCGGCGGTTCTGGCGGGAGCTTGCCGAACTGCCGAGCGTCGTGGCCGCCAAGATCGCCCCCTTCGACCGCTACCGCACGCTCGAGGCCATCCGGGGCATCAGCGAGTCCGACCGTGGATCCGACGTCGCGCTCTACACCGGCAACGACGACGCCATCGTGGCCGACCTCCTGACGCCGCTGCACCTGAACGTCGGCCAGCGGTTCGTCCGACGGCAGATCGTCGGCGGCCTCCTCGGCCAGTGGGCGGTGTGGACGCACAGCGCGGTCCGGATGCTCGAACGCATCCATCACGTCGTACGTGCCAATGGTCCGGCCGGACCTCCCGGACAGGCGGAGCCCACCGAATCCGGCACCGGCTCCCCCGCCGAGTCGGACTCCCCCGCCGAGTCGGACTCCCCCGACACAGACGATCCGGTCACCCTGCTCGCGGAAGGCGCCCAGCTGACCGACGCGAACGCCGCGATCTTCGACGCCGCGGGCAACTTCGCCGGTTGCATCGCCGGCGTCCACGAGATCCTGCGCCGCCAGGGCCTCCTGGCCGGCACCTGGTGCCTCGATCCGGACGAGACGCTCTCGCCGGGCCAGGTCGCCGAGATCGACCGGGTGTGCATCGCCTACCCCCACCTGACCGATGACGCGTTCGTACGCGAACACCTCGACGACTGGCTCCGCTGAGGTTCAGCGCGGATCGCGGGGACCGGATCGCTACCGCTAGGGTCCTGGCGCGGCCGACCCGGGCCGCGGGCCGTACGCGGTCAGGAACTTGTCGCGGAACGTGTCCATCCGCCAGACCGGGGCATCCGGGTGCGGCTCCAGGCCGTCCTGCCACCCCCAGCCGGAGATCCGGTCCAGCACCTTCTGGTCGCGGGCGACGATCGAGATCGGTACGTCCCGGCTGGGGTCGTGTCGGGTGACGGTCGGGACGGGCTGGTGGTCCCCGAGGAACACGAGCACGGTGTTGTCGTCGCCGTAGGTCTCGACGTAGGAGACGAGGCTCTCCACCGAGTACGCGATGGATCGTGCGTAGGCGGTGCGTACCCGGTCCGCGTCGTTCCGCGCGTCCTCGGGGTCCTTGTCCGCCTTGCGCATGGCGTCGTAGACCGAGCCGTCGCCGGCCTCGTCCCAGCTGACCATCTCGGGCAGGGGAACCCACGGGTTGTGGCTGGAGGTCAGGACGATCTCCGCCATCAACGGCTTGCGGCCGGGTGCGCTGCGCTCCAGGCGTTCGAAGGCCGACAGGGTGTACTGGTCGGGGATGCCTGACCAGCCGTAGGGCGCCCCTTCGTACCCGAGGTGGCGAGCGTCGTAGATCCTGTCGAACTCGTAGAACTTCCCCTCCGGCCAGGCCCGGGTGGTGCCCGGGAGGATCCCGACCGTCCGCCAGGCGTTGGTGCGACGAAAGGCACCGGTGAGGGTGAGACGCTCGCGCGTGGTGACAGTGCGGTAGCGCTGCTCACTCTTGATCCACAGGCCGGACATGAACGTGGAGTGGGCGAGCCAGCTGCCGGCACCCGTCGCCGGGGAGGTGAGGAAAGCGCTCCGGGAGGAGAACCCGGCCGCGCGCAGTCGGCTGGTCCCGTCCGTGAGTGTGGCGCGAACCCGCGACGCCAGCTGTGGGTCCTTGACCGCGCTGCGGCCGTAGCTCTCCACGAAGGCGACGATGACGTCCTTGCCGCGCAGTCCGGTCAACAGCCGGTCGGCGGGCGTGTCGGCGAACGCGTCGACGGTGCTCTGCCTGGCGAACGCCTGCCGGTCCTTCAGGGCCGCATCCACGTAGTGCACGCGGTTCCGGACGATCGCGCTGGTGTTCTTGGTGGCGACCGACACGTCGGCGATCTGCACACCGAGCGTCACGCAGATCATCCAGGCGGTCCCGAGGATCAGCGCGGTCCGGGTCGCCACCGGCCGATGATCGACCATGAGGTGGCTGAGCCGGACGACCGCCAGGGCCATGAGGACCGGCAGGACAAGGGCGACGAGCACGGCCCCGACCGCGGCGGCGAGCGCGCCGACCTGACCGACCGACTCGCCGAGGAACTCCACGGCGTTGGCGACCAGGAGCCAGTCGAGCACCAGGTCGAACGGCCGGTCGAGAATCGAGTAGAAGCCCATGTCGAGGAGCTTCAGGAGGGTCAGCACGCCAAGCGTCGCCCCGGCGACCGCAGCCACGACCCGCCTCGGCCTCGGCGCCAGGGCCAGCAGGATGGCCGCGCCGAAGATCCCTTCCAGCGGAATGCGCGCGAACGCGCCAGGGGCGAGGTGGGTGAGCTGGTTGGGCAGGAGGAGGGCGACGTGCACGAGCGCCGCGGCAAGGGCGGTGGTCGTCCACCGTGCGGCCCACGCGGCCCGCGGGTGTCGGTCCCGCCAGCGGTCGTCCGCGATCTCGGTGTCCTCGCGGCCCGGGGCCGCATTGTCTGTCACGTCAGGCGGCAAGATTCCGCCCGTGCCGCCATTGCCACCACACGGACTCCCCGAACGAGCAGATGAGCAGAAACAGCGCCAGTGCCACGACCGCGAACTCGACCGACCTCGGCAGCAGGTCCGCACTGACCACGACGAGCACGACCCCCTGGATCACTGCCACGACCTTACGCGCATAGAGCGGCCGCAGCGGCGTACGCAACCACGGCTGTCGCCAGCTTGCCGCCACATAGGCGTACCGCATGCATCCGATCGCCAACACCCAGGCACCCAGGGACGGCGCGACGAAGATGCTGAGGACGAGGACAAGGAAGGAGTCGGCCTCGATGTCGAAGCGCGCACCGAACTCCGACGCCGTCCCGGTACGGCGGGCGACCCTGCCGTCGACCCCGTCGAGGATCAGTGCCACCGTCGCGAGGGCGACCATCACCGCCGGTGCGCTCCCCCCGATCCGGTCTGCGGCGATCGCCGTGATGCCACCGATGAGCGTCAGGCGCGTCAGGGTGACGCGGTCCGCCGGGCTGAGTGACCACGTGCCAGAGCGCCGGAAGGCCGCGCCGAGGACCAGCCCGCCGAAGACCGTGAACGCGATCCCCGCCACCCATCCCGCCAGTCCCAGTCCCAGGTACGCCCACAGCAGGGTGAGCAGAACGGCTTCGGCGACCGCGGCCGTCACCAGGTCGCGACGATAGGCATGGGTGCCGCTCGCGACCGAACCCACACGCACGTCCCACAGCCGCCTCACGGCCCCGCTTTCGCCCATGTGATCAGCCGCCATCTCGTTTTCCACGCCGCGGACCCGGACACCCGCTATCCCTCGTTCGCTTGTGACGAGCGAATGGTTCATCTGCGCCGAGGTCCAGGTGCGGAACGTCCAAGCGGGTCGCGTTGAGCGATCAGGCAGGCCCGTTCCGTGACCTCAGCGTCGACACGGGACAGCCGCACACGATAGCCCGGTCGGCCGACCTTGGAGCTGCGGCGGCTGGAGACGAAACGCCACCTATCCTGGCCGGGTGGCGCCGGCGTAGGGCATGTAGTCGATGTTGATGTACTCGACGTTGTCGCCCGGTTTGGGTGCGTGCAGGACCTTGCCGTCCCCGGCGTAGAGGCCGACGTGGTGAAGGTCGCTGTAATAGAACACGAGATCACCCGGCCGCAGGTTCGAGCGGGCAACCTTCGGCGAGCTGTCGTACTGCCTGCTCGACGAATGGGGCAGGGAGACACCTGCCGCCTCCCACGCCTTCATCGTGAGGCCCGAGCAGTCCCAGCTGTCCGGTCCGTCGGCGCCGTAGACGTAGGGCTCGCCGAGTTGGTCCCGGGCGAAGGCGAGCGCGATCTCACCTCTGGTGCGGTCGGGTGTCGGCGACGGTGTGGGAGTGGGCGACGGCGACTTCGTGGGCGTCGGAGACGGCGACTTCGTGGGTGTCGGCGAAGGCGACCGGGTGGGCGTCGGTGTCGGGCTCGGTGTGCTGCGTTCCTCGGCGCGGGACGCCCGTAGCCTCGCCTGGCGCCGACGCTCCGCCTCCTCCAGGCGCCGACGCTCCTCGGCGGTGAGCCGGTCGAGAATCGCCTGGGCCCTGGCGGCGTTGCGGAGGGCGGCCTTCCGGCGTTCGTCGGTCTCGTCCCGGGCCATCCGCAGCTCGTCGAGTTCGTACCCCAGGACCGCACGCCGTTCGGTCAGGTCGGACTGCTCGTCCTGGAACCGACGCAGCAGGTCCGCCTGCTGGCGGGACAGCGCCTTCAGGGTGGTCATCTGCGCCAGATAGTCGGCGGGGCTGTCGGCGATGAACACCTGGACGGTGGGGTCGAGGCGACCGCCCGTGCGGTATTCGGCCGCCGCGAACTCCCCGATCTGGCGACGCATCGCCTGGACGCGCTTCTCCTGGCGGGCGACGCCGCCGGTCAGGCTGCGGACCCTGCGGTTCATGGCGACCATGTCGTCTTCGAGCTCGTTGGCCCGCTCGGTGATCAGCTCGGCCTCGTGGTAGAGGTGGTCGACCTGTCTCCTCACCTCGTTGATGTTGCGCGTCGGCTCGGCCGAGGTCGGCCCGGGCACGCCGACCACCGCGGCAACGGTGGCGGTGCCGAGTGCGACCAGCGCCCGCCCTTGTGGATCCCGACGGCGACGGTGCTTCGGTGCAGGGCGGTGCTTCGGCACGGGTGTACGCCCTTCGTCCTCCCGCCGGCCTGCCCAACGGGAAAAAGACGCCTGGCTCCACGGGGAATCACCTGACCCGACACCCGTGCGAATCAAGCATCCAGATGCGTCGTACCGACCGAGGCGGCCTCCCCACTCGGACCGACGCTTGGGGCTGGACTGTAGTTACCGTTTCGTGATCCGGCAACCCCTCGGGCCTACGCGCGGACAACGCCGAATGGCACGATGACAGTGATCTCTGGACGGCCGCGACCCGCGACAAGGACGAAGGACGGCGTACATGACCTACCGCACCCTCGGGCGTACCGGCGTGAAGGTGAGCCCGCTGACGCTCGGCACGATGATGTTCGGCGCCTACGGCAACCCCGACCACGAGGACGGCATCCGCATCATCCACCGTGCCCTCGACGCCGGCATCAACATCCTCGACACGGCCGACGTCTACTCCCAGGGCGAGTCCGAGGAGATCGTGGGCAAGGCACTTGCCGGCGGCCGGCGCGACGACGTCGTCCTCGCGACGAAGTTCCATGGGCGGCTCGGCGACGACCCGAACCACGCCGGCAACTCCCGCCGGTGGATCGTCCGCGAGGTGGACAACAGCCTGCGCCGGCTCCAGACCGACTGGATCGACCTCTACCAGGTGCACCGGCCGGAGCCGGACACCGACATCGACGAGACGCTCGGGGCGCTCAGCGACCTGGTCCACCAGGGCAAGATCCGTTACTTCGGTACGTCGACCTTCCTGCCGTCGCAGCTCGTCCAGGCGCAGTGGGTGGCCGAACGCCGGAACCGGGAGCGACCGGTGACCGAGCAGCCGCCGTACTCCCTTCTCGCCCGCGCGGTCGAGCGCGAAGTGCTGCCGCTGGCCGAGGAGTACGGGCTGGGCGTACTCCCCTGGAGCCCACTCGCCGGCGGCTGGCTCTCTGGCCGCTACCGGCGTGGCGAGGAGCCCACCGCGGTGTCCAGCCGGGCCGCACGGCAACCGGCTCGCCATGACCGGTCGCTGCCGGAGAACGCGCGCAAGCTGGAGGCGGTCTATGCCTTGACCGAGCTGGCGGACGACGCCGGCCTGTCGCTGATCCAGCTCGCTCTGGCGTTCGTCCTCGAACATCCGGCAGTGAGCTCGGTCATCATCGGCCCGCGCACGATGGAGCACCTGGAGTCGACTCTCGGCGCGGACAAGGTGTCGCTCTCCCACGACATCCTCGACCGGATCGACGAGATCGTGTCGCCGGGAACGACCCTCAACGAAGCTGACGCGGGCTACCAACCGCAGGCGATCGTGGACGCCCGCCTGCGCCGCCGCAGCTCGTCGCCGGCAACGCCGTGACGCGGTAACGCGGCTTCTGGTCGGATCGCGTTCAGAGCTCGAGGCGGTAGATCACCGGCGGACGACCCATCTGGCCTTCGGCGAGGGTGCCGACCGGGACGGCGGCACCGGCGCGTTCGAGGCGCTTGAGCAGCCGGCGGGCACTGCGTTCCTGGATGGAGAACGCCTCGGCCACCTCGGCGGCGGTCACCTGGGCGTCGGCCCCTTCGACGAGACCGCGCAACGCCTGGAGCGTTCCGCGGCTCATGCCGAGCCGCCGGGCGAGCCGACCGATGTCCGTAGGGCCGGGCTGGTCGGTTCCTGGGCTCCGGGCGAGGACGATGTCCGCGTCGTGCGGCCCGGCGAACACGGCCGCGACCTCGCCGTCGGCCCTGGCGCGGGCCAGCGCCCGGGACGCGCGGGCGGCCGCCTCCCCGGCTGATCGGGCGAGCCCCAACCCGACGTGGACCGATGTGTGGCGAGCGGCGAGACGTTCGAGGAACGGCGCGGCCGTGAAGTCGGCGGTCGCGCGTTCCAGCGGTCCTCGCGTCGTCACCAGGAGGTAGCGGTCCTCGTCGATCCGAACGACCGCCCCGCCGAGCTCACCCAGGTCGCGTTCTAGCGCCCCGTCGGCCATGTCGAGTTCGACGAAGCCCAACGCCACCTGGGCGTCGGAGTCGTGTGCGCTGCGGATCCGCAGGGCCAGTGCATCGACCGCCTCCCGGATGTCCCGCGGCGCGGGGGCCAGCCGGACCACCGGCATCTCCTTGCGCAGCACGTCGTACGCCGACCGCAGGCAGGTGATCGCGACAGTGGCGCCGTGCCGCTGAGCGGCTTCGCGGTGGAACGCCACGACGTCACGAGAGCGTACGGAGGCAACGTATTCCATCGTGCGTACGGACGTCTCGGCCAACCCCGCCTCGGCGAGCGTCTCCGCGACCTCCACCGGCTGCAGGGTGTCGATGCTGACCAGGCTGAGGTCACCGCCGTCGCGCGAAAGGCGCAGTAGCGCCGCCAGGAGGGTGACTCCGCTGTAGGAGACGTGCCCAGAGGGCAGGACGTCGGCGCGTTCGGCGGTCGCGATGGCGTGCGGCACCACACCGGTGAAGAGCCAGCCGTCGACCTCGTGCCCCCGCGCCCGGATGATGCGAAGGGTCTCCTGCTCCCAGCGGTACGGCAACCGGATCGCCCGAAGATCGGCAGTGTCGTCGACCACGGACGCGACTCTGGGGACGAGATCGGAGGGTCCGACGACGCCGACCGTCAGTGGTGCCCGCACCACGACGCCCACCTGGTACGCAACCTCATGGGCGTAGGTTACGGCCCGGCCCCAAAGGCGCCGACGAGGACACCCTCACTCACCGGTCTGGCCCATGCCGCCCCGTGTCGCTCCCGTGTCGCTCCAGGCGGCGGCGAGGCTGGCCGGGGGTCTCTACCGTTGCAGCGCCCGGGCGCGGACCTGGGGGTGGAATGCCTGTCGGCCGCCGATCTCGACGCTGACCGCCTGCGCGGTTGTCACGAGGTCGGCGAGGATCGAGTCCATCGCCGTCCGGTTGAGCCGCACACTCGGTCCAGTCACCGAGATGGTGGCAACCACCTGGTCGGCGTGCCCGCGCACGGGAGCCGCGAGTGTGTTGACGCCGACGATCGTCTCCTCGAACGCCGCCGCGTAGCCCCGCATCCGCGCGGTGCGCACGGCCTGCACGAGTTCCACCGGCAACGGCGGTCGTACTGGCGAGACGTCGCCTGGAGTCCGCTCGCGCGCGATGCGTTCCACGTCGTTGTCGGCCATCCCGGCGAGCACCAGGCGGCTCGGTGCCCCACTCCACAACGGATATGGCCGACCGATCTCGAACGTACGACGTAACTCGGCGTTGCTCTCGACCTGGTCGATGTGCATCACTTCCTCGCCGACCGGGATCGACAGGCCGACCGTCTCTCCGGTCCGGTCACGCAGTCGGACCATGTGCGGCAGCGCGACGGCCCGCACGTTGATCCGGCGTTGGTAGGCCATTCCCAGCGCGAGCGTTCTCGGCCCGAGCCGGTAGCGGCGGTTCGCCGGATCCTGGATCGCCAACTCGGTCTCGACCAACCCGCGCAGCAGTCGCTGCACCGAACTCTTCGGCAGGTCGACGCGACTGGCGATCTGCCGGATCGTCAGGTCGGCCTCGGCCTTGCCGAGTGCGTCGAGGACCTGCACCGCTCGCCCGAGCAGTCCGTTCACGGTCTCAGCCCTTCTCTCACCCTGCATGGTCTCCCGGGCGGTCTCGGTCCGCTGTCCCAGCGAGGGTTGACCGTCCGCGGCGACGAACGACACAGTAGTGACGTCTGTCCCGATCTGAAGCTTGTTGTCCTTTTCCACGGGACACAAGGGTTCTGTGGGTCCAGTGCGTTGCCGGGACAGCAGTGTTCGCGGAACAACAAGGCGGGACGCCAGCGGAACGCAGCAGGCCAGCGGCACACTCCGGTCGCACCCGGGAGGTCGACATGCCTCGGAACCCATTCACCAGCGAAGGCCCGAACGACGGAACCGGCGATGAACCTGGCGCCGGAACCAACGGCCGAGTTGGCGACGGGAGCAGCGACGGTGTAGGCGAGGGGCGGGAGGCGTCCATCCGCCAGGTAGCGGCGGCGAGCCTCGCCGGCACCGTGGTGGAGTGGTACGACTTCTTCCTCTACGCCACGATGGCGGGACTCGTCTTCAACCAGGAGTTCTTCCCCACCTTCGACCCGCTGATCGGGACGCTGGTCGCGTTCGGCACGTTCGCCGCGGGATTCGTCACCCGACCGATCGGGGGCGTGCTGTTCGGCCACCTCGGCGACCGGCTCGGCCGCAAGCCGATGCTCGTGGTCACGATGATGATCATGGGGCTGGCGACGTTCGCGATGGGTCTGCTGCCCACGTACGCACAGATCGGCGCCGCGGCTCCTGTCCTGCTTCTCATCCTGCGGATGCTCCAGGGCATCGGGCTCGGCGGCGAATGGGGCGGCGCGATCCTGCTCTGCGTCGAGCACGCGCCGGACGGCAGACGGGGATGGTTCAGCAGCTGGCCGCAGCTCGGCGTGCCGGTGGGCTTGCTGTTGTCGACGCTGGCGATCAGCGGGGTCGGGCGGCTCGGTGACGCGGCCCTCGTCGACTGGGCGTGGCGGGTGCCGTTCCTGGCGAGCATCGTGCTGGTCGCCGTCGGCCTCTTCATCCGGCTCCGCATCAGTGAACCCCCGGCCTTCCAGCGGATCGTCCGTACGAGACAGCGGGCCCGGGTCCCGCTCCTCGACGTCGTACGCCAGCACCCGAAGATCACCCTGCTCGGCATGGGCGCCCGGATGAGCGAGAGCGTGACCTTCAACGTCTACAACGCGTTTCTCGTGACCTACACGGTCGCCGTGCTCGGCCTGCCGAAGAGCTACATGTTCGACGCCCTGATCGTCGCCTCGGTGGTCGGCTTCTTCGTCATCCCCCTCGCCGGGCGGGTGTCAGACCGGGTGGGGCGGCGGAAGGTCTTCATGGCGGGGGCGCTGCTGGCCGCGGTCAGTGCGTTCCCCATCTTCGTGCTCGTCGACACCGGGTCACGGTGGCTGATCATGGTCGCGGTCGTCGTCGGCTGGGGAATCGCCGCGTGCACGATGTACGGGCCCGAGGGCGCGATGTTCGCCGAGATCTACCCGACCCGCGTCCGCTACAGCGGGATGTCGGTCGTCTACCAGATCGGGGTGCTGCCGTCCGGTGCGGTCGCACCGCTGATCGGCACGGCGTTGGTCGCGAGGTTCGACGGAACGTCCTGGCCGGTGGCGCTCTACGTCCTTCTCATCGCACTCATCACCGTCGTGTCTCTCGTCTTCCTTCCCGAGACCTACCGCCGACCCGTCGACGACGCCGGGCCGCAGGATCCCGATCCCGCCCCCTCACCCGTCGTGGCTGAAGACCGGTAACCGGTGTCGTCGAAAGGTTTCCCGTGACTCGAACCTCCCCCAACATCGTTCTGATCCTGGCCGACGACATGGGTTTTTCCGACATCGGCTGTTACGGCGGCGAGATCGAGACGCCGCATCTTGACCGGTTGGCGCGCCAGGGCACGAGATTCACGCAGTTCTACAACACCGCGCGTTGCACACCCTCGCGGGCATCGCTCGTGACGGGGCTTCACCCCCACCAGGTCGGGATCGGCATCCTCAACTTCGACGACAGTCCGGACGGCTATCCGGGCAATCTCTCGGAGCACAGCGTCACGGTCGCGGAAGCGTTGTCCAGTAAGGGATATGCGACGTACATGTCCGGCAAGTGGCACCTGGCGAGCGACATGGAGACGCCCAACGAAGCCTGGCCCACCCGACGGGGGTTCGACCGCTTCTACGGCACCCTCGAAGGTGCGGGCAGCTTCTACCAACCACGCACCCTGGTGCGCGGCGAGCGGAACGTCGAGGACGAGGGCCTTGATCCCTCGTTCTTCTACACGGATGCGATCAGCGACAACGCCGTACGGTTCGTCGAGGACCATGGGGCCGACTCGTCCGACCGTCCGTTCTTTCTCTATCTCGCCTATACCGCACCGCACTGGCCGCTGCACGCCCATGACGAGGACATCGCGAAGTACCGTGGCCGGTTCGACGCCGGATGGGACACACTCCGTCAAGAGCGTCTTGACAGGCTGGTCGCCGAGGGGATCCTCGATCCGTCCTGGAAGTTGTCCTCACGCGATGCGAGGGTAGCGGCGTGGGACGACGTGCCGGACAAGGAGTGGCAGGCCCGGCGGATGGAGGTCTACGCCGCCCAGGTCGACCGCATGGACCAGGGCGTCGGCAAGGTGGTCGCCACCCTCGAACGCCTCGGCCAGCTGGACAACACGCTCATCGTCTTCCTGTCCGACAACGGCGGCTGCGCGGAGGAGATGCCGCCGGAGGAGGTGAAGGAGTTCGTCACGAGCTTCGTACCCATGAAGGAACACACCCGCGAAGGCGATCCGGTCGTGCCGGGAAACGTTCCCGGCACGATGCCCGGGTCCGAGGCGACCTATCAGAGCTACGGCCGGGAGTGGGCGAACCTGTCCAACACGCCGTTCCGGGAATACAAGCACTGGGTCCATGAAGGCGGCATCGCGACGCCCCTCATCGTGCACTGGCCGGCCGGGCTCGAGGAGAGCGGCGCGACCAACCATCATCCGTACCAGCTCGTCGACGTCCTTCCGACTCTCCTCGACGCGGCCGGCGCGACCTACCCGGAGGAGCGCTCAGGGCACGCGGTGCCGCCTGCAGAGGGCGTGAGCATGATGCCCGCCCTGCGCGGAGAAGACGTCGCGGATCGTCCGTTGTACTTCGAGCACGAGGGAAACTGTGCGGTACGCAAGGGCCGGTGGAAGATTGTCCGCAAGCACGGAACGCCGTGGGAGCTCTACGATCTCCTCGACGACCGCACCGAGCTGCATGACCTCGCCGACCAGCATCCCGACCTGGTGGCCGCACTGGTGAGCGACTACGAAGCCTGGGCAGGCCGGTGTGGTGTCATCCCACGCGAACAGGTCCTCGAGCTCTACCGCCGCCGCGGCCACGGCCTGCCCCCGGAGTGACCTGAGCCCTCGACGATCGACGGCGAGGACAGGTCCGCCCGCGGGCAGGGCTTGTGCAAAGGCGTCCTCGGCATGCCCGCTGTACTCTCCCGACATGGTGTCTTCGGAGCAGTTGGCCGCCTTCGCGGTGGCATCGTTCATCGTCATCGTGATCCCCGGGCCAAGTGTGCTGTTCGTTGTCGGTCGCGCGCTGGCCCATGGTCGGCGTACCGCCCTCGCCTCGGTCGCCGGCAACGCCGTCGGCATGTATGTCGTCGCGGTGTGCGTAGCCCTCGGGATCGGGCTCATCGTCGAACGGTCAGTGCTCGTCTTCGCGATCGTGAAGTACGCCGGCGCCGCGTACCTCGTCTGGCTCGGCATCCAGGCGCTCAGGCACCGCCGCAAGCTCACCCCCGAGATCGGTGGCATCGGCCATGCACCACGCAACCTGGTGCGCTCGGCGTCGGAAGGATTCGCTGTCGGCGTCGCCAATCCCAAGGCCTACATCATGTTCGCCGCGATCCTCCCTCAGTTCGTCGACCGGCCGTCCGGCCACATCCCGAGCCAGATGCTCGTGCTGAGCGTCGTCCCGTTCCTCATCGCGCTGGTCTCCGACAGCGGCTGGGCGGTCACCGCGAGCGCGGTCCGCTCGTGGTTCGCGCGGTCGCCCCGGCGCGCCGAACTGGTCGGCGGTGTCGGCGGACTCTCCATGATCGGGCTCGGACTGTCCACGGCCATGACCGGCCGCAAAGACTGACCGGGATCACCACCAGGCCGGCCACCGCGCCAGCCGTACGACCTGGCCGTCCCGCCCGAGGCTGGACATTGCCGGGACGTAGCCGGACCCTGCCGTCAAAGGCCGGTGTCCTCGGCGATCGCGGCGTCCCCCTCGATCTCGAAGACCACCCGAAGCACCCGCGGATTGGACCACGTGGCGGCGTACTCCCCCAGCTGCCGAGTACCCCCGATCCGGTTGAGGCTCTCCGCGTACCAGCACGGGCGCGGCGCGTCATCGCCCAACAGCGCGGCGACCTCGAGGTCGGGCACGTCGAGTGACACGTGGTGCCGATACCTTCGCAGTGTCATTCCGTACGCCTGGGACAGCAAGGTGTAGAGCGACACGTCGTCGGCCAGCCGCTCCTCGATACCGGCCAGCCGGTTGCCGGGCAGCACGGTCGTCCACACTCCGGCCACGACCCCGTCGACCAGGTTGAGCCGGCGGACCTCCACGAGTTCCCCACCGGCGGCGACCTCGGGCTCGTACGGATGCTCGGGCCGAGGTGCCCGCCTGCGCACGCCGAGCAGCTTGGTGCCAGGCGTCGCACCGGCCGCGACGACGGTCGCGGCGAAGCTCGGCGGCAGGTCCTTGCTGATCACGTAGTCGATGCGCCGCCGCACGAAGGTGCCCGACCCGCGGATCCGCTGGACCAGGTACCGATGCTCCAGTTCCTGCAGGGCGGCGCGGGCGGTGAGGCGACTGACGCCCTGGCTGGCGACGAGTTCATGCTCCGAGGCCACCCTCGTGCCGGATGGTACGTCGCGCAGCTCCCGCGCCAGCTGGTCGGCCAGCTGGAGGTACGTGGATCGGCTTGTCATGACAATCACCTCCCGTCCGGCAGGAGAGTAGTCGTAAGCCTCGCGCGGATGCGCGCCGCCGGGACGGACGAGGCGATGCTCGCGGGAGCCGCGCGCTATGACGAGCAGGGACCCCGATGCGCCGAGGAGCCGCCTCGGACTGATCTCAACGCCGCTTGGGGTTGTCGCGTCCCGGCGGCGGCGCGGGCCTGTCCGAGCCGATGTCGGCGCGAGCATGGGTGAGAAAGTCGTTCTTGGCGCGTTGCACGCCCGCCGGGTCGTCACGGACGAGATCGATGAACCACCGGTCCGCCGCGAACCTGACGTCGGACGGCGCGAGCAGGCGTACGACCTCGCGCGCCTGGGAAAGGTCTTCGCGGAGCTGTGCCTGCCGGGTGGTCACCTCATTCGCCGCGCTGGTCGCCAGTGCGGTCGTGACCGCCATCGGGTCGGTGGCATCCAGATCCGCCTGTGCGTGGTCATTGCGTGCATGGCGTGAGTCGCCCGGGGCGGCGACGTTCCTGGCATCCGGCCGCGGGGCACGCAGATCGGTGACCACCCGTTCGTACTCGCTCGCGAGGCTCATGAACCGGGCATATGCCTCCTGCCGTTCAGCCAGCAATCTGCGCCGCTGCCGCTCCTCCGACCACGCCTGCCAGTTGTTGCGTTGCTCGACTGCCTGTCGTTCGAAAAGTTTCAGGGCACTCTTGTTGCTCCGCCACGAGGCGATCAGTTGCACGATCAGCATGATGATCACGACAGCGAGCGCGAGGGCGGCGATTCCGATGCCACGCTGGACGCCCGGGTCGAGAGCGTTCCACCAGTCCATACCGCCACCATGCCGCCCGCAGCATGTCTACGCGGCGCATTTCCAGTTCTCCGTCCGCACCGGCTGCCATTGTCTCGGTACGAATGTTCCGAGACACCGAAAGCTGGCATCTGGGTAAATGCGCAGATGGTTCACATGTCCCTTTGTGGCGGCTTTGGAGAAAGCAGAGCCCACAAGAAGCTGGCGTACAGTTAATCGTCGTGGTAAGCCAACGAGCGATCCGCACACATCTGGTCACGGTTCTCGTGATGGTGGCGCTCGCCGGGGTCTATCTCGGAACCGCGCTGCTCGGCGTTCTGCAGGAGTTCGGCTCGGGAACCCTGCGCACCATGTGGCCACCGACCGGTGTCGCCCTTGCCGCGCTGCTGTTGTTGGGTCCTCGGATGTGGCCGAGCGTCGCGCTCGGTTCATTCCTCGTCAACCTCATCATTCTCGACCATCCACCGTTGGTGTCCGCCGTGATCTGTCTGGCGGCGACCCTCGGGGTCGTCCTCGCGGTCCTCCTGCTCCGCATGGCACATTTCCAGAACGGATTGGACCGGCTACGAGATCTGCTCGCCCTGGTATTTCTGGGCGCGATCCTGGGAACGTTGGTGAGTTCGGCGATCTCGGCCGGGACTCTCTATATCACCGGTGCGCTGCCACCGGAGACCTTTCTCACCGAATGGTTCCTGGACTGGACGAGCACCGCGGTAAGCGTCCTCGTCATCACACCCTTCATCCTCGTCGTGAGTCGACTGAGGTGGCCACGACAGCTCCGACTTCGCCGGGCCGCGGAGGCTTTCGCGATGCTGGCAGTGGCCGCGCTGGTGACACTGGCCGCGGTGCATAGTTCCACCGAACTGTTGTTCCTGGTGTTTCCCGTCCTCATCTGGGCGGCCGTCCGCTTCCAGCTCGCGGGCGCCAGCGCGGCCGCCTTGATCACCACGATCGTCGTGTCCCACGGCGCCGTCGGTGGTTTCGGGCCGTTCGCCGGTGGCGACGAGTTCACCAATCTCCTCACCATCCAGGCCCTGGACGCGTCGTCCGCGCTGACCGCACTCGCCCTCGCAGTGACCATCGCGGAACGCGACCGGGCGCACTGGGCGGTCGAGAACGCGGCCACCCAGCTGGCGAGTGTCGTTCACCAACTCGATCACCGGCTGCGCCCACGACCGCTCGCACCTCAGGTGCGCGCCATGGCGGACCAGCGGGGGGCTGAAGCCGGGGCAGCGGGCAGTGGCGAACCCACGTCCGGCGTCGCGGACCACGGCTGACGGCGGCGATCTTCTCCGACCACCTGCGGTTCTGAGCACCGTCTCTGACACCCCCGGGCGGCCGGATCGCCATAGCCGTCCGTACAGGGCGATCAGTTGAACGCTGCATCACCGGGCGACGTAGTGAGCAGCATGACGAAGTTCGCGGCGCGGGAGGAGGCTCTGGTCCGGGCCCTCTACGCCGAACACGGCGAGCACCTGCTCGGCTACGTCCGCGCCCTGGTCGGCGGCGATCTTCGCAAGGCCGAGGACATCGTGCAGGAGACCCTGCTCCGCGCCTGGCGGCACTCGGGGAAGCTCACGACCGATACCGCTCGGCCGTGGCTGTTCCGGGTCGCTCGCAACCTCGTCGTCGACGGCCACCGAGCCGCCACGCGGCGTCCCCGTGAGGTTCCGGCCGAGCTGCCGGGCGAGCCGCCGTTCGAGGGCCTCGCCCAGCGTGAGGGTCCCGATGACATCGACCGGGCACTGCTCGCCTGGCAGGTCGCGGATGCGCTGAGAGCGCTCACACCAGCGCACCGTGAGGTCATCGTCGAGCTCTACTTCCGGGACAGGTCAGTGGCCGACGCGGCGGCTGCCCTGCGCATACCAGCCGGAACAGTCCGATCCCGCTCCTACTACGCCCTCCGGGCGTTACGTCTGGCCCTGGAGGAACGGGGGGTGACCGCACCGTGAGCTGCACCCACGCGCCCCGGCTGGGGGCCTACGCCCTCGGCGTCGACGATCCGGAGCGTCGTGCGATCGAACGCCACCTCGCGTCCTGCGCGCATTGCCGCGCCGAGCTGTCCGACCTCGCCGAGGTCGCCGCGATGCTCGCGACCGCGCGGTCCGCCGGCATCGTCGACCCCGAGGTCAGCGACGCCGAGGTCGGCGACGCCGAGGTCAGCGACGCCGAGGTCATCGACATGAGCCAGGAGAGCGAAGCGGTCGACGACCTGCTCGACCGCATCCTCGCCGCGATCGCGACCGAACGCACCGACCAGGCCGCCAAGGTGAGGGGCGTCCGCTGGCGGCGCCGCCGCGTTGCCCTGGGCATCGCCGCGGCGGTCGCGCTCGGCGGTTCCGTCGTCGGGGTGGCGGTGGCGCGTGGCGAGCTGCTGACACCGGACCACACCCCACTGGTGGCCGGCAGCTCGGCGTACGGCGTCATCGCCACCACCAGCGTCCGCGACGAGCCCTGGGGCACCCGGATCGACATGACCCTGCATGGCCTCCCACCGCTCACCTCGTGCCGCCTGGTCGCCAAGGCACACGACGGCCGGACCGAGACCGTGGCGTCGTGGCGGGTGACCTACGACGACGGGCTCGACGTCGAGGGCATGAGCGAGTTCCGCGCCGCCGAGCTCGCCGAACTCCAGGTGATCGACACCGCGGGACGCCGCCTGGTCACGGTCGCGGCCACACCGATCCAGAGGCCGAAGCGATGAGAGTACGCATGTCCCGGCGCCGGCTCGGGAGATGGCGGCGACGACGGTCACCATGAATGCGGTTACCGAGCCCCGCCCGTGTGGAGGTTCCGCTCACCGTCCGGCGTTCCGCGCCACGAGGTGGTCGACGATGTGGGCGGCGTCGTCACCGACGCCGGCCAACACCGACGACGGCTCGGAATGCAGCCACGGCAGCCCGACCGCGTAGAGCCCCGGATGGGTCGTGACGCCTCGCTCGTGCCGCGGATAGCTCCATTCGTCGAGGATCGGGAGGTCGACCCAGCTGAAGTCGAGCTGGTAACCCGTGGCCCACACCACGGTGGTGACGCCAGCGGCGTCGAGGTCGAGCTCGGTCACGGTCTCCGGCGTGAAGTCGTCGTACGCCGGACGGTCGTCCGGTGGTGCGTCGATGCCTGCGGCGTCGATGTAGGCGTCGAACAGTGGCCGGAACTCCTTGTCGAAACCGGTCTCGGCGAGGGCGAGCCGCTCGGCAAGGTCGGCCGAGAACCCGACCGCCGAACCGGACGCCCGCTCCAGCCGTCCGTACAACCGGATCCCCTGCCGGGCGAACTGCCGCAGGCTGATGTCGTGCCCGCCGTCCTTCCCGGACAGGTGCGGGTCGCAGCCGAATCTCGCCGCCGGCGAGGGCAGGTCGGCGACGGTCGGGAACGGCACACCCACCTCGGCGCCGTGCAGGAACGTCTGCATCAGCCACCAGACGACGTCATGTCCCCGGTAGCGCCGCGGAGCGCTGGGACAGGTCGAGACGGCAAGGTGCACCTCGCGCCCGGCGTCGTGCAACTCCTCCGCGATCTGCGTACCCGACTGTCCGGTGCCGACCACGAGCACTCCACCGTCGGCGAGCTGCGACGGCCGGCGGTAGTCCTGGGAGTGGATCTGCAGGAGGTGCGGTGCGAGCTGCCCGGCGACCGGTGGAACCTTCGGCACCGGGTAGGCGCCGGTGGCGAGAACGACGTTGCGCGCGAGGAACGTCGTGTCGTCGGTCTCCGCCACGAGCCCGCCGTCGACGGCGGCAAGTCGGCGTACGGAGGTGCGGAAGCGGACGGGCGCGTGGAACGACGCCGCGTACTTCCGGAGGTAGTCCACCACCCCCGCGCGCGGCATGAAGGCGTCAGGATCGGGGCCGTCGTACGGCATGCCGGGCAGGACCAGCGTGAAGTTGGGCGCGACGAGACAGAAACTGTCCCAGCGATCGTGCCAGGCACCGCCCAGCGTGTCCCGACTCTCGACGAGCAGGTGCGGGACACTGGCCTGGGTGAGCCAGTAGCTCGTGGCGAGTCCCGCCTGTCCGGCCCCGATCACCAAGGTGTCGACGGTTTCCTGCGTACGAACGGACGGCCGGTTCATGACGCGCTCCTGACGACGCTCTGGGCAGAAAGTGCGGAACGGAGCGCCCCGAGGAACTTCTCGGGCGCCTCGACCGCCGGGTCGTCGCCGCAGTCCTCGATGACGTGCAGCGGCCAGCCGTACCGTTCGCTCACTGCCTGGGCGACGTGGAGCGGCGTCGCGAGGTCCTGGCGACCCCAGACGAGGGTCGTCGGGACACTGATCCGCGCCAGGTCCTCGGCCGGGATCGCCGGTCCACCGAACGCCGCCATGAGCGCGCGGAGGCTCGACTGCACGCTCGGCGTCTGCGCGCGGTCGACGTTGTACGCCCGGAAGTCGTCCCAGTGCCCGCCCAGCCGGCTCTGGAGCGTGTCGAGGTCGAGCGCACAGTGCTGCCACAGCCGGTCGTGGGAGCCAGGTGTGGGTTGGCTGAGGAAGTCGTTCAGAGCGACGCCGAAGTCGGGCGCCGGATCGAACGGTACGAGGCCCAGCGCGTCGACGAGGACGAGACGGTCGAGCCGGGAATCGGAGCCGCTGCCGCCGGTGTCTGCGCTTCCTGCGTTTCCTTTGCTTCCTGTGCTGCTGTCTGTGCGGTTTCGACTGCGGTGGTCGGCGGCGAACCGTGCGGCGATCGCACCGCCCAGCGCGAACCCCACGAGCGTGGGCGGCGACGCGCAGGTCCGGTCGATCAGGTCGAGGAGCCAGTCGAGCACCCGGTCGGCGTCCAACGGCGCGCCGGTTACCTCGGTGGCACCCTGGCCGGGCAGGTCCGGCGCGATGACGCGACGGTTGGCCACGAGGTCGGGGAGCACCCGGTGCCAGTGCGTGGCATTCCCGCCAGGGCCGTGCAGCAGGACGACCGGTGGACCTTCGCCGCCTTCCAGGACGGCGGTGGAGATGTCGCCCAGGTCCAGTCGTCGCTCGACGACGCCGATCCCCGCGAGAAGCCGCTTCCGAGCCTCGGCCGGCGGGTCGCCGCCGCTGGTGGCGGTCCGGCCGGTGGTGTCGTTCCCGCTGGTCATCACGTAGCTCCTTGATCCGTACGCACGCCCACGGTGCGCCTATCGGCACGCTAGGAGGCGGGAGGGTCGTCCCGCATCGGCAGAACCTCGCAGGTCAGCGGCTTGGCGGGGAGGGGATGGCGCCGGACGTGGGTATTCCTGCGTACGCCTCGGTGGAAGGCGGAAGCGCTGAGGCGTTACACCAGGTCGTGCTCGTAGGCGTAAGCCGTGGCCGCCGAGCGCGACGACAGGCGCAGCTTGCCGAAGATGTTGCTGAGGTGGCGGGCCACCGTCTTCTCGCTGAGGACGAGCTCCTGCGCGATGGCACGGTTGGTTCGGCCGGACGCCACCAGCCTCAGGACCTCCAGCTCGCGAGCCGTCAGCCCGCCCGCGGCCTCCGGGCGGCCGACCGGCGGCGTCTCCCCTTCGGGACCCTGAGGAGGCTCGCTCAGCGCCCGGACCCGCTCGAGGTCCGGGGCGGCGCCGAGGTCCTCGAAGACCGCGCGGGCGGCGTCGAGCTCCAGCTCCGCGGTGTCCTCGTCGCCGAGTTGGCGGCAGGCGAGGCCGACGAGCACCCGGGCGCGGGCGACGTCGTACGGCGCGTCGACCTGGTGCCAGGTCCGCAGCGCTGGCCGGAGCGCGGCCAGGGCTGCCTCGGCGTCGCCTCCGGCGAGGGCGGCGGCACCCTCGGCCTGCGCGGCCGTGGCGCGCAGGAATGGTGCGGCGACGTCGCCTGCCAGCGTGGTCAGCTCGGCCGCCCCTTCCCGGGCCGCGTCGATGTCGTCGATCGCCAGCATGATCTCGACGTACGCCGCGAGGAGGCGCGGGCGGCGCACGCGTTCACGCTCCGCCTCGATGGCACGGCTGATCGCGGCGGCGGCCGCGCCGGCACGGCCCTGGGCGAGCCGTAGCTGCGCCAGCCCCGGCTGCGGCGGGCGACCCCAGTGGTTCGCCTGCCGGTACGCCTCCTCGGCGAGGCCGTACTCGCCGCGCAGCCGGTGCAGCTCCGCCCGCTGGTAGTACGCCGCCCCGGCGGCAGGGTGGCCGTGGGGAACCAGGAACCGGTCGCAGGCCTGGCGTACCTCGTCGATGGCGTCCGGCCAGGCACCGTTGACCTGCATGATCTCGGCTCGGTGCACCAGGCACTGCCCGCGGTAGGGCACCAGGTCAGGCTGCGACTCGCACCAGCGGGTCAGCGCGGCCGTCCACTCCCGCGCCCGCGGCAGGTCGAAGATCTCCTGGCAGGCCTCGATCACCGCGCAGTAGACGACCCCGACGACCATCGGCCCCACCTCGCCGGACGTGACCGCGACCATCACCTCGTCGAGCAGCGCGACACCCGCAACCGGGTCGCCGAGTCCGATGAGCGCCTGCCCGCGGCCGAGCCGACCGATGGCCAGCAGATCTACGTCGCCGCATCGCTCGGCGATCTCGGCCGCCCGCCGGAAGAGGTCGTACGCATGTGCCGCGTCGCCCTCGTCAAGGCTCCGCAGCGCCGCGGGCACGAGGAGGTAGCCCTGCACAGCGCACTCGCGGTTGGCCTCGTCGACGAGGCGCTGGGACCGGGCGAGCCACCCGCTGCCGCGGGCGAAGTCACCGCGCTGGAGGAGGAAGAAGCCGAGCCAGAACCCGCAGCGCGCCGCGTCCTCCGGGCGAGCGTCGTCGACATATCCGCGGTGCGCACGCGCCCATGACTCTCCGTCACCGTCGCCACCGATCAGGTAGCCCGCGATCGCCAGGCGTTCCAGGTCGTCCGGACCGAGGGGCGCCTCGCCGTCGGCCGCGGTCAGAGCCAGGTGCGCCTCGGACCACGCGTGCCGGTCGTAGGCCGCACGACCTCGCTCCAGTGCGTCGGATCTGCTCACGTGCGCCCCCATGGACTGGTGCCGCCACGGGGGCGACCAGGATCCGGCCCGCCGAAACGGCTCCAGCACTTTACCCGAACTCCGGCGGACACCACAGAGGCACCCTCAACGGGTGGAAGGTGAACATCCCGAAAAATCATGCAATGCCATATCCGGACAGATTCCTTCAAGGCAGCGAAGACGCGGAATCCCCTACCCCACAAGGGGATTCCGCCGCTTGTCTGTACGGTTCTGTACGATGCAACAGACAGTCAATAGACCACTCCGGACATGTGTTGATAAGTTGGACCCACGTCGCTTAGCTTTGGTCCCGCAGGCCGCGGTTGGCACAATTCGCTGTGGCGCCCGCGGCCCGGCAACGACGCCGGGCCGATGGCGGGATATTTCCCGAAGCGCGACAGCCATGCGAGACCCATTTTGAACATGGGTCCGAATCCGGCCGAAAGCTGACGATCTCGAGCACCTGGGAGTGCATGCTGTGGCGCGAAAGGTCCAGGACCCTGCCCGATCAGCCACCGACACACACACGCCTTTGCCTGACCAGGCGAACGGGTCTGCGAGTCATGACGAAGAAGGCCAGCAGGAATTCGGCGACAACCCGATCGAGGTGCGCGACACCGACCACTACACGCAGGAGTACGTCACCAGCTTCGTCGAGAAGTGGGACGAGCTGATCGACTGGAAGAAGCGTGCGCTGAGTGAAGGTCGGTTCTTCATCGACCAGTTGAAGGCCCGCAACGTGCGCACCGTCCTCGACGTCGCCACTGGCACCGGCTTCCACTCGGTACGCCTGCTTGAAGAAGGCTTCGAGACCGTGAGCGCCGACGGCAGCCCGCACATGCTGGCGAAGGCGTTCGAGAACGCACGGGAGCGTGGCGGCCACATCCTGCGCGTCGTTCACGCCGACTGGCGGTGGCTCAACCGCGACGTGCACGGGGAGTACGACGCGATCGTCTGCCTCGGCAACTCGTTCACGCACCTGTTCTCCGAGCGCGACCGACGCAAGGCCCTCGCCGAGTTCTACGCGATGCTCAAGCATGACGGCGTGCTCATCATCGACCAGCGGAACTATGACGCACTGTTAGACGGCGCCTACTCGAATCGGCACACGTACTACTACTGCGGCGAGGAAGTTTCGGCCGAGCCCGAACACGTCGACGACGGTCTCGCCCGGTTCCGCTACACATTCCCCGACGACTCGCAGTACCACCTCAACATGTATCCGCTGCGCAAGGACTACATGCGTCGGTTGATGCGTGACGTGGGATTCCAGCGGGTCGATACCTATGCGGATTTCCAGGACACTCACCCGGAAAGTGAGCCGGATTTCTTCATCCATGTGGCGGAGAAGTCCTATCGCGCGGGAGATGAGATGACTGAGACCTATTCCTCAGCGGTCCACACCGCACGTGACTACTACAACTCCGCTGACGCCGACACGTTCTACGCGGCGATCTGGGGCGGCGAGGACATTCACGTCGGACTCTATGACGACGCGACCACCGATATCGCGGCGGCAAGCAGGCGCACGGTCGACTATCTTGCCGACAAGCTCGACCTCCCGCCGGGTACCCGGGTGCTCGACCTGGGATCGGGCTTCGGCGGTGCCGCGCGGCAGCTGGCGGCGAAGCATGGCTGCCACGTCACCTGCCTCAACCTCAGCGAGGTGGAGAACTCCCGCAACCGCGAGCTGAACGTCGACCAGCATCTCGACCAGCAGATCGAGGTCGTCGACGGGTCGTTCGAGGACCTTCCGTTCGAGGACAACCGGTTCGACGTCGTGTGGTCACAGGACGCGATGCTGCACAGCGGTGACCGTTCCCGTGTCCTGGAGGAGGCGGCGCGGGTCCTCCGCCCGGGCGGCCAACTGATCTTCACTGACCCGATGGCGTCGGACGGGTGCCCACGGGAGGCGCTCCTCCCGATCCTGAAGCGGCTGAAGCTCGACACGATGGGTACGCCGGCCTACTACCGTCGCGAGCTCGCTCGCCTCGGGTTGGCCTCGGTGGAGTTCGACGACCTGACCCCGCAGCTCGCCGCGCACTACCAGCGGGTACTCGACGAGACCACGCGGCAGGAGCCGGAGCTGGCGAGCCAGATCAGCCAGGACTACCTCGACAACATGAAGGTCGGGCTCCAGCACTGGGTGACGGGCGGACGTGAGGGCCACCTCGTGTGGGGCGTCTTCCTCGCTCGCAGCTGATCTGGGGTTGCGACCGCCGCCTGGGCGGAGCGGCAAATGACCACGCTGAGCATGCGTACGGATCCCGGGACTGGTGTCGACACCTGTTGCGGTACCACAGGCATGCTCAGCGTGGTCATGTGCGGCTCCCGCGGCTGGCATGCGCGGGCCCCCGCGGCTGGCGCATGTGCCGCCTCACCCGGCGGCGCGCCTCCGTGGAGCCTGCCTGGGTACCCGTGACTGCCGGCGACGTCAGCGCGGGGACGCGGTGCTTTCTCGGACAACGAGGCTGGTGGCGAGCTCGATCCGGATCGGATGTTCGGCGTCACGCTCGGCCTTCTCCAGGACCGTCCGGGTGGCGAGCTGGGCCATCTCCGACAGCGGCTGCCGGACTGTGGTGAGCGGCGGCCACAGTACCTCGCAGAGTTCCACGTCGTCGAAGCCCACGACGCTGAGATCGTCGGGAATGCGCAGCCCGCGGTGGTAGGCCTCGGCGTAGACCCCGCTCGCCTGGACGTCGTTGCCGGCGAAGATGGCGGTGGGCGGGTCGTCCAGGTCGAGCAGCTGAGCGACGCCTCGACGACCACCGTCGGCGAAGAAGTTCCCGAATCGCACCAGCGACTCGTCGATCCCGATACCGGCACGCCGCAACGCGGCCCGGTAGCCGTCAAGGCGTTCTTGACTGCACAGCAGCTCCGGAGGGCCGGTGACGATGCCGATCCGCCGGTGGCCGAGTTCGACCAGGTGCTCGGTGGCGGCCAGCCCACCGGCCCAGTTTGTCGCACCGACGCTCGGGATCGCCGGGTCGAAACCACCTACCGGATCCACGAGGACGAACGGTGTGTGCATCGCCGCCAGTCGTTCGGCTGCTGCGGCCGGCAGCCGGGACACCACCAACACCACGCCGTCAGAGCGGCGTGCGGCAAGGGTCTGCAACCACGGACGCGCGTCAGCGTTGCGGTTGTGCGTCGCGGTGATGACCAGCCCGGCGCCGCCCCGGTGCGCCTCCTGCTCCGCTCCACGCAGGACCTCACAGGCCCACGGCGAGGCGAGCTCGGTGATGACGAAGTCGACCAGGCCGACCCGCTGGCGCGGTCCCGCGCCACGCCGGCGATAGCCGGACTCGGTGAGCAGTCCCTGGATCCGGGCGCGCGTGGACGGTGCGACGTCCTCGCGGCCGTTGAGCACCTTGCTCACCGTGGACACCGAAACTCCCGCCTCGCGGGCGATCTTGGCGATCGTGACCATCGCCTTCGGGGCCGGCGGCCCCATCGTCCCAGGGGTCCCCATTGCCTGAACGGTGTTCGACCGCTCGTCCGTACCGTTAGATCCAGCCACCGTCAATCACCCACATCTGATTCGTACACATCCGGCTGTCGTCGGCCGCGAGCCACAGGACGAGGCGGGCGACGTCGGCCGGTACCAACTTGTCCTTCAGGCACTGGGATCGCGCGATGCGTTCCTCGGCCTCGGGTGTGATCCAGGTCCTCACCTGGCGTTCGGTCATGATCCAGCCCGGCACCACGGCGTTGACCCGGATGCCGTCCGGGCCGAGGTCGCGGGCCATCGCACGCGTGAGCCCCTCGATGGCGGCCTTCGCCGTGGCGTACGCAGGAAGCCCGCCGAACCCGCCGCGCCAGGTGATGGAGCCGAAGTTGACGATCGAGCCCCCACCGGCCGCACGCATCATCGGCGCAACCGCCTGCATGGTGAAGAAGTGCGGGCGAAGGTTGACGGCCATCTTGTCGTCCCAGTACTCAGGGGTCACCTCGTCGACCGCGTGGCGATCGTCGTTGGCCGCGTTGTTGACGAGCACACGGATCGGACCGATCTCCTGCGCCGCGTCGGCGATGCATCCCTGCAGCGCGTCGATGTCGCGGATGTCGCAGACCTCGAAGCGGGGAGCGGGTGAACCCTGAACCGCGACCTGCTTCGCGAGCGCGGCGCCCGCGTCGCCATCGATGTCGACAAACGCCACTTTCGCACCCTGTGCGGCGAACTGTGAGACCAGTTCGGCGCCGATGCCAGTGGCACCGCCGGTGACGAAGACCGCCCGGTCGCGCAGGCTGGGGTACCTGGCGTACTCAGCTGGCACGGGCACCACTTCCTTTCTGCAGGTCCGGCCTCTCAGCAGACTCGCCCTTTCTGCAGGATCAGCTCTTCGGCAGGATCACCGCGCGCCCGACCGCTCCATCGACGAGCGCGCGGTAGGCGTCGTTGACACCGGTCAGGGGGTACGCCTTGCCGAGCAGGTCCTCCAACGGAAGCCGCCCCGCCTGGTAGAGCGCGAGCAGCTTGGGGATGTCGGTCAGCGTGTTGGCCGAGCCGTAGAGACTGCCGATGACCCGTTTCTCCTGCTGGACAAGCTCGTTGAGCGGCACCTGGAACGTCGCGCCGACCTTGCCGAGTCCGATCGCGACGACCGATCCGCCGGTACGCAGGCAGGACAGCGCCTCTTCGATCGTCTGCGTACGGCCGATCGCCTCCAGCGCCCAGTCGACGCCGCCGGGGCAGATGTCGTGGACGGCGGGGACCAGGTCGGTCGTACTCACGTCGATCGTGTGGGTCGCTCCGAAGCGGGTCGCGAGCGCCAGCTTGTCCGGCACGACGTCGGCGACGATGAGCGGGTGCGCGCCGGCGAGCTTCGCGCCGATCACGCTGGAGAGCCCGACACCGCCCGCGCCCAGCACCAGCACGCTCGCTCCCGCGGCGTTGCCCACCACGTTGAGCACGGCGCCCATGCCGGTGATGACCGCGCAGCCGACCAGCGCGGCGATCCGGAACGGGATGTCGGTGGGGACGCGGATGACCGACTGCTCGGCGACGACGCAGCGTTCGGCGAAGCAGGACACTCCGAGCAGGTGTTTCACCTCCTGGCCGGAGTCGAGGCGGAGCCGGGTCGTGCCGTCGAGCAGTCCACCGGTCGCCTTCTGGATCTTCGCGGACTCGCACAGCGCGGGACGCCCCTCAGCGCAGAACCTGCACCTGCCGCAGCGGGGGCGCCACATCAGGACGACCGCGTCGCCCGGGCTGACGGTGGTGACGCCGGGTCCGACCTCCTCGACGATGCCGGCACCCTCGTGACCGGGTACGGCGGGTGTGGGACAGGCGAGGTCCCCGGTCATGTAGTGCAGGTCCGTGTGACAGACACCCGCCGCCTCGACCCGGACCAGCACCTCGCGCTCCCGGGGGGCATCGAGCGTGACGTCCTCGATGGCCAACGGCCGGCCTGGTTCGTAGAACACCGCTGCCTTCATCGCGCCCACGCCTCCTGGCTGGTCGTGACGGAGTCCTTCGTCCGCACGGACTCGCCGATCGCCAGGCTGATCAGGTGGTCCTGGCAGGCCTCGGCGAGCGGATAGGGCGGCGGCGCCTCGTCGCGGCACCACTGCGCCGTCTGTTCGAGCAGGGAGGCGACGGCGATCTCGTCGTCAGCCAACCGCGCACCCTGGAAGGCGTTGCGGTAGACGACCCTTCCCTCAAAGCTCACGTGGTCCAGGTCGAAGCCCTCGAGGTTGAGGTCGATCCCGGACTGCCGGCGGACGAGGAAGGACTCGACGGGCGTCGTCGGGTCGGCCATGCGTACGACGCGGTCGTCGACGATCTCGCCGTGTGATCCGCGGACCACGATTCGCCTGCTGCGCAAGGGATTCCACCACTGGTTCTCGGTGAAGTCGTAGAGCCCGACGGACCCGCCGAAGTCGAGCGTCGCGAGCGTGGTGGCGAGGTCCTGCGGGGTGCTGTCACCGGTCCACCCGGCGGGCGTCAGCGGATTGACCAGGGGAGCTGAGAACGCCTGCGCCGAGACGGTGACCGGCGCGAAGCCAACGCCGAGCAGGTGTCGGATCATCGACACCGCGTGGTAGAGGTGGGTCGAGGAGACGTGCGCCGACGTGGCCTTGCCGATCACACCGTCGCGTACCAGGGCGAGTCGAGCGGCGTGGCCGGGATAGGAGATGTACTGCTCGGCCACCTGGACCAGACCGCTCGTGCCGACCGCCGCCCACAGGTCCCGCAAACCGTCCAGGTCCGGTGCTGGCGGGGTCTCGGCCAGCACCGGCATGTCGAGCGCCACCAGGTCCCTGGTCGCCTGCGGCGTCACGGCCCACGGCACCGAGACGATCACGAAGTCCGGCCGGTCGGCCGCCACCAGGTCCGCGATCGTACGAATGGTGCGTACGCCCCACTCGGCCTCGACCTCGGCGCCACGTTCGGCGGTCCGCGTCACCACACCGGTCACCTGGAACCGCTCGGGCATCAGCCGCGCCAGGCGTAGGAAGAACGTCGAACGCCAACCACTCCCGACGATGCCGTAGCGCGCCGCGGTTGCGGGACTCACCAGGTCACCCCCACCAGGTCTCGGCCGCCGGGACGAGCCCTTCCAACTCGGTCCACAACACGTCAGGGACCGGCCACCGGGCGAGCTCGAGGGTCTGCTCGACGCGTTCGGGCGCCGAGATGCCGACGACGGTCGACGCGATCCGGCTCTCCCGCATCGAGAACTGCAGTGCGGCGGCGGCGAGCGGGACCTCGTGCGCGGAGCAGGCGCGTTCCATTGCGGCGACCCGAGAGAGGAGGTCCGCGCCGCCCGGGCGGTAGCCGTACTTCGGTTGCGCCTTCGGGCCCTTGACCAGCATGCCGCCCGCGTAGGGGGCGCCGTTCAGGACCGCGACCCCGCGCGCGGCCGCGTCGTCGAGCAGCGGGCCGGCCGACCGGTCCAGCAGGGTGTAACGGTTGTGGGTGAGAACGACCTCGAAGACACCCGTACCGACGTAGCGGCGCATCTCGTCGATCGGTCCGCCGGCGACACCGAGGTGGTCGACGACACCCTCGTCCCGCAACGCGACCAGTGCCTCGACGGCCCCGCCGGGGGCCGTCGCCTCGCTGAAGGAGATCCGCTCCGGATCGTGCAGGTGGAGGAGTTGCAGGTGGTCGACGCCCAGGCGTTGGAGACTCTCCTCGACCGAGATGCGAACCCGCTTGCCGGAGAAGTCTCCGGTCGCTGGGTCGGGATCGACCTTGGTGGCGAGGACGAACCCGTCCGGTAGGCCGCCGATCTCGCGGAGGGCCGTGCCGATCCGGCTCTCGCTCGAACCGTTGCCGTAGCCGTTGGAGGTGTCGACGAAGTTCATCGGTCCCTCGAAGACATGCCGCATCGTCGCGACCGCGCGGTCGGTCTCCACTTCGTACCCGTAGAGGTTGGGCATGCTGGCGAGCGGACTCGTACCGACGCAGAGTGGCGTCACGGCCAGGCCGGTCGATCCCAGCTCCCGGGTCTTCATCGCTCTCCCTGGATCAGCTGCCGACGCACGGTTGACTCGGGACCTGTGGTGCGGCGTCTTTCGAATCCCGGCCGAAAGTTGCGATTGAGTGCTGGGGACGGTAGTTCGCGTGACGCTCGCGCGTCAAGATGCTCCTTCCGCGACCGGCCAGCGAGTTCACGCCTGGCAGACACGACTCATCGCTACGGTCCCGGCCACGGGACGAGGAGGGAAATCGACCGAAAACTTTCGGACTCCGGTCCGACAGACCGGTCACCTCACCATGTGGTCCATGACCCGCATCGCGTTGGCGAAGATGGTCAGAACCGGGTTCACGCCACCGTTCGTGACGTGCAGCGAGCCGTCGGCAACGCGCACGTTGTCGTGGCCCCAGACGCGTCCCCACGGGTCGGTCACCGAGCTGGCCGGGTCGGTCCCCATCCGCGCGGTTCCGGCCTGATGCTGTCCAGAGCTCGGCCCGCCGTGGACGGTACGCCGGCGACCCATCCCCTGCGCCACCGTGGCGCCGCTGGCGTCGAGCCACTCGGCGGCGCGACTGGTCAGGAACTCGTGTGCACGCAGGTCCTCCGGGTGGAGGGAGCCGGACAGGCGGGCCACCGGAATACCGAGGCGGTCCTTGACGTCCGGGTCGAGGCGTACCCGCGCACCGGCCGTCGTGACCTCCTGGATCGGGCCGGCCAACCGCTGTGCGCGCGGAAGGTAGTGACGCATCAGTCGCTTCGCCTCGCGGCCGTGCAGCGGTAGGACTCCGGCTCCGCGCAGGTTCCCGTGGGTGCTCACCGGCGTGGGCACGAACTCGTTGGCGAGCATGCCACCGCCGACGATGCCGGGGTTGTGGTGCCGATAGTCGTTGGTGGCGATGGCGGGACCCGGCCCGAGCCCGTCGTTCACCGGGTCGGGGAAGAACCCGGTCGCGCCCACGTAGACGTGGCCCTGCAGGTGCCGGCCCACCTGGTCGGTGTTGTTGCCGAGACCGTCAGGTTCCTGGGTGCTCGTGCTGTTCAGCAGCAGCCGCGCGGACTCGATGGCGCCGGCCGAGACGACGAACTCGCCGGCGGCGACCTCGTGGCGCCAGATGGCACCGTTCGTGGCTCCCACCAGGGCGACGGCCGTCACGCGACCCTTCGCGTCGGTGACCAGGCGCTCGACCCGGGTCCCGGTGAGCAGGCTGGCGCGTCCTGTCGCGAGCGCCCGTGCGAGGACGGTGTTGTGCGCACCGTTCTTCGCCTCGACCCGGCAGGCGAAACCCACGCATTGGCCGCATCCCGCGCAGGCGTTCCGGCCGTTGTAGGGCTGGGAGTTGATCAACAGCGGGACGGCGAGGGTGCTGATCCCGAGCCGTTTCGCCCCGTGCGCGAGTACCTCCGCGGGCCTGGTGGACGGCACCGGAGGCATCGGGTAGTCGCGGGCCCGCCACGCACCTGACGTGTCACCCTCCGCGCTTCCACTGACGCCGATCTCCCACTCGGCGCGGTCGTACCAGGGCTCCATGTCGGCGTAGGTGACCGGCCAGTCGGCGAGGGCGCTGCCGTCCGGGATGCCGTACGTACTGGCCATCGCGAAGTCCTCGGGCGCGAACCGCCACGCCTGGGCACCGAAGACGCGGGTTCCACCGCCGACGGTCATCGCGTTGGCACCCCAGCGGCCGTCGGTCGGGACGAGTGGGATGACGGTGCCGGCGACCTCGAGCGTCCGCGGGTTGTCGGCCGCGGGCGGTGCGGTGCGATCGTCGAAGCCGACGCCGGTCCTGGCGTTGCGGAGGTGATCTGTGGCGAGGTGGTCGGCGCTGGGCAGTTCCCCGCGCTCGACGACGAGGACGGTACGCCCGGACTCGGCCAGGGCACAGGCCGCGACCCCTCCCCCGGCCCCGGACCCGACGACGATCGCGTCGTACCGGTCCCGGAGCTGGTCGCGCCGGATCACTGCCGAGCGGTCGAGGACCTCCGGCGTACTCACGCCCTCGTCGGTGCGCACGCTCGCCGGCCACCCGCCCGGAGGGTCGGGTGACCAGCCGAGCATCCGCCACGACACCGCTTCGAGGTTGCCGCCGTTGCCAGGATCGGCGTAGTAGCCGTGCTGGACGAGCGTGGCGAACCAGGGGTAGTCCCGGTCCTCGGCCAGGGAGTCCAGCACCCGCAGCCGCTCAGGCTCGCCGGCGGAGACGAAGTCGCCGATCCCGAGTTCCTGGGTGGCCGCGACGACAGCTGCGACCGCGTCGCGGATCCGTGGCAGCCACTCGCGGCGGTCGGCGGTGAGGATCGTGTGCAGGAATCCCAGGCCTCCCGACGCGGCCGCCGACGGCCACTCGTCGGCGGGCACGATCGTGTCGACCAGGGCGGTCAGCAAGTCCGGAGTCGCGTCGGCACCGATGAGGTCGGCAAGCAGCTCAGCGTGTTCGCGGGCATCAGGCATGGCAACTCCTTCTCCACTGACAGATGCGAGGCTAGGTCCCTTGCCGGCATACGGCGAAACTGATCACGCATACGTGGTCACCTTCGGCTCTCGCGTGTGTTGGTTGGCCGGTCGACAATGCGGGCCGGTTAGCGGTGCCGGTGGCTCGCCGGGGCCGGTCAGCGGCGCCAGGTTTTGGTCAGGGGACGCCGAGCCTGGTCATGCCCCCGCCGTGCCCGGTCGCTCACCTGCACAGGATGCTCGCCGACGCCGGGCCAGGCCACTTACCTGGCTGACCAGGCCAGAAAAACCAGGGCCAGGCAACGACACCTCGCCAGCGCCCATTCGCCAGGCTGACCAGGCCGCCCACCGGGCTGACCAGGCACCTAATGGGGCGACACACTCGGCCCGACCAACACGGCGCACTCGGCCCACGTGGATCAGTCGAGGGCGGGGAGCTCGCCCTTGGCCGCGTACCACGAGACGGCTTCGTAGACGGCCTCGAGCGAGGTGTACCGCGGCCGCCAGTCCAGCAGGGCGGCCGCCTTCGCCACCGACGAGTTCGGGCTGTGGGCGATGTGGTTCCACGTTGCCTCGGCGTCGGCAGGCTCCACGGTGTCCTTCCATCGTTCGTACGGAAGGAACTCCAGCCGGGCGTCCTGCCCGTACCACCACGCGACCGACTCCGCATAGCCACGCAGCGTCAGCGCCGCCGGTGAGACCACATGGAAACTCTCACCCACCGACGCGTTCCGGCGTTCGAGCGCCGCCATGAACGACCGGGCGACGTCATCGGCGTGCACATGATGGAGCGTCTCCAGGCCGAAGTTGGGAAGGGCCAGTGGCTCACCCTTCGCAAGTTGCGCGAACACGCTGAGCTGCAGGTGACCCGCCGGGTTGATCGGCCGCCAGCCTGGCCCGACAATGTGGCCCGGATGCAGGATCGTGGCCGGCAGTCGGCCGGTGCGCGCCTCGGTGAGGAGGTACGCCTCGATCGCCGCCTTCTTCACGCCGTAGTCGCCGAACGGACGCCGGGGTACGTCCTCGGTCATCGGCGTCTCGATCGCCGGGCCGTGCACCCAGATCGTGCCGCAGTGCAACACATGTTGGACGCGCCCGCGGAGTGCCTCGCTCAGCTGACGGGCCGAGTCCGGCTCGAAGCAGATCAGGTCGATGACAGCGTCGGCGCCGAGGTCGGCGATGCGCTTGCCGAAGGTCCCGGCCTCGTCCTCCGCAACCCGGTCGGCGACGATCTGCTCCGTCCGCTCCCACACCGACCGGCGGCGGTAGGGCTCGCTCTGCCCGCGACTGACCGTGACGACCTCGTGGCCGGCGTCGACCAGGAGGGGTACGAGGTAGGAGCCGATGTGCCCGCTCGCTCCGATGACGACGACCCGCATGTCAACCCGTCCTTTCGTCCGACATTTGTGCCCCATGTCGGCACCAGACTAGCCCCGGGCTGACGCAGGGCTCGTGGTCCGCAACCATTCCGGCAGGGTCTCAGGCACCCCGCGGATCGGCGAATCTCTTGGGGACGACGTGCTAGATGGCCTTGTTTTGCTGGGCTTTCAAGACTCGGATTGTCGGTGGTCGCTCCTAGCCTACGGATCAAGGTCGACGGAATGCTGGCCAACGTAACAGGACGGGCATCCACGTCCTATATCACGCGTGTTATAGTCTGGAGGTTCGATGTGGCAGGTCGTTTACCGAGAAGAGGCTGAGCAGGAACGACTGGCAATGCCGAGGGTGGAGCGAAATGCATTGATCCATGCCGTAGAGAAGCTCGAAGCGTTCGGACCGCGGTTGGGATACCCCCACACGAGTGCGGTGCAGGCCTTTGCCGGGTTGCGTGAATTGCGCCCAAGGGCTGGTCGAAGTTCGTGGCGGGCCCTTTACAGCCAGATCGGTCACGTGTTCGTCATCGCCGCTATCGGGCCAGAGGCTCAGGGCGATCGTCGAGGCTTCGAGCGAGCTGCTGCGCGGGCACTTGCCAGGCTTGCAGAAGTGGAGGAGGACTGAAGATGCCGAAGCTTTCAAAGATGAGGAGTGCTCAGCAGATTCGCGCCGAGGATCTGCGAGATGCGGAGGTGCGGGCGGAGTACGACCGCACCGCGTTAGCACATGCCGTCGCCATGCGCGTGATCAAGTACCGGATCGATCATGGCCTGTCGCAGACGGCGCTGGGTCGCCAGCTCGGCATGGCGCAACCGGCTGTTGCTCGCCTCGAGGCTGGCGAGCACGAGCCCTCGCTGGAGACGCTGTCACGGCTCGCGCGTGGCCTCGGCGTCGAGTTTCATATCGACATCACCCCGGACGCTCTCGGCCTCCGCGAAACCGCGTGACGGTCATCCAACGGGCGCCTGTACGTCACAGGCGGATGATGCACCCGTCGTGGTCTCGTTCGCCCTCGGGGTCGTCGAACCACCGGCCGCCCGATCCGAGGTACCGGAACCGGATCTCCTGGCCCGCCGGCACCGTCACCGTGACGCTGCGCGTGCCGTTGCTACGGCGGACGAGTCGATGCCGGCCCGGCGTCCAGTCGTTGAACGTCCCGACAGCCGACACCGGACCGTCGTGAATATCGTCGGGCAAAACGAGCTGAACCTTCGCCTGTTGGCCGTTCTGCTGGGCAAGGATGCGGATGGGCACGGGTTGTCTTCCTCTCTGGATCCTGCAGGAGGCGCCTGCGGGATCGTAGGCAAACAACCTTGATCAACGGTCGCCGACACCACACCCGAAACGTAACCGTGACGAAATCGCTCCGCCCTGGTAACGCGCCGCCGTCGTACCCACCCACATCACGCAACATCAAGCCCGAACCAGCGCCTCGATCTGCTCGCCCGCCCCGACCTCGCGGTCGCCGAGATCCACTGCACCCACCCCCGCCAGGGAAAGTTCGCGGACGCGGAGCGTGCCCTCGATCACGTGCACGGTGACGTCGACGCCTGCCTCGCCGGGCCGCTGGTCCACGGTCCCCCAGGCGTCACCGTTCGACCAGAACCACCGCACCGGCGACGACCCGCCTTCGGCGTTCGCTGCCGCGAACCGCAGGGTGCGATCGACACCGTCGTAGGCGAATCCGGTCCACGCGGGAACCAGTCCCCAACTCGCCATCGCGCGGACGTAGTGGTGCCCGCACTCGGCCTCGTCGAACGGATTCCGCCGCCGCCCGTCGAAACGACTGCGAACGGTCTCCACAACGCCGAGCGCCTCGCTCCGCATCCCCTCGAAGATCATGCCGACGGCAGCCGTGTACTCCAGGCCGGTCCACACCTCGTCGAAGTACGGGAAAGGCCGCGCCGGTCGGTTACCTCGCGGGTACGACGCCACCACGAGACCGGACTCGTCCCCCAACGCATAGCTGCGCATCGGGTTGAAGTGACCTGCCATGGTGTCGCGCCTGTTGTGGCGCAGGATGCTGGCGAAGGTGGTACGAATGTGGGCCGGGTCCAGTAGATGCCCGAGTCCACACAGGTGCGCGAGTTTCTGCCCCACAAGCTGGTCGGCGAGACACCCGTCGCCGATCTGCAGTTCCGGTTCGACGAGATCCTTCGCCCCGATACCGGCCAGTCGCAGGCCTGGGGCGATAGCGTCCTCCGACCCCGGCGGGCGGATCTCGTGCCGGTAGTAGTCGCCGTTCCACAGATGCTGGTCGATCCACTCACTCCCCCGCTGGAAGAGATCGCGACAGGTCGCCGCGAATTCCTCCTCACCCAGATAGCGGGCCATCTCCTCGCATGCACGCAGAGCCGCGAGGTACCACGCACCGATCTCCGGGTTGGGTCCGAAGTACTCCACGTCCATGGTGTTGTGCTGCGAGCCTTCCATCACGCCGTCCCGATCGGCGTCCCAACCGCCCCGGATCCACGCGAACTCCAGCGCCTTGCGTGCCTTCGGCCACAGAGTGCGGAGCAGTTCGTCGTCGCCGGACAACCTCCACTCGCGGTAGAGCTTGACGAGGCAACCCATCTGGCCGTCGGCGGCGGCGGCGCCTGGTTCGGCGAGGGCGCGTTCCAGTGGCAGCTGGATGCGGAAACTCATTCGCCCGTCGTCGGCCGTGCCGTAGAGAAACTCGACCTCGCGTAAGGATCTCGCCATACCGCCGAACAGGAATGGTGTCGCCTGCTCGTAGTTCCACACGTGTGTGCAGCTGCCCATGCAGCAACCTACGTCGTCGCTGCACCCTTCCCAGCCGAAGAACCTACCGTCGGCGGTACGAAAGCACGTCTGCGTACGCAACGTCGAAAGGTTGGACAGCGCGGCGTCCTTGACCGACTCTGGCAGGTCCGACCCCACCAACGCGTCGACGAACGCATGTGTGCGCCGCTCCAGGTCCGGGAGCACAGCCGCCGTCTCGGCCGCGACCTGCCACGCGTCGGCGTACTTCGTCGCGTAGTAGTTGCCCACCGTCAGCTTGCGGTCCCAGTCCGGTCGGTTGGGGAAGTGCCACGCGAGGAGGAACGTGAACTCGTGCGTCTCCCCCGGTGTCAACGTACGCTTGACGGCGACGGAGGCCATCGGCGCATCGTTGTCGCTGGGCCGTTCGTCGAGCTGGCCGTCGGTGGTGAAGTCATCCCAGAAGTCCAGCAGCTCGCCACCCCAGGTGTGGTCCGCCCAGCCCGTCCGCGTGCTCACCGAGTCCTCGCCCAACGCGACCAGAGCGAGCGAACCCCACTGCTCGGCTGACTGATCGACTCCCTCCGAGGAGAGAAACACGCCCTGGCCGAAGGGCCCCTGGCGTACGACGTTGCGGTTGCGGTCCGGCTTGCCATCGGATCCATCGGTGCCGACGAAGTTCTGCAGGGTCCCGGCGAGGGAGACGTCGAGGTCGTGGTCGGCGTTGTTGCCGACGACATAGCGCAGCACCGCGACCGGGATGCCGCTCGCCTCGGTGTCGGCAGGCACGAGCGGGTTGAACGCCTGCAGGCGTACGGAAACGGGAACGTCGGGGTCGTCAAGGACCACTTGCCCGAACGGATAGGCCGCCAGGAACTCCGAGCTGGCGAAGCGTGGCAGGCCGTGGTTTGCCACCGCTGAGCCGTGGCCACCGCCGTAGAGCACGAGGTCGATCGGCCCCTCCAGCGCGCGGGCGACGACCTGCCCGCCGTCGCCACCACCACCAGCCGTCGGCGCTGTGCGCAGAGCAAAGAAGCTCCACTTCGGCGCGAAACCCTTCGCCGGACGATTGACGACTTCCCAGTCCCGCAGGTCACCGCGACCGCCCAGGCTCACCGTGCCGGTGCCGATGCCGCCGAGTGGCATTGCCAGCTGGAGCGACCGTTTCGCGTCGTAGCGGGTGAGTACGGGCCAGTCGAATGATTTAGCCATGGTGCAGGCTCCTCACGGTTGTGGTCCTCGGGAACTGTCGCGGACCCGGAGTTCGGTGGGCAGGGTGACCGCCTCCACCGGTGCGGTGCGGTCTGCAAGCCGGCGCTGCAGGAGTCGAGCCGCCTCGGTGCCGAGCAGGTACGTCGGCTGCTCCACGATCGTCAGCGCAGGCGCCATCAGCGGGGCCCAGGGTGAGTCGTCGAAGCCGACCACTCCCACCGCATCCGGGACGTCGACACCGCGTTCGCGCAACGCCCGCATCGCACCAGCGGCCATCAGGTTGTTGGCGACGAAGAACGCATCCGGCGCCTCCGCGAGGTCGAGCAGCTCGCCCGCCGCGACATAGCCACCCTCCACCCGGAAGTCGGTCTCGCGGACGAGACGACGGTCGACCTCCTGCCCGGCCGCGCGAACCGCGGCTGCGTAGCCCTTCCGCCGTTCGGCCGCCGTCGTCAGCTTGGACGGACCGGAAATGCATGCGACCCGTCGGTATCCCGCGTCGAGCAGGTGCCGCGTCGCAAGTCGGGCGCCTGTGTAGTTGTCGACGACGACGGTGTCGACGTCCTCGTCGCGGATCCGCCGGTCGATCGTCACCACCGGGACGTCGTGGTCGCGGAGCATGCTGATGTCGGTGCGGTCCGACGCGGGGGCGATGATGACGCCGGCCGCCTGCTCGGCGAGCACGACATCGAGGTAGCGGCGCTCGCGCGCGATGTTCTCGTCGGTGTTGCACAGGACGACCGAGTACCCCTCGTGCAGCGCGACCTCTTCGACACCGCGGGCCACCGAGGTGAAGAAGGGATTCTCGATGTCGGAGATGATGAGCGCCCACACGCTGCCGGCCTGGCGACGCAGGCTGCGGGCCACCCGGTTGGGCTCGTAGCCGAGTTCTGCCGCCACCTTTCGTACCCGGTCGGCCAGTTGCGGGTCGACCGTCGGCCGGTTGTTGAGCGCCCGCGACACGGTGGCCGCGGAGACGCCCGCTCGGGTCGCGACATCCCTCATGCGTACGCGGCGACTGCCCGCTCGCCCCTTCTCAACCATCGCTGGTCTGTCCCCCCGTGTCGTACCGATCCGCGTTTCGCGCCGTAGCCGTCAGCGTCCGGTTGGTGGCCCCGGCTTCCGACGCGGCCCGAACGAGAGGCCAACCGCGCAACCCACCGGACGTCAGGGAAAACGCCGAGAGCCCGGCCGGCAGGAGCAGCACCATGACGGCACCGTCGGCGGCGAGGGGAACGAGCAGCCACTGGTGATCGGGCAGAATCGTGGCGGTTCCGAGGAACGCCGTGGCCGCTGTGCCAGCGGCGAGTCCCAGGCGAAGCCCCAGTCCTGCGTACCGGCGGACAGCGACGGCGAACGCCTGCAGGGACCCGGCGTCGCCGCGGACCAGCCGGTCGGTGGTTGCCGACATCGCGGCCCACAACGGTGCGGTGAGGATGCTGACCCGCTCCAAACCGAGTAATCGATTGCCGGCGAGATTATGACCGGTGCAGGTCCGTGTCAATACAGCTGTGCCATCCCGGCCGCGATCCAACCCGGGCCTCGATCCGCTCCGGAACCAGGTCAAGGTCATGCGCTAGCAACCCGGCGTCCGCTCAGTCGTCCTTCACGTCGAACCCGCGAGCGGTTCTCGCCAGCTCGACGAAGCCCAGCCGGTGGAAGAGTGTCAACTCGGCCACCTGCTCAGGGTTTGGCGTACTCCAGCAGCCGGTCGACCCAGGCGAGATCCAGCGACTCGGCCACGAGCCCGAACAGCCACGTCGCGATCCCCTGCCGTTGGTAGGCATCCAGGATGTGGAGATTGCCGATGTCGGCCCAGCCGTCGTTGCAGGCGACGGGCCCGGCGTCAGCGAGGTTCTCGACCTCGATGTAGCCCACACTTTCCTCGCCGAGGTAGGCATCCAGCGGGTCTCACCGGCGTCGCGGTAGCCCACGTTCACCCGGTCATCGTCGGCGTAGCGGAGCAGATGGCCCGCCGCGACCAGGCGCTCGCGCTGGTAGGCGACCAGGGTCGTGCGTTCTCTGACCCACGGATCGACAATGGCCTCACCGGGCTCCCGCTCGAGCTGGTTCAGAGCCGTGCTCACCGACACCGACATGCCGGCGCCCGGACGCCACGCCGAATTCCGCGTACGCAGGTGCCACCGGCCGCTTCGTACAAGGAATCTGCGTACGACCTATCGACTCCGGCGCGGGCTGAGCTCGTCGAGGGCGACGTCCACGTCGAGCTCGCCACGGGCGACGGCGTCGAGGAGCTGACGCCGGTCGGTCGGCCGGTCCGGTGGGCGGGGTGTTATCCCGAGAGCGGCGAGGAGGTCCTCCAGCCGCGCCCGGGCGGTGGGGTAGCTGACACCGAGGTGGCGTTCGAGCTCCTTGGTGTTGCCTCTCGCCGCGAGGAAGACGCGGAGCAGGTCGCGCTGCGCGTCGTCCAGCGAACAGAAGTCGCAGTGACGGAAGTGTCCGCGCACCTCCGTCTCGCAATGCTCACACCTGAGGCCGGCCACCGACAGCGGTTGCTGGCAGGTCGGACAGCTCTGCGGCGGTGGGTAGGTGCGTGCCTTCGCCATCAGCGTTCCGTACCGATCGCGACCGAGCCGAGGTTGCCGGTGACCTCCAGCCGCGCGGTGCCCTCGCCGAGGGTCCACTCGCCGCGTCCGACCTTGTGCAGGCGTTGGTCGACGCCGATGTCCGCGGCACACCGCACCACCACGCGTACGTCGGACTCGGGGAAAAGCACGATCCGCAGGTCACCGGCGTTGGCGTCGATGGTCGAGTGGCCGCGGGTGAGGGCGCACTTGACGACGGCGTCGCCGACATTGAGACGAGTGCGCAGGACACCGCGAAGCCCAATGAGCCGCGCCTCGCCGCTGTTGACCTCGATGTCGAGATCGGCGTTCGCGGGCACGACGAGAAGTCCCTCATCGCCCACCTGTCCGGAGACCTCGGTCAGACTGCCGTTGTGGCGCAGGGTGCAGTTGTTCGGACCCTCCATGCGAGCCTCGGAGGCCGTGGTGTCGCCGGCGACTTCGACCATGCCCCCACCGGACAGCTGACCCCGGACAGTGAGCGCCGGCCACTCATCTTGGCTGCCCTCCGCGGATGGGACATGCGCGGATGAGGCGTGGGTGGGCTGGGCATCGGCGGGCTGAGCATCGGCGGGCTGGGCGACCGTGCGTAGCGGAATCGTGGGTTCGGCGACCGTGGGTTCGGCGACCGTGGGTTCGGTGTCGTCGAGGGCGGCGAGGTGAAGTTCGGCCTCGTCCGTCGTCAGATTGCCTCGAGCCAACTCTGCCAGAATTGTTCGTCTACGCTCGTCAGTCATGGCAGTTAGTAAATCGTTGGTTTTCACAATGTCAATCATTCTGAGGTAACATCTTCCAGACTGGCCACAGGGAGGACATGGCGTGGACGACGCAGGCAGGCCGACTCCGGCCTTCGGGCTCTGCCACGAATTCCGCCAGCGGTCGCCCATGGCGCTCACTGCTGGAGGCGCCCCCGGATCGGCCGGTGCCCGCGCCCACCGGTAGCCGGCTGCGGCGCGCGGACTACCTGGTCGGCGACCCCGCCACCGTCGCCGCCGCGCTGGTCGAGCTCCACCGCCAGGTTGCGTTCGACCAGTTCGCCTTCTGGGCAAGGCTTCCCGGCCATACCCACGAACAGGCGCTGCGGTCGATGCGGCTGTTCGCCGCCGAGGTCGAACCTGCCGTACGCCGGTCCATGGCGAACCGCTGAGCGATCCTCGACGGAGGTTCCGCGTTCACGACCGTCGATCCCGTGCCCCGCGCCGACTGGTGCCGCCCGGCTCCGGGAGCAGCCTCAGTGCCTCGGTCCGGTCGGTCGCCGACGGCTCGGTGTAGCTGCGGGTCGTCTCCAACCGGGCATGGCCGAGCAACTCCGCGACGAGGACGAGGTCGGTACCTCCGCGGACGAGGTTGGTGCCGAAGGTGTGCCGCAGGACGTGCGCGGTGACCGCGTCGCTCTGGCCCGCCGCCGCGGCGATGCGGGCGATGATGTCGCGCGCTCCGCGTACCGTGAGCCGGCTTCCGCGGTGGTTGAGGAACAGAGCCGGAGTGCTGCGGGCACCCGGCCAGTCCGCGCGTTCGGTGAGCCAGCGCCGAAGGTCGTCGCGCAGCTTGGGGTGAACGGGGACCTCGCGGATCCTTGTGCCGACGGAGCCGCCGTGGTTACGGATCCGGAGAAGACCCGCCGTGCCCCTGATCTCGACGTCGCCGATGTCGAGCCGGACGGTCTCTGCGATCCGGGCACCGGCATAGAAGGGTATGGCTGCAAGGGCCCGGTCCCGCGCAGACGGATGAGCCTCGACGGCGCGTAGCCAGCACAGCTGAGCCTGCTCATCGAGTGCGCGGGGCGGAGGTGCCGTCACGTCGACCCGCTGAGCGGCCGCCCGCCCCATACCGCGCCGGATGTAGAGATCGTCGACAGCACTCAGCGCGTTGTTGATCGATGCCGGAGCGAGGCCGGCCACGGTCACCAGGTGGGTACGCCATTCCCGGACGGCACGGTCCCTGACGGCCGGGTCGGAGAGCGGGTCGCCGCCGGCATCCGTAGCATGCAGCCAGGAGTCCAGCCACACGAGGTACTGGCGGACCTTGGAGGCATAAGTCCGCCGGGACTCCGGCGACAGCGGCGCCTGGGCGAGCTCGGCGACGTAGATCGCGTGGGCAGACTTCAGGGCGGCCGGGAGCGGCACGGGTCCGCGCCGGTGGCGTCCGGCCACGGCGTACCGAGGTCCCCTTACAGCATTCACGCCGCGGATTCTACTTCCGAGAATGGTGGTTCTCGGAAGCCTTGCCGCGTAGTCTCGTGATATCCGTACGTACAGACTCAGCCTGTGGCCGCGGGCGACGCCTGCACCAGAGGCCTCTCGGCCTCGGAAAGGTGGACCGCGGTGACGTTCATCCATGGTGGCTACAAGCATGGTGGCCAGAAGCGTGGCGGCCAGCATCCCGCGGCTGCCTCGCCCGCCCCGCCGGCACCACGCGTGCAGTGGTCACCCACCCTGTCACGTCAGTCGCTGGTCCACGGTGGCTGGTGGCCCAGATCCATCGATCCGTACGCCGAACTGCCGGGGCTGATCCTCGCCGTCGACGATCGTCTCCTCGCGGTGACGAGTGTGATGCTCGGCATCCACGGCTGGGACAGCCGACCGCGCCAGATACGCGTCGCGGACCGCACCATCCGACTCAGCTGGTTCACGACCCAACCGGACGCACTCCTGACGGTGATGTGCGCCGAGAAGTACCGGGTCGACCTGCTGGTGATTCCTTCGGCCACCAGCCCCGCCGTCGCCGAGGCGGCGATGAACCTCGCCACACAGGCCGCGAACACCACGCCCGCACCGAAGATCCTCGCCGAAGCCGCGGCAGTCGTCGCCCGGGATGCAGCAGACCCGGCGGACGGCGGTGAGGCATGAGCGCGGCGTCGGCCGGACCGGGCGGGGCGACCGCACTACCACGACGCGGCGAACCAGCGGACAGATCCACGGGAGGCGGTAGTGACTACGCCGCGTTGACACGCCGGATTCGTGGGGCAGGGCTGCTTGATCGGCGTCCTGGACACTATGCGGTGAGGTTCGCGGTGACGCTTGGGCTGTTCGCGGCGGCGGGGTTGGCGTTCTTCGCGGTGGGCGACTCGTGGTGGCAGCTGCTTGTCGCGGTGGGACTCGCGGTGGTGTTCGCCCAGATCGCGTTCCTGGCCCACGACGTCGGGCACCAGCAGGTGTTCGCGTCCAAGCGCCGCGCCCGGCTGGTCGGGCTCGCCCTGGGCAACCTCGGGATCGGGTTGAGCTACGGCTGGTGGATCGGCAAGCACACCCGGCACCACGCCAACCCCAATCACGTCGATGATGATCCTGACATCGGCGTCGGCGGGATCGCCTGGACCAAACACCAGGCCAGCCAGCGACGCGGCATCGCCTCCAGGACCTTCGCCAGCTGGCAGGCGTTCCTGTTCTTCCCGTTGCTGTTGCTGGAAGGACTCGCCCTGTTCGGCTCCGGCATCCGCGCTCTGTGGCGCGGTGAGGTCAAGCGCCCGGGAGTCGAGATGTTCCTGCTCTCGGTGCACGCGATCGGCTGCCTCTCGGCACTGTTCCTGGTGCTCTCGCCCGGCAAGGCGCTCGCCTTCTTCGCCGTGAACCAGGCCGTCTTCGGGTTCTACATGGGCTGTTCGTTCGCGCCGAACCACAAGGGCATGCCGCTGCTGGAGGAACGACTCGACTTCGTGCGCAAGCAGGTCCTCACCTCCCGCAACGTGCGCGGCGGATGGTTCGTCGACCACGCCCTCGGCGGGCTGAACTACCAGATCGAGCACCACCTGTTTCCCAGCATGCCGATGCCGAACCTGCGCCGCGCCAAACCCCTGGTCGAAGCGTTCTGCCGTGAACGCGGCATCGCCTACCACGACACCGGACTGATCCGCTCCTACCGCGAGATCCTCGCCTACCTGCACGAGACCGGAGCCAGCCTCCGCGCGCCCCAGCGGGCACTCTCCTGACTGGTCGGCAAGGTCGGTGAGCCTGGCGACATACCTCGCCGGCCACTCTAGAGTGCTGAGACATGGCATCGATTGTTCTGCGGGTGCGACTGCTCAGCGGCGCGCAGCTGGATCTCACCTACGAGGAACCTGAGGTCACCGACTCGGAGCAGGTCGTCGAGCACGTCATCTCCCGGCTCGCCCAGGACACCGGTGTGCTGCGTACCCGCCATGGTGACCGCCTCGTCGTGTTGTACGGCCGTGGTGTGGCCTCCATCGAAGTGACGCCCCGTGGTGCGGTTCTCTGACCATCGAGGACCGACGATGGTGGAGCCGACGGAGCAGGGGCCTGAGCTGACGCCGGCGCGGAGGGCAGCCGGCCGGGCCGGTGACGGCTGTGACGTCTGGTGCGCCACCCTCGCATCCCTCGAACGTCGGCATACCGTGCTCCTCGATCCGGTCGAGCGCACCCGGCGTACGGCCTACCGACAGCGCGCTGACGCGGACCGTTTCACGCTCGGACGTGCGTTGGTCCGGATCGTCGTCGGCGGTGCGCTGCGGATCCCTGCGGCCGGCGTACGGCTGGACAGCACCTGTGCAACTTGCGGCGAGCCCCATGGCAAGCCGCGCCTCCTGCACGAGGGGGCGCCGGGCGTGTCGATCACGCACGCGGGTGACCGCGTACTCGTCGCAGTGAGTACCGCGGGATCCGTGGGCATCGACGTCGAGTCGCCAGGCGGCAGCGGCGGCGGTGGCAGCGGCAGCAGTAGCACCGCCGGACGCGATGTCTCGGACCTCGCCGCATACGTGCTGACCCCCGGCGAGCGTGCCCACCTGTGGCAGCTCCCGGCGCGGCGCCAGCACGCCGCGTTCCTGCGCTACTGGACGCGGAAGGAAGCGCTCGTCAAGGCCACCGGACGCGGGCTCGCGCACGACCTCCGACGTATCGAGGTCTCCGCGCCCGACCAGCCGCCGCGGGTGCTGTCGTCGACCGATCCGGATCATCCGGCGGAGGTGTTCGCCCTCGCCGATCTCTGCCTGCCGGAAGGCTACGTGGCGTCCGTCGCGGTCCTCGCGAGCGGGCGTCGGCCCTTGGACGTCCGCTTCCACGACGCCGACCCGCTCCTGCGCAGGTGGAACACCCGACCAGGTGAAGCGTCAACAATGCCGCCCTGCGGCTTAGGCTAGCCTTACCTGGTGACCAGGGTCCGGCGTGCGGCGCACTCGCGTACCGCCCGGGTCGCCGGCCTTCTCGCCCTTCTCGTCCTGCTGCTGCTCGCTGTTCAGCTCAGCCTGATGGTGGGAGCGAAGCCGATCTCCCCCGCCGTGGTCTTCGACGCGCTCCACCACGCGAACTCCTCGACCGACCACCAGATCGTCCGGGAACTGCGCGTTCCACGTACCCTGCTCGGCCTCGCCGCGGGCGCCGCGCTCGGGCTCGCCGGCACCCTGATGCAGGCGCTGACCCGCAACCCGCTCGCCGATCCAGGGATTCTCGGCATCAACGCCGGCGCGGCTGCGGCCGTCGTCGCGGTGATCTCGGTCTTCGGCGTCTCGGCGTTCTCCGGCTATGTCTGGTTCGCGTTCGCCGGAGCGGCCCTCGCGGCCGTCGTCGTGTACGCCCTGGGCTCGGCCGGCCAGGGAGGCGTCAACCCGGTCCGCCTCGCTCTGGCCGGCACCGCCGTGGCCTTCGCCTGCGTCGCCGTGACGCAGGCGGTGATCACGCTGGATCCCGAGGCGTTCAACGAGTTCCGGTTCTGGATCGTCGGCTCGCTCGCCGGCCGGGACGCCGGGACGCTGGTCCCGCTCCTGCCCTTTCTCGCACTGGGCGCGCTGCTGGCGTTGGGCCTGGCGCGGGCGCTCAACGCGCTCGCTCTCGGCGAGGACACCGGCCGGGCCCTCGGCGCCCACGTCATCCGCACCCGCGCGATCTCGGCGGTGGCGATCGTGCTGCTCTGCGGAGCGGCGACGGCGGCGGTCGGACCGATCGCGTTTCTCGGCCTCGCAGTCCCACACGCCGCCCGGCGCCTGGTCGGTGCCGACCACCGCTGGATCCTTCCGTACGCCATGGTTCTGGCACCCCTCCTGCTGCTGGTCTCCGACATCATCGGTCGGGTCGTGGTGAGTCCCAGCGAGGTGCAGGTCGGCATCGTCACCGCGTTCGTGGGCGGTCCGGTGTTCATCGCACTGGTGAGCCGGCGAAGGATCGCGGCGCTGTGACCGTCGTACGCACGTCGTCAGGCACGCTGGTGCTGCGCAGCGAGCGTCCCCAGGTGTCGGTGCGCGTGCACGTCCGCACGCTCGCCGTCGTGGCGGTGCTCGTCGCTGCCCTGACCGGCATCGGAGCGGTCGCCCTCGCCGTCGGCGACTTCCATGTGCCCCTCGCCGACGTCGTCCGCAGCCTCAACGGAACCAGCCTGGTCCCCGCGTACGACTACGCCGTCCGCGACCTGCGCCTGCCGAGGTTCGTGACCGCCGTGCTGGTGGGAGCGGCGCTCGCGGCCAGCGGCGCCGTCTTCCAGCACCTCACCCGCAATCCGCTCGGCAGTCCTGACGTCATCGGATGTACGCAGGGAGCCGCCACCGGTGCCCTGCTGGTCATCCTCGTCACCGGTGGCGGCTTCACGCAGCTGGCCTTCGGAGCTGTCGCGGGCGGTCTCGCAACGGCGGCGTTCGTCCTCGTGGTGTCCTGGCGTCGCGGCCTGCACGGCTACCGGCTCGTGCTCGTCGGGATCGGGCTCGCCGCCATGCTGCTCGCGGTCAACAACTTCCTGCTCGCCCGCGCCAACCTGGAGCGTGCCCAGGTCGCCCAGGCGTGGCTGATCGGCAGCCTCAACGCGCGCGGGTGGGAGTACGCCGGACCGTTGGCGCTCGCCCTCGCGGTCCTGCTGCCCCTGGTGCTGGTCCTCACCCGGGCGCTTCGCCTGCTCGACCTGGGCGATGAGGCCGCCCGCGCGTTCGGCGTACGTACCGGGCGGGTGCGCGCTGGCCTTCTCGTCCTCTCCACGGCGCTCGCTTCGGTGGCGACGGCCGCCGCGGGGCCGGTGATCTTCCTGGCGCTGGCCGCGCCGCAGATCGCGAAGCGGTTGACCCGGGCGACCGGGCCGATCGTGGTGACGTCCGCGCTGACGGGAGCGCTGCTGCTGGCGATCAGTGACCTCGCGGCACAGCGACTGTTCGCGCCCACGCAGCTTCCCGTCGGCATCGCGACCGGTGCCGTGGGCGGCGTCTACCTCGGCCTTCTGTTGGCGACCCAGTGGCGATCCGGTCGGTGGTGAGAAGGCGTGGGAAAGCATGCGTACGAAGGGCTGACAGCCTTGGAGGGACCGCGATGACCGAACCGCTCCAGCCGGCCAGAGATCGTCTGCGGGCCGAAGCCGTCAGCCTCGGCTACGACAACCGGCTCGTCACCGATGACCTGACGGTGTCGATCCCGGAAGGTTCGTTCACGGTGATCGTCGGCCCGAACGCCTGCGGAAAGTCGACCCTGTTGCGTGGCTTGGCCCGGCTCCTGGCTCCGCGCCACGGAACTGTCTACCTGGACGGGCGGTCGATCCAGTCCCTGCGTTCGAAGGAGGTTGCGCGCCGGCTCGGGCTGCTGCCGCAGGGATCTCACGCGCCGGACGGCATCACGGTGGCCGACCTGGTGGCGCGCGGCCGCTATCCGCACCAGCGGTTGCTGCGCCAGTGGTCCGCCGACGACGAACGCGTCGTCGCGCAAGCCATGGTTGACACCCGCGTCGACGACCTCGCGGACCGGCTCGTCGACGAGCTCTCCGGTGGCCAGCGGCAGCGGGTATGGCTCGCGATGGTGCTGGCCCAGCAGACGCCGATCCTGCTCCTTGACGAACCGACGACCTACCTCGACATCGCCCACCAGGTGGAGGTTCTGGACCTGTGCGCCGGATTGCACCGGGATGGTCGGACGCTCGTCGCCGTCCTCCATGATCTCAACCAGGCCTGCCGGTACGCCACGCATCTCGTCGCCATGCGGGGCGGATCTCTTGTGGCACAAGGAGATCCGCGGGAGATCGTGGACGCGCACCTGGTGGAGGAGGTGTTCGGCCTCGCCTGCCGGGTGATCGACGACCCCGAGACCGGTACCCCGTTGGTGATCCCCGCGGCCTCCCGCCACCGGATCGGATGAGGGCTCACGCGAAGCCGCTCCGGATCAGGAGGCCCGGGAGCGCAGCTTCGTGAGGATGCCTTCGAGGGTGTCGAGCACGGCGAGCGCGCTGCTGTAGCTCACGGTGTAGAAGTTCGGCATCGGGAACACCGCCTCCTCCTTGACGGCCTGGAGGTTCTCCCAGCCAGGCTTGCCCGTGAGCGCACGCATCGGCTTGACCAGCGCACCGGTGTTGTCGGCCTGCGCGACGATGACGTCGGAGTCGTCGATCAGCGTGAGCTGTTCGAGGGAGTACGCCTTGCCGGTGCCGGTCTTGCCGATGGTCGCGTGGCCGAAGCGCACCCCGATGTCCTGCAGGATGACGCCGATCCAACCGTCCGGGTAGAGAAGTGACCATTGACCTTCGCCGTAGGAGACCTCATAGAGCATGCTCCACTTCGTCCGCTCGAGGACGTCGGCGTAGTCGCGTTCGAGTCCGGCAGCGCGCTCGGTGTATTGCGTACGAAGCTTCTCCGCCTCGGCCTTGCGCCCCACCGCATCGGCGGCCTGGATCGCGACCTTCGTCCAGTCCGACGTCTTCTCGGCCATGAGGACAAGGGCCGGCGCGATCTTCGGGTACTCCTTCATCAAGGGGTCGGTGTAACCCGGCACGCCGTTGACGAGGATGAGATCCGGCTTTGCCGCAAGGACCTTCTCGATGTTGATCTCGACCCAGGACCCGATCGAGGGCAACGCCTGGTACTTCGTCAGGACGTCGCCTGAGATGAAGGTCTCCAGGTTCGGGATCTCCGCCGCCGCGGCCGGCGTGTATCCGACGTCGAGAAGCGGTGCGGCCATCTGGTAGCTCGTGCACACGACGCGTCGCGGTCGCACCGGAATCTCGACCGTGGTCCCACCGGCGGTCTTGAACTCGCGGGTGGTCGGCTGCCGCGACCGTTGCGGCGTACGACCTGTGGAGTCGTCGTCAGGTCCGCACGCCGAAAGCCCGAACGCGGCGGCACCTCCCAACGCACCGAGCACCAGTCCCCGCCGGCCGAGCGACTTCGATTCGGCATACGCCATCGGTGAACCCACCATTCCCTCATGTTGAGCGACGTGCCGCTGCCCGGCCGTACTCCTCGCACCTGCGGTGAGCTCACCTGGTGCACCCCGGCCACATTCCTCGTCCGGAGCACGGGTGACCCAGTCACCCGTGCCTCCGGCGACCCTGCGCGGCGGCTCCGCAAGCCATCTAAGCATGGTTAGCCTTACCTTACAAGCACATCCTCGGCTGTCCCGTCGCCGCTCTCCTCCTCCACCACACCGGCAGACGTCACCCTGCGGAATCCGGGCAACGCCACCGCGACGAGCACCACGACACACGCGCAGAGCAGGCCACCCACCACCACGGCGGCGCTCGGCCCCACCACACTGGCGGCACCCCCTGCCACCACGCTCCCCGCGGCCGGACCCACCGTTGCCTGCGCAAGCCAGAAACTGCTCACCCGGCCCATCAGGTGGTCAGGCGTATGACGCTGCAACAACGAGCGCTGCAGGATCTCCGACAGGATCATCCCCAGCCCCGCGACACCCAGGAACACCAACGCCAGTGGAAGATGCCGGCTGAATCCGAATGCCGCCATACCCAGTCCCCACAGTGCCATCGTCCCGGTCAACGCCCGGCCGGGCAGGCGGACCCGACCCACCCATCCGCTGAACGCCGCGCCCAGGAACGCACCGACCGCAGGAGCCGAGTAGAGCAGGCCGATCGTGCGCGGGTCGCCGTGCAGGACCCGTTCGCCGATCTCGGGAAAGACCGCGTACGGCAACGCGAACAGTCCGCCCGCCACGTCCATCAGGAGCAACCCGCCGATGACGCGATTCCGGCGTACGAACGAAAGTCCCTCCCGCATCGCCCGGATCGGGTGCCGATGCTCGACCGCCGTCGGCGGGCGACGGCGAACCCGGACGGTGAGTGCCACCTGGACCACCGTGGCCACGCAGGTGATGCTGTAACAGAAGGCGACACCGGGCCCCGCGATGATCATGCCGCCAACCGACGGGCCGACCATCGTGCCCACCTGTGTGGTGATCGCGGTGAGCGCACCAGCGGCCGCCAGCTGGTCCGGGGTGACGAGGTTGGGCGTGATCGCCAGCAGCGCCGTCTCGCTGATGCCGTCGATGACACCGATCGCCGCGGCACACAGATAGACGACCCACAGCCTCGGTTCGTCGGCGAACGCGTTGAGCGCAAGGGCCGCGAACACCGCCGCCGCGGCCGAACGCGACAGGACCAACAGCTGGCGGCGTTCGTACCGGTCGGCCAGGATGCCGCCGGCCAGTGTCCCGGCGAGCAGGGTCGCGCCGGCGGCGGCATTCACCATCGCGACGGCCAGGGAGGAGTGGGTGAGCTGATAGACCTGGACCGACAGGCCCACCAGGGTGAGGCTGATGCCGAGAAGCGCGATCACCCGCGCCCAGAACATCAGGCGGAAGTCCCGACTGGAACGCAACGGACGCAGGTCCATCGCGAGCGTACCTAAGCGCATGTGAACTACTTCTGCTCGACCGTCATCGCCTTTCTGGTCGCTGCTCATCGACTCTTCTGGTCGGCGTTCATCGCCTCGATCAGTGAGGCCGGCCGCATGTCGGTCCAGTGCTCCTCCACGTAGTCGAGACAGGTCTGGCGGGACTCGTCCTGGACCACCGGCGTCCAGCCCGCGGGAATGTCAACGAACGAGGGCCACAGGGAATGCTGACCCTCGTCGTTGACAAGGACGTGGAAGGTACCGTCGGGATCATCGAACGGGTTCGTCATGGGTCTTGCCTTCTCCTTTACGTGGTGTGGTTCTGCTGGCCGCCCGCGGCGCGCCGTTCGGCGCTGTCGCGGAGTCTCGCGTCGACGATCGGCGCCCACGCGGCGAGGGGTCCGGGGTCGGTGAGCTCGGTATGCAGGCAGGCGACGTCGTAGGTATCGATCCGGCCGGAGACGTACGCCTCCCAACGCCGGGGGGTCAACGTCGTACCTGCCTTGTCCGCGGTTGCGGCGACGAACAGGATGTCGCCGTCGACGACCTCATGCGTGGCCTTGCGCATCAGCGTTGACGCGTGGGTGGCGACGTCGACGACGGCGGAAAGGATGGTGGAGTCGAGCGCTGCCGCCGGTCCCGAGGCTGTTCCGTCGCTGTCCACCGCTGTGAGGCTGCGGAGCACGGTCGTCCTGTCGAGCGGACCGTCGCTCGCCAATCCAGCAAGGCGGGACAGGAATGCAAGGGCGTCCTGTTCGGCGTCGAGATCCCCTGCCGCCCGCTCGGCCTCCTCGAGCGGATACGCGTCGACGAGCCCGAGGAAGGCGACGTCCGCACCCTGGGTGCGAAGCTGGGTGGCCATCGTGTGGGCGACGAGCCCGCCGAACGACCAACCGAGCAGATGGTACGGACCCTCCGGCTGGACGGTGCGGATCAGGCCGACATAGTCCGCTGCCATCTCGTCGATCGTGGCCGGCATGACGGTGCCGGGATCGGCGAGGCCACGGGCCTGCAGGCCGAAGACCGGTCGTTCGTCGTCGAGGTGGCGGAGCAGGCCGGCGAACGGCCAGGCCAGTCCGAAGAGTGCGTGAACGCAGAAGAGCGGCGGAACCGTCGGGCTGGCGGATTCACGCAGAGGCAGCAGAGTCCGCAGCGCCGAGCGCCCCGTGGCCTCGGCCCGGCCCGCCTGGTCGAGATACTCGGCGAGCTGGGCGACCGTGGAATGGGCAAAGAGCTCCGCGACCGACACCTTGCGGCCGATCGCCTTCCGGACCCGGTGGATGAGTCGGATCGCCAGCAGGGAGTGGCCGCCGTGGTGGAAGAAGTTGTCGTCGATGCCGATGGTGGGCAGGTCGAGGGTGTCGGCGAAGAGTTCCGCCAGCTCCTCTTCACGCGGATTCCGTGGTGATCGTCCGCCGCCGGTGGTCGAGGCCTCCGGCGCGGGCAGGGCAGCGCGGTCGAGTTTGCCGTTCGGCAACCGCGGTAGCTCATCGAGCACGACGTAGGCCATCGGCACCATGTAGTCCGGCAACTCCGCCGCCACATGCGCCCGCAACTCCGCCGCGTCTACGCTCCTCGGAGCCCCAGCCACAGCCCCAGGCCCAGCCACAGCCCCAGCCACGACATAGGCGACCAGCCGCCGATCCGGCACCCCACCTGAACCAGCAGCCGTCTCCTGCACGGCCACCGCGGCCCGAGCGATCGCGGGATGGCGCAACAACACCGCTTCGATCTCACCCGGCTCGATCCGGAACCCACGAACCTTCACCTGATCATCGACCCGACCCAGAAAGTCCAACGACCCATCCGCCCGCCACGCCACCAGATCCCCGGTCCGATACATCCGCTCACCCGGACCCCCGAACGGACACGCAACGAACCGCTCCGCCGTCAACCCCGGCCTGCCCAGATAACCCCGCGCCAACCCGTCCCCCGCCAGATACAACTCACCCGCCACCCCGACAGGCACCGGCCGCAACCCCGGATCCAACACATACGCACGCGTATTCACATCCGGAGACCCGATCGGCAACCGAGACCCCGACCATGACGGATCGCACCGCCACAGCGTCGAGTTCACCGTCACCTCAGTCGGCCCATACGCATTCACCATCACCCGACCCGCCGCCCACCGCCCCGCCAACCCGGTAGGCACCTCCTCCGTCCCCACCACCAAAGACGCCGACCCCGGAAACTCCACACCGTCAGGAACCGTCGCCAACACACTCGGCGGCACCACCAGATGCGTCAACCCATGCTTGACAGCAAACTCCGCCAACCCCTCGCCCGCACGCGCATGATCCGGCGCCACCACCAACGCCGCCCCCGACAGGACCGCGAGGCTGAGTTCTGCGAACGTCACATCGAAACCAGGCGAAGCGAACTGCAACACCCGATCCCCCGGCCCCGACGGAACCGTTCGGTTGAACACCTCCACGAGCGAGGCGACCCCAGCGTGCGGAACCACCACACCCTTCGGACGCCCCGACGAACCCGACGTATAGATCACCCACGCCGGATGGGCGAGGCGCAACGGCGACACCCGCTCCGCATCCCCCACACCGTCCGGTGACAGACCACCCAACTCGACCACGGTCTGCTCGTCATCAGCCACCACCCACTCCACACCGGCCAACTCAGAACCCCACCGCCCAAACGTCTCCGCATCCGTCACCACCACCGACGGAACCGCATCACCCACCACAAACGCCAACCGCTCCACCGGATACGACGGATCCAACGGCAGATACACACCACCCGCCTTCACCACCGCCAGCAACCCCACCAACCACGACGCCGACCGCGGCAACAACACCCCCACCACCGACTCCGGACCCACACCACGCCGAATCAACAACCGCGCAAGCCGATTCGCCCGCCCATCCACCTCCCCAAACGACAACCCCACCCCCTCACACCACACCGCCAACGCACCCGGATCCCGACACACCTGACACTCGAACAACTCGGCCAGCGTCGCGGACAGCACACCAACCTCGGTCGCGTTCCACCCCACCAGCACCCGTTGCCGTTCAGGCGGCGACATCAGGTCCAGGTCTCCGAGCCGTCGCGTGGGGTCCGACACCGCAGACTCCAGCAGTCGCAGCAACCACTCCACGAAGCGCTCGACCGTCTCCGCCTCGAACAACTCGACGCGGTACTCGACGAGTACCGTGAGTTCCTGGGTGTCGAGATCCTGGGTAAAGCTGAGCGCGAGGTCGAACTTCGCCGTTCCCGTACTCACAGGTTCGAACCGTGCCGCAAGTCCGTCGAGGTGGACGGGCTCGCTCCGCATCTGCCCGTGCGCCACCATCACCTGGAACAGCGGATGCCGGCCCGCCGAACGAACCGGGTTCACCGCCTCGACGACCTGCTCGAACGGCACCTCCTGATGATCGAACGCCGCAAGGCCGCCTTGACGCACCCGCGCGAGCAGCTCAGCAAACGACGGACTCCCCGACGTGTCCGTCCGCACCACCACGGTATTGACGAAGAATCCGACCAGCTCGTCAAGAGCAGGATCGTTTCGACCCGCCACCGGCGTACCCATCGGGATGTCCGTCCCCGCACCTGCTCGCGTGAGGACGGCGGCAACGCCCGCCTGCAGCACCATCAGGAGGCTGACGCCGGTTCGTCTCGCCAACGCCTGCAGGCAGTCGCGCAGCTCATCTGGGACGGGAACGCTGACTGAGCCACCTGCCGCGGAGGCGACCGCCGGCCGGGGACGGTCGGACGGCAACTCCACCTGCTCCGGCAGTCCCCGCAACGTCTCGCGCCAGAACGTCAACTGCTGCGCGGCCACCGACCCCGGATCGTCGGGATCACCGAGACACTCGCGTTGCCACGCGGCGAAGTCGGAGTACCGGACGGGCTGTGGACGCCACGACGGCTCCTCCCCACGCCGTCGCCGGTCGTACGACGTGGCGAGATCGCGCAGGAGCGGATCCATCGACCATTCGTCGACCGCGATGTGATGGAAGAGCAGAAGCAGGACACACTCCTCCTCGGCAAGAGCGAACACCGTGGCACGGACGGGTGCTTCTGAGAACAGGTCGAACGAGTACGCCGCCGCTGCGGACACCTCGTCAGCGAGGCGGCGTTCGTCGGTCTGCACCCAGTGCGGCCCGACGGCGGCGTCGTCGACGTCCACGACCACCTGCGTCGGGTCCCCGTCGATGTCGCCGAACAGCGTTCGCAGACACTCGTGGCGTTCCACCACATCCCGCAGGGCTGCGGCGAGGGCTGCCCGGTCCAACTGTCCGCGAAGTCGAATCGCGACCGGCACGTTGTACGTCGGGTTCGGGCCCTCGGCCGCGAACTGGTACAGCAACCGCGCCTGCTCGGTCGAGACGGGCACCGATCCCGCATGGTCGCGGCGGCGCAGTGCCGGACGTGCGGACCTCGCGCTCTCGAGGTGGTGGACGAGCCCGGCGATGGTGGGGGAATCGAAGAGCGTGCGAAGGGTGAGGTCGGCGTCGAACACCTGCCGGATCCGGTTGATCAGCCGGATCGCGAGCAGGGAGTGGCCGCCGAGGTGGAAGAAGTTGTCGTCGATGCCCACCGAAGGACCCGCCGCCGGTGTGCCGAGGACGTCGGCGAAGATGCCTGCCAGCACCTCCTCGCGGGCGTTCCGAGGCTTTCGTCCGTCGCGCAGGGCCGGCAGCTCGGGAGCGGGAAGGGCCGCCCGGTCCAGCTTGCCGTTCGGCAGCCGCGGCAGTGCCTCGATGACCACGTACGCCGACGGCACCATGTAGTCCGGCAACTCATCCGCGAGGGCCGCGCGCAACCTGGGGGTGTCCGGAACGCCATCCTCGGAAGGCACGAGATAGGCGACGAGCCGCCGGTCGGGCACGGCGCCTTCCTCGGCGAGCGTCTCGTGCGCGACCACGGCGGCGCGGCTGATGCCAGGATGCCGCAGCACCGCCGCCTCGATCTCCCCCGGCTCGATGCGGAACCCGCGCAGCTTCAGCTGCTCGTCGACGCGGCCGAGAAAGTCAAGGTTTCCGTCCGGCCGCCACCGCACCAGGTCCCCGGTGCGGTACATCCGCGCACCCACGTGGTCGCCGTACGGACACGCGACGAACCGTTCGGCCGTCAAGCCTGGCTTGCCCAGGTAGCCCCGGGCCAACCCGTCTCCCGCGAGATAGAGCTCGCCGGCGACTCCGACGGGCGCCGGCCGTAACGCCGGGTCCAGTACGTACGCACGCGTGTTGGCATCAGGGACGCCGATCGGCAGCCGGTGCCCGTCCCAGGACGGATCGCAACGCCAGAAGGTCGAGTTCACCGTCACCTCGGTCGGACCGTACGCATTGACCATCACGCGGCCGGACGCCCACCGAGCGGCCAACCCGGTTGGCACCTCCTCGGTCCCGACAACCAGCGAGGCCGACTCGGGGAACCCCACGTCCGCCGGAATCGTCGCCAACACACTGGGTGGCACGACGAGGTGCGTCAACGCGTGCTTGACAGCAAAGGCGGCGAGAGCGTCTCCCGCACGCGCATGGTCAGGGGCGACCACCAAGGTAGCTCCGGACAGCACCGACACGCTCAGCTCGGCGAACGTGACGTCGAAGCCAGGTGAGGCGAACTGCAGCACCCGGTCACCTGGGCCCGACGGGACCACGCGGTTGAAGGTCGCCACCAGCGAGACGACGCCGGCATGCGACACCACGACACCTTTGGGGCGTCCCGTCGACCCTGACGTGTAGATCAGCCAGGCGGGATTCGTGAGCCGAAGCGGAGAGCGTCGCTCCACGTCCGCCACCTCGGTCGGCGCGAGGTGTGCCACCTCCGCGGCCGTCGACTCTTCGTCAGTCACCACCCAGGTGCGGCAGGGAAGCTCGGAACTCCACCGTGCGTGGGTTTCCGTATCCGTCACCACCACAACGGGTGACGCGTCGGCCAGGACGAAAGACAGCCGGTCTGCTGGATACGACGGATCCAGCGGGAGATAGGCCGCGCCGGCCTTCATCGCCGCCAGCAACGCGACCAGCCACTGCGCCGACCGCGGCAGCAACACACCGACAACCGACTCCGGACCCACGCCTCGCCGGATCAGCAACCGGGCAAGCCGGTTCGCCTGCGCCTCCACGTCGGCAAACGACAGTCCTCCCCCGTCGTCGGACACCGCCAACGCCGCCGGGTCACGCCGGACCTGGCGTTCGAACAACGTGGGGAGCGTCTCGGGCGCTGCGGAGATTGCCGTGTCGTTCCACTTCGCCAACACCCGCTGACGCTCGTCTGCCGGCAGCAACTCCAAGCCGCTGAGCGGTCGGGTGGGATCGGTGACCGCGGACACCAGCAGCCGCACCAGCCAACGCGCGAAGCGGTCGATCGTGTCGGCATCGAAGAGGTCCGTGCGGTACTCGACGAGACCCTGGATGCCGTGCCCGGTCACGCTCTCGACAACGTTCACGGTGAGGTCGAACTTCGACGTTTTCGTGTTCACGTCGACAACGCTTGTGGAAAGCCCTTCCAGAGTAGGGATGTCGTGAGCGTACGCATGCGCGAGCATGACCTGGAAGAGCGGATGGCGAGCCAAGGAGCGGACTGGGTTCACCGCCTCGACGACCTGCTCGAACGGCACCTCCTGATGGTCGAATGCCGCAAGGTCGCCTTGACGTACCCGTGCGAGCAATCCGGCGAACGACGGGTCACCCGAGGTGTCCGTTCGCAGAACCACCGTGTTGACGAAGAACCCCACCAGGTCATCGAGACCTGGATCGTTCCGACCCGCCACCGGCGTACCGATCGGGATGTCCGTCCCCGCACCAAGCCGGCTCAGCAACGCCGCAAGCGCGGCCTGCACCACCATGAAGACGCTGGAGCCGGACTCTCTGGCCAGCCCTCGGATGTGTGCGTGCAAGTCCACCGGAATCGAGAATCGTGCGACCGCCCCTGCGTACGACGCCACCGACGGACGCGGCCGGTCGGTCGGCAACTCCAGCTGCTCCGGAAGTCCTCGCAACGCCTCCCGCCAGAAGTCGAGTTCGCGCGCCACCAGGGAGGCGGGGTCCGTCTCGTCGCCGAGGACCTGGCGTTCCCACGCGGCGAAGTCGGAGTACTGGACGTGCAGTGGCGCCCACGTCGGCGTACCTCCGGCGCGGCGCACCGCATAGGCGTGGGCCAGTTCGCGGACCAGCGGATCGACCGACCATTCGTCGACCGCGATGTGATGGAACAGCAACAGCAGCACATGTTCGCGCGCGCCGATGGCGAACAGGTAGGGCCGCAGCGGTATCTCCCGGGTCAGGCCGAACGCGTACCTCGACGCGGCTGCCAGGTCATCGGGCAGCGCGCCGGCGTTGGTCGCCACCTGCCGAAGATCGACGTCGGCGTGGTCGGGATCGAGGATCCGCTGGCCGGCGGTGCCCGCGGCACTCTCCACCGAGGGGAAGACCGTGCGGAGGCTTTCGTGCCTGCGTACGAGGTCGCGCACCGCCTGCTGAAGGGCGTCCCGATCGAGGTCGCCGACAAGTCGGAGTGCGAAGGGCACGTTGTACGCCGGGTTGGTGCCTTCGGCGGTCTGCTGGTAGAGCAACCTCTGCTGCGCGGCCGAGACGGGGAGATCACCCTCCCGTATGGACGGCCGCAGAGCTGGCCGCTCGACCGTCGGGGTCGCGAGACGCTCGGCGAGACCGGCGACGGTCGGGGCGTCGAAGAGGGCGCGAAGCGAGAGGCCGACACCGAACGTCTGGCGAATCCGGTGGATGAGTCGGATCGCCAGCAGGGAGTGTCCGCCGTGGTGGAAGAAGTTGTCGTCGATGCCGATGGTGGGCAGGTCGAGGGTGTCGGCGAACAGCCCGGCGAGGAGCTCTTCACGCGGATTCCGTGGTGACCGTCCGACGCCGGAAGTCGTCGACGCCTCGGGCGCGGGCAGGGCGGCGCGGTCGAGTTTGCCGTTCGGCAGTAACGGCAGTGCCTGGAGCACGACGAACGCCGAGGGCACCATGTAGTCCGGCAAGTCCGCGGCCACGTGCGCGCGCAGCCTGGCGGTGTCTGGAACGTCATCATCGGACGGCACGAGATAGGCGACCAGCCGCCGGTCGGCCATCACACCGCCGTCGGTGGACGTCTCGTGCGCGACCACAGCGGCTCGGGCGATGCCGGGATGCCGCAACAGCACGGCTTCGATCTCACCCGGCTCGATCCGGAACCCACGAACCTTCACCTGATCATCGACCCGGCCGAGGAAGTCCAGGGAACCGTCCGCCTGCCACGCCACCAGATCCCCGGTCCGATACATCCGCTCACCCGGACCCCCAAAGGGGCAGGCGACGAACCGCTCCGCCGTCAACCCCGGCCTGCCCAGATAACCCCGCGCCAACCCGTCCCCCGCCAGATACAACTCACCCGCCACCCCGACAGGCACCGGCCGCAACCCCGGATCCAACACATACGCACGCGTATTCACATCCGGAGACCCGATCGGCAACCGCCGCCCCACCCACTCAGGATCACACCGCCACAACGTCGAGTTCACCGTCACCTCAGTCGGCCCATACGCATTCACCATCACCCGACCCGCCGCCCACCGCCCCACCAACCCGGTAGGCACCTCCTCCGTCCCCACCACCAAAGACGCCGACCCCGGAAACTCCACACCGTCAGGAACGGTCGTCAACACACTCGGCGGCACCACCAGATGCGTCAACCCGTGCTTGACAGCAAACTCCGCGAGAGCCACCCCCGCACGCGCATCCTCAGGCGCCACCACCAACCCCGCACCCGAGAGCACCGACAAACTCAGCTCAGCAAACGTCACGTCGAAACCAGGCGAAGCGAACTGCAACACCCGATCCCCAGAACCAGACGGCACCACCCGATTGAACGTCGCCACCAGCGAGGCGACCCCAGCGTGCGACACCACCACACCCTTCGGACGCCCCGACGAACCCGACGTATAGATCACCCACGCCGCATTCCCCAACCGCGACGGCGACACCCGCTCCACGTCATCCACCCGAACCGACGACAGACCACCCAACTCGACAACGGTCTGCTCGTCGTCGCCCACCACCCACTCCATACCGGGCAGCTCAGAACCCCACCGCCCAAACGTCTCCGCATCCGTCACCACCACCAACGGAACCGCATCACCCACCACAAACGCCAACCGCTCCACCGGATACGACGGATCCAACGGCAGATACACACCACCCGCCTTCACCACCGCCAGCAACCCCACCAACCACGACGCTGACCGCGGCAACAACACCCCCACCACCGACTCCGGACCCACACCACGCCGAACCAACAATCGCGCAAGCCGATTCGCCCGCCCATCCACCTCCCCGAACGACAGTCCACCCCCAGCATCCAACACCGCCAACGCACCCGGATCCCGACACACCTGACACTCGAACAACTCGGCCAGCGTCGCGGACCGCACACCAACCTCGGTCGCGTTCCACCCCACCAGCACCCGATGCCGTTCAGGCGGCGACATCAGGTCCAGAGTCGACACCGGACGATCCGGCTCCTCGACCATGCCGGCGAGTACGCACAGCAACTGCGTGGCGATACGTTCCACCCGGTCCTCGTCGAAGGCATCCGTACGGAAGACGAACTCCAGCCTCAGCTCGCCGTCGCGGGGAAAGGCGACGAGGGTGAGGGGATAGTGCGTCGCGTCCCGGCCCGACACCCTGGACACCCGAAGGTCAGGCGTGGAAGGGAATGCGGCCGGATCGTACGGATAGTTCTCGACGACCAGCAACGTGTCGAACAGGTCCCCGCCACCTGAGTCGACACCGCCAGCTGCCGCATGGATATCGGCCAACGGCACATGATGATGCTCGATCAGCTCGGCCTGTTCGGACTGCAGAGCCGACAGGAAGTCCCTGACCGACGTCGTACGACCAGTCCGCACCCGTACGGGAATCGTGGTGATGAGAAGCCCGACGATCTCTTCCGCGCCCGCAAGCTCGGCCGGCCGGCCCGACACGGTGGCCCCGAAGACCACGTCGTCGCGTCCGGTCAGCCGCCCGAGCAGTAGACCCCACGCGCCCTGCAGGACCGTGTTCTGTGTCAAGCCGTGCTTGCGCGAGAACGCCGTGATCTCCGCCTGCAGTCCCGCCGGAACGTTCGTCACGAGCCGCCTGGGTGGTTCGGTCGCGGAGGTCAGGTTCCCGACCGTCGACAGCCGGGTTGCTCCGGCCAAGCCGGCAAGGGATCGCTGCCAACGGGCGCGGGATGCGGCGCGGTCGCGCCCCGCCACCCAGGCGAGGTAGTCGCGGTACGGCACGGCGGCCGGGAGTCCGTGCGCCTGGCCACCCTCGGCGTACGCCGCCATCAGTTCACGCACCAACACCGGCAAGGACCACCCGTCGACCACCAGATGGTGGAAGGTGAGGATCAGCCGATGCCGGCGGGGGCCGAGCCGGACCAACGCGCACCGCATCAGGGGCGGCCGAGTCAGATCGAAGGGAGCGGCGCGGTCCGCGTCGGCGATGCGTTCCGCCCCTGCCTCATCCGTCGCCCCTTCCCCTTCAGTCGCCGCCCCTTCAGTCGCCGCCCCTTCAGTCGCCGCCCCTTCAGTCGCCGCCCCTTCAGTCGCCGCCCCTTCAGTCGCCGCCCCGTCTGTCTGCGCTCCGTCTGTCGCCGGCACGGCGCGCCAAGGGACCTCGACCGTACGCACGATGGTCTGGACCGGCTGGCCCGACCGCCGCTGGCGGAACGCCGCGCGCAACGACTCGTGCCGATCGACGACGCTGATGACCGCGGAACGAAGGATGTCGGGCCGCAGCTCACCGTCGAGGTCGATCAACAGCTGGACGACGTAGTGTCCGGCCGCGTTCTCCTCGAGCGTGGCGTGGAAGAGCAACCCTTCCTGCAAAGGGCCGAGCGGAAGGACCGCCTCGATCCGACCCTGTCGACTCGCGGTCATGGCCCCTCCCAGGCGAGATCGTCCTCGAACTCGGCCAGCTCGTCGGGTGCGAGCGCGATGGCCGGCGGTGCGGACGCCACTACCTCCTGGTGCGGTGTGGCGTGTCGGGCGAGGGCCGCGACGGTGCGGTGTTCGAACACGTCCCGTGCGCTGAGCGACAGTCCCGCCTTCCGCGCGCGGCTCACCACCTGGATCGACGTGATGCTGTCGCCGCCGAGTTCGAAGAAGCCGTCGTCGGCACCCACCTCGGCCAACCCCAGGACGTCGGCGAAGATCGCCGCGAGAGTCCGTTCGGTGTCTGTCGTCGCCGCCCGCCGCGCCGACCCACGCTCGGCGATCGCACCGAAGTCCGGCGCGGGCAACGCGTTCCGGTCGAGCTTGCCGCCCGCGGTAAGCGGCAGAGCGTCCAGCAGGACGAACGCCGCCGGCACCATGGCATCGGGCAGCCGCGCCGCTACGCCCGCGCGGAGGTCCTTTAGCGACACCGCGCCAGGACGGCGGGGCACCACGTAGCCGACGAGGTGACGCTGCCCGGGCCGGTCCTCACGCACGACGACCCGGGCTTCTCCGACTCCCGGGTGCGCGGCAAGGGCGGACTCGACCTCGCCCAGCTCGATCCGGTGGCCGCGCACCTTCACCTGGTCGTCCGTACGCCCGAGGTAGTCAAGGGCACCGTCGGCGCGGCGGCGGACGAGGTCGCCGGTGCGGTACATCCGCGTACCCGGTGGGCCGAACGGGTTCGCCACGAACCGTTCCGCGCTCAGACCAGGGCGGTGGAGGTATCCACGCGCGAGCCCCGCACCACCGAGATACAACTCGCCCGTCACCCCGTCCGGGACCTCGCGCAGTCCGCGGTCGAGGACGTACGCCTGGGTGTTCCAGATCGGATGCCCGATCGCGGGTGCCTCGCGAAGGACCTCCGCGGCGGTGTCGCCCGGGCTGTCGACAGAGTTGTCGCCCGGGTTGTCGACAGGGGTGAGGTCTGCTGCGGTCGACCAGATCGTCGTCTCCGTCGGGCCGTACAGGTTCGTCACCCGGCGGCCGCACTTCACCAACTCCGTTGCGAGCGAGGCGGGCAGTGCTTCACCTCCGACGAGAATCCGCAGGCGCGGCACCGCACCCGATTCCGGTGCCGGACCCCCGACCACCGGCACCCGCCCCTCCGGGCGGTCGGCGAGAAACGCCCGCCACAGCGTCGGTGTGGCCTGCATGACCGTCGCCCCGGACCGGTCGGCCAGGTCCCACAGCGCGGCAGGATCCCGGACCGTCGCCGGCTCCGCGATGACCACGGCGGCCCCGACGAGCAACGGGAGATAGAGCTCGAGACCCGCGATGTCGAAACCGACCGTGGTCACCGCCAGGAGCCGGTCGCTGCCGTCGAGGGCGAAGCGTTCCCGCATCGACAGCAGGAAGTTGACGAGGGCCGCGTGCGAGACCACGACACCCTTGGGCTTGCCAGTGGATCCGGACGTGTAGATGACGTACGCGGCGTTGGCACCTGACGCCCGCACCGGGTCGCCGTCACGGTCCCCGGCGTCAGCGTGTCCGCCGTCGGCGTCAGCGTGTCCGCCGTCGGCGTCAGCGTGTCCGTCGTCGGCGTCAGCGTGTCCGTCGTCGGCGTCAATGTGTCCTTCGTCGGCGTCAATGTCCGCGCCCGCCACACGGTCGAGCGGCGCCTGGTCGATGAGGAGGGGGCGGATCGGCATGGTGTCGGGCAACCGGACGGTCGATGTCGTACTCGTCAGCACGCAGACCGGCGCCGCGTCCGCCACCATCGTGGCAATCCGCTCGCCTGGTAGGTCCGGATCCAGTGGGAGGTACGCCGCACCCGACTTCAGGACGGCGAGCAGCCCCACCACGAGGTCGATCCCCCGCGGCAGCGCCACCGCCACGATGCGTTCGGGACCGGCGCCATGCGAGGCAAGCACCCGCGCCAGCCGGCTCGACCGGGCGTCCAGGTCCGCATAGCTGAGGTCGACGCCGCCGCAGGTCACGGCGGTCGCGGCCGGCGTCCGCCGAGCCTGCCCCGCGAGCAGCTCCGGCAGCGTGGCGTCCGGGACCCGCACCGTGGTCGCGGCCGCCGCCGTCGCGAGCCGCGTCCGCTCAGCCGGCAGCAGCAGGTCGGACGTACCGATCGGATCGTCCGGACGTGCGGTCACGGACTCGAGGACCCGCAGCAGCCGCTCCACGAGGGCTCGGGCGGTCGCCTCGTCGAACAGGTCGGTGCTGTACTCGAGCGCGCCGTACACACCACCTCTGCCGGCCCGCTCGGACAGGTACAGCGTGAGGTCGACCTTCGCGACACCGACATCGACTGGAACGGGTTCGCTGCCAACGCCGGGCAGGGCGAGGTCGCCACCGGCGTGCTGCTGGTGCACGAGCAGCACCTGGAACAACGGGTGCCGTGCCGCAGATCGGACCGGGTTGAGCGCGTCGACGACCCGCTCGAACGGCACGTCCTGGTTGTCGAACGCCGCCACGTCGCAGCGCCGGACCCGGCCCATCAGCTCGGCGAAGGTGGGGTCGCCGGAGGTGTCGGTACGCAGCACCAGCGTGTTGACGAAGAACCCGACCAGCTCGTCCAGAGCGGCGTCGGGCCTCCCCGCGACCGGCGTACCGATCGGAACGTCCGTCCCCGCGCCGAGCCTGGTCAGCAGGACGGCCAACGCCGCATGCAGGACCATGAAGGACGTGACACCGTGCCGGCGGGCGACCGCCCGGATGTGCGCGTGCAGGGCGGGCGGCACGTCGACGGGCACCCGGGCACCACGGTACGACGCCACCGCCGGGCGCGGCCGGTCCGTCGGAAGGTCCAGCTCCTCCGGCAGGTCGCGCAGCGTCTCGGTCCAGTAGCCGAGCTGGTCGCCGCCGATCGTCCCGGCCGGTGCGCGGCCATCCTCGAAGCCCAGGAGACGACGCTGCCAGAGGGTGTAGTCGGCGTACTGCACCGGCAACCGTGACCACCCGGGTGGGCGCCGCTGGCTGCGCGCCTCGTACGCGGTGGCGAGGTCACGCAACAGTGGACGGGCCGACCACTCGTCGGCGGCGATGTGGTGGACAAGCAGCAGCAGCACCTGCGTGTCCGGCCCCGCCCAAAACAGCCATGCCCTGATCGGCAGCTCGTGCGCCAGGTCGAACGCGTACCGCGCCGCCTCCCGCAGCCGATCGGTCCATGCGTCCGGCAGCGACTCCCCTGCCGAGGTGGCGTCGTCGACCGTACGCAGCTGCACGAGCGCGCGCGCCTCGGCTTCGGGCAGGACACGCTGGTACGCATGGCCGTCGGCCTCGACGAAGACCGTCCGCAGGCTCTCGTGCCGCGCCACCACGTCGGCCAGGGCCGATCGCAGCGCCCCGGTGTCGAAGTCGGCGGTCAGCCGCACCGCGACCGGAATGTTGTAGACCGGGCCCGGCCCGTCGAACTGGTCGAGAAACCACAACCGCTGTTGGGCGTACGACACCGGCAAGGGGTCGGGCCGTGCGGTTGGCGCGACAGGCTCCACCGGTGGCCGCACCGGACCGCCCCGGCTCCGCTCCAACCACGCCGCCAGGCTCGCGACGGTGGGCGCGTCGAAGAGCGCCCGGATCGGGACCTCGGTGTCGAGCATCCGCCGGATCCGGCTCACCAGCATGATGCCCAGCAACGAGTGCCCACCCAGGACGAAGAAGTCGTCGTCGACACCGACCCGCGGCAGGTCGAGAATCTCGGCGAACAGCTCGCACAGCAGCTGCTCGACCGGCCCGAGTGCGGTGCGCTCGTGGGTTGCCGGCACCCGCGCGTCATCCCGTTCACGGTCGCCGTCGGCGTGGGGGTCGACACCAGCGTGGGTGTCGGCGCGGGGGTCGGCGCCGGTGTCAGGGTCGGGCCGTGCGCGGGTGCGCCGTCGCGCTCCGTGGGCGAGTGGCTCGAGGTCCCCTACGGGCCGCCGCGGGTCGGCCGCGATGTCCACCAGCACAGCGTCCAGCGCGCGGACGATCCGCGCCGCGCGATCGGGCCCGATCACCGAGGGCTGGTACGCAAGTCGTACGGACAGCTCCCGCCCACGCGGGACGACGGTCACGGCCAGCGGATAGTGCGTGGCGTCCCGGCGTTCGATCCCGGTCACGGCCAGTTGGTCGACTGCCGGAATGTCTGCCTGGGGATAGTTCTCGTACGCCAGCAACGTGTCGAAGAGCTCGCCCTGCCTTCCCCGACCGTCCTGCCTCGCCGCTCCGTGCCATCCGCCGGCACGCTGGATCTCGGCCAGGGGCAGGTGCTGGTGAGCGAGTAGCCGGACCTGCGCGTCCTGGATCCCTTCCAGGAAAGAACAAACCCGCACCGCAGCGTTCACGCGCACGCGAACGGGGACCGTGTTGATGAACAACCCCACCGTCGTCGCGGAGCCGGGCAGCTCCGGCGGGCGTCCGGCGACCGTCGTCCCGAAGACCACGTCGTCGTGGCCGGTGAGCGCGGACAGCACCGATGCCCAGGCGCCCTGGAGAACGGTGTTGAGGGTCAGCCCGTACGCCCGGGCGAGCGTGGTCAACGCGGCGGACGTCTCGACGTCGACCCGGTGGTCGATCACGTCCGGCGGGCGGACGGACTCCACTGGTGGCACCTCGGCGGGGGCGATCGTGGTCGGGTCGGTCACCCCGGAGAGGTCCCGCCGCCACGCGTCGACGGCCGCCTGCCGGTCCTGGGTGGCGAGCCAGGCAAGGTGGTCGCGCGGGTGGAGCGAGGGTGCGGGGGCGAGCGTGGTGCCGTCCGGATCGTCGTACAGCAGGAGCAGGTCGCGGACCAGCATCGGCAGCGACCACCCGTCGACCACCAGGTGGTGCACCGTGAGGACGAGCCGCGCGCGGGCGGAATCCCTGCGGAGCAACGACATCCGCAGCAGCGGCGGTGTCGCCAGGTCGAACGGCCGGCACCGGTCCTCGTCGGCGATCCGGTCCGCCTCACCTGGTGCGGCCGGGCTGCCCGTCGCGGCCGCGTCGACGGTGCGCCACGGAACCTCGGCCTCGGCCGCGATCACCTGGACGGGCGTACCGTCCACGGCGTGGTGAAATCCCGCCCGCAGGCTCGCGTGGCGGCGTAGCAGGGACTGGGCGGCGGTACGCAGGCGGTCGGCGTCGATGTCGCCGGCGAGGTCGACGAGCATCTGGATGACGTACGCCTGACCGGAAGGGTCGAGCGCGGCGTGGTAGAGCAGGCCTTCTGCCATGGGGCCGACCGGCAGAACCTCGTCGGCAGGACCCGCAAGCCCGGTGACGAGTTCGGGTGTCGCCAGGTCGGTCGGCTGTCCAGGAGTCGATCCGCCCGGGGGTGCGGCTGCCGAGCTCGGATCACCGCCCGTACGCAGGACGGTCGCCAACCGCGCGGGCGTGGGGTGGGTGAAGACGTCGGCCGGGGTACACACGAGTCCTGACGTACGAAGTCGAGCGACCAGCAGCATGGCCTGGATGCTGTCTCCGCCCAGGGCGAAGAAACTGTCCCGCACACCGACCTGAGGCAGGTCCAGCTGCTCCGCGAAGAGCCGGCACAGCCGCTGTTCATGCGGGGTCGTGGGTGCGGCGGCACCTACCAGCGCGGCGAAGTCCGGAGCCGGGAGGGCCGCGCGATCCAGCTTGCCGTTGGCGGTGAGTGGCATCGCGTCCAGCCGGACGTACGCAGCCGGCACCATGACGTCCGGCAACCGCGCGGCGAGTCGCTCGCGCAGGACCTCGGGGTGGGGCAGAGCAAGCGAGGCTGCTCCCGCTTCGGCACTACCAGGTTCGGCACTACCAGGTTCGGCACTACCAGGTTCGGCACTACCGGGTTCGGCGACGTAGTAGGCGACCAGCCGGTCGTCGCGTGCCAGCACCGCTGCCGCCGCGACGCCGGAGCAGCCGGCCAACGCTGCCTCGACCTCGCCCAGCTCGACCCGGTGACCACGCAGCTTGACCTGGTGGTCGGCGCGTCCGGCGTAGTCCAGTGCTCCGTCGGCCCGCCAGCGCGCGAGGTCGCCGGTGCGGTACATCCGCGCGCTCGGAGCACCGTACGGATCGGCGACGAAACGCTCCGCCGAGAGCCCCGGTCGGTCCAGGTAGCAGCGCGCGAGCTGGACGCCGCCGAGATACAGCTCGCCCGTCTCACCGATGTCGACCGGCCGCAGAGCGTCGTCGAGTACGCGGACGCCAGTGTTCCAGACCGGGCGCCCGATCGGGACGGGTCCCGGGGCGTCCGGCCTACACGCCCACGCGGTCACGTCGACCGCGGCCTCGGTCGGCCCGTACAGGTTGTGCAGCGCCGGGGCCACGTCCGCGACGGAACCGAACACGGAGAAGTACCGGTCCCGCAGGTCGGCGGGCAGCGCCTCCCCGCTACACACGACGCGGCGCAGCGACCGGCACCGCGATGCGACGTCGGGCTCGGCGAGGAACACCCGCAACATCGACGGAACGAAGTGCAGAGTCGTCACCTGCTCGGCCTCGATGAGCTCGGCGAGGTAACCGGGATCCTGATGGCCGCCCGGTTTCGCCACGACGAGCGTCGCGCCCGTGATGAGCGGCCAGAAGAACTCCCAGACCGACACGTCGAAACTCGCCGACGTCTTCTGCAGGACCCTGTCCTCCGGTGCCAGGTGGTACTCCCCCTGCATCCACGCCAACCGGTTGACGATCGCCCGATGGGTGACGACCACGCCCTTGGGGCGACCGGTGGATCCGGAGGTGTAGATGACGTACGCCGGATGGTCGGGCCGCGCGCGGTTCTCGGGTCCCAAATCCGGAGCGGGGCCCACCGCCTCGCTGACACGTCCTGCGGCACGTGACGCCGCTTCCACCGCGGGCAACGCTGCGGCTGGTTCGAGCGACGCAGCGCCCACGTCGAGCACGGGCACGCTGTCGGCTGTGAGGGAGTCCGCGACCTCGACGCTTGTCAGCACCGCGGCCGGGGCCGCGTCGCCGACCATGAACTCCAGCCGCTCTGCGGGATAGTCCGGGTCCAGTGGGAGGTACGCCGCGCCGGCCTTGTGCACCGCCAGCAACGCGACGACCAGCTCCACCGAACGCGGGACCGCCACCCCGACGATGCGTTCAGGTCCGGCGCCGTAGCGGACCAGTGTGCGGGCCACGTGCCCAGCCCGTTCGTCCAGCTCGGCGTAGGTGCAAAGGGAGCCCTCGAACCTGACCGCCGTCGCGTCGGGCGTCCGGCGTACCTGCTCGGCGAAGAGCTCCGCCAGCGTCACGTCCGCCACGACCCGGCAGCGTCCCTGCGTCCACCCCTCATCCACCTGGGGCGGCGCGTCCGAAGCCGCCGTCATGACGCAGAGGAGGCCGATGCCGCGCTGACGGCGTACTCGCGGGTGGCCGGTTGCCCGCCGCTTGACCGCTCCCCCGGTCGGACCGACCGCTCCGCGGACTGCTCGGACCGTTCCGCGCGCCCGGTCGCCGCGACCGACGCGAGGATCTCTCCTGCCCGCACGGCGGTGTTGGACAGGAGTGAGGACGTGATGCCGTGCGTGTGTTCCGTACCGCCCTGCAGGTAGATCCCGGCTCTCACCTCGGGCGCCGTCACCACCCGGTAGTCGCGCCCGACGCTCAGTCGCTCGGCCGAGTCCCTGCGGAGATGGCGGGCGACATCTCCCAGCAGACCCGCCGGATCGGCCGGCTGGTAGCCGGTCGCGTAGACCACAACGTCGGCGTCGAGCACCTCCTTGTCCCCCGTCGTCAGGGACTCGACGACCGTGCGTACACCGGAAGGGTTCTCGACCACCTCGGCCACCCGGGAGGCGTTGCACACCCGCAGGCGCTGGTTGCCGAGGACCCGCTCCTGGTAGACGCGGCGGTAGAGCTCGTCGATCAGGTCGATGTCGACGACGGAGTAGTTCGTGTTGGCGTGGTAGTCGAGCAGCGTCCGCTTGACGTCCTCAGGCGCGCCGAAGAACTCGTCGACCGCACCGGGATCGAAGATCCGGTTGGCAAAGGCGCTGTCGTCGGCGGGACTGTAGCCGTACCGGGAGAAGACCCCGCATACCTCGGCGGACGGGAACCGCCCGTGGAGGTACGCCGTGACCTCCGCCGCGCTCTGCCCGGAACCGACGACGACGAACCGCTCGGGAGTCGGCGTGGCGGCAGCCAGGTTGTCCACCTTGTCGAGCAGTTCACTGCTGTGCCAGATCCGCCGTGACGAGGTGGCACCCTCGGGAAGGTACGGCCGCAGACCGGTGCCAAGGACGAGGTTCCGAGCGCGGTAGACGGCACCCTGCGACACCTCTTCCGAACCCTGGGCATCGCGCGGACCCGACGCGCGGCGGACGTGCACGTCGAACGCCGTCAGCGCGCCGCCTTCCCACACCGGGCGTACGCCGACGACCTCGTGCCCGTACGTCACCACGTCGTCGACCTTCGCGGCGGCCCACTCCAGGTAGTCGTGAAACTCCACCCGCAGCGGGAAGAGGTTCTTGTGGTTGATGAAGTCGACCAGCCGTTCCTTCGCCTGCAGGTAGCACAGGAAGCTGAACTCACTGGTGGGATTGCGCATCGTCACGAGGTCCTTCAGGAAGGACACCTGCATCGTGGCGTCGTCGAGCAGCATGCCGCGGTGCCAGCCGAAGTGGGGCTGGCGTTCGAGGAAGACCCGCGTGGTGGCGTCGTCCGGTGAGGTGCTGGCGTTGTGCTCGGCCAGGCCGATGGCGAGCGCCAGGTTCGACGGGCCGAAACCGACGCCCACGATGTCGTAAACCGACGGCTGACGGCACACGGTCTGAGCTCCACTCCCCTGTGACGAACCCGTACGCTCGACCATTTCCCTCTTTTCATCGGAAAGGTGTGCGAACGCCCCGTTCTTGGCAACCCCGGCATTCGCGACTTAGGTAAGCCTTGCTTAACTATGGCGAGTTCCTGTCCGCGATGCAAGGAGAAGTCCCTCATGCGAGTCGTCATGTTCGGCTACCAGACCTGGGGCCATCGCACCCTGCAGGCCCTGCTCGACTCGGAGCACGAGGTCGTCCTCGCGGTCACCCATCCGCCGAGCGACCATGCGTACGAGAAGATCTGGAACGACTCGGTGGCCGACCTGGCCGGACGACACGACGTGCCCGTGTTCATCCGCAGCCGTCCCGGCGACGACGAGCTCCTGGCCGCACTCAAGGACGCCGGTCCCGACGTGATCGTGGCCACCAACTGGCGCACCTGGATACCGCCGGAGATCTTCGCCCTCCCCCGACACGGCACGCTCAACGTCCACGACTCGCTGCTGCCCGCCTACGCCGGCTTCGCCCCTCTGCTGTGGGCGCTCATCAACGGCGAGGAGGAGGTGGGCGTCACCGCGCACATGATGGACGACGACCTCGACGCGGGCGACATCGTGCTCCAGCGGGCCGTACCGGTGGGGCCGCGGGACACATCCACCGACCTGTTCCACAAGACTCTGGAGCTGTTCGGGCCGATCACTGTCGACGGCCTCGCGCTCATCGCGTCCGGGCGTACCGACTGGGTGCGACAGGACCGCTCGAAGGCGAGCTTCTTCCACAAGCGCTCGATCGAGGACAGCCGGATCGACTGGGCCTGGCCCGCCGAGGACCTCGACCGGCTCGTACGCGCGCAGTCCGATCCCTATCCGAACGCGTTCACGTTCCACCGCGGCAATCGGCTGCGGGTAGTGGAGGCTTCAGTGTCCGAGGGGCGGTACGGCGGTACTCCGGGCAGGATCTTCATCCGCGAGGGTGATGGCGTCGTGATCGTCGCGGGTGCGGACGCCCGGCGCGGTCACCACCACGGGTTGGTTCTTCGGCGCGTACGTACGGACGACGGCGACGAACTCCCGGCGACGGACTACTTCCGCACCATGGGTGGCTACCTCACCAGCCACCCTGGAAAAGCGGGACGTTGATCGGTTCGGTGTCGAAGAGGCTGTCCACCACCCTGCGCCGGCAGCGGGGCCACCCCTGCCTGATCGTCGACGACGGTGGGCCGGCCGCCGACTCGGCCACGGGCAGGCGCAGCATGCCGTTGTACCTGGCAGGCGGCCGGTTTACCGCTGATGTCAACTGTGACGGCCCGGCTGCCATGCGTCGAGGATTCTCTTGAGTCTGAGCGTGCAGGTTCGCGATCTCGACCCGAGCCACCCACTGGATCGGGTCAGCGTCGTGGTCGTCGGCGTCGGCATCGAAGTCCTGCCGGATGTGGTACGAAAGCCCGTCCGCCTCGCGATAAGCAACGCCCAGACCACCCTGCTCGACGATCAGAGGCCATTCCACGCCATTGGCAATCGTGTCTTCGCTGCCATGCTCGACCACGACCGAGGCGGCTTCGGGCGACATCGCACGGACAGCGAACATCAGGTCCCAGGTCCGACCGGTGGCGAGCTGGTAGATGTGGTTGACGATCGCCTCGGTGTCGCGCAGACGTCTCGGACACCCGTTCATGGCACGGTCTGTACGGCTGATTACGACGAAATCGGCTGGGAGCTCCTCGAGGTGGCGTTCGACTTCGATTCGGTCAGCCTCGATCCAACGCAAGGCGTTGTCGAGATCGGAGTACAGGACGACCGACGGGTCGAGGGTCGAGGGTCGAGGCCAGCCGAACCGCTTCTCGGCGATGCATCCCGATGTGCTCAGCAGCCGGCAGTGCGGCCGCGTTCGACTCACATCGATCACACCGCCATCCTGGCCTACCGCCCTCGCGTCCGGCCAAGGCCGGCAGGCCGTCGCTGGTCAATCAGGGCGGCGAACCTCCACGTGCGCCGGCGTCCGGACGGACCGCTGCGCGGTCCCTATGGCCGACCCACGCTCATGTACGTGAAGCCGGTGTCCCGCATTCGCTTCGGGTCGAGGAGGTTCCGGCCGTCGAAGATCAGCGGGTTGCGCATCGTGACCCGCGCCGCCGCCCAGTCGACGTCGTTGAGCTGCGGCCACTCGGTGACCACGATTACCGCGTCGGCTCCAGCCATCGCCTCGGCCGGGTTTGCGTGCCGGGTCGTCGACGTCCACGGTTCGACCTCGGCAGGGCGGGCCAGCGGGTCCCAGCAGTGGACGTCGGCACCCTCCGCAAGCAGCCGCGAGGCGACGACGGTGGAGGGCGCCTCGCGCATGTCGTCGGTGCCTGCCTTGAAGGTCATGCCCAGCAGGCAGATCCGGCGGCCCTTGAGGGTGCCCAGCTCGTTCTTCAGCCGCTGGATGGCGCGCCGCGGCTGCAGTTCGTTGACCTCGATGACCGCGCTGAGCAGCTGGAAGGGATGGCCGTTGTTGCTGGCCATCGCGCGCAGCGCGCGGGAGTCCTTCGGAAAGCACGAGCCTCCGTACCCGAGCCCCGCCTTCAAAAAGTGCGGACCGAGACGGGGGTCCATGCCGATTCCCTTGGCCACAGTCTCGACATCGGCACCGGTCGCCTCACACACGGTCGCGATCTCATTGATGAAGGTGATCTTCGTCGCCAGGAGCGCGTTCGAGGCCAGCTTGACCATCTCGGCGGACGGGATGTCCATCACTTCCACCGGCCCGTCCACGCCCTCATGCAGAGCCGTCACGAGTCGGGCTGTCCTATCGTCCGCCGCGCCGATCACCACCCGGTCCGGATGCAGGAAGGTGCTCACGGCCCGGCCCTCAGCGGTGAACTCCGGGTTCGCCGCGTAACCGACGTGGGCAAGCCCGGCATCGTGCAGCACGGCGCGGACGCGCTCCCCCGTGCCGACCGGCACCGTGCTCTTCATGACCAGCGCGGCCAGGTGATCCGAGCGCACCTCCTTGAGCGCGTCGATGACCGCCCAGAGGTGGGACAGGTCCGCATCACCGGACGCCGTCGGAGGCGTGTCGACGCAGACGTACACGACCTCGGCGTCACGTACCGCCTCCTGAGCCTCCAGCGTGAACGACAGCCGCTCCTTGTTGCCGGCAAGGAGGTCGCCCAAGCCAGGCTCGAAGATCGGAACTTCACCGGCCTGCAACAGCCGGATCCTGTCTGGCTGGATGTCACACAAGACGACCCGGTGACCCAGCTCCGCGAAGCAGGCCCCTGCTACCAGACCGACGTAACCCGCGCCAAAGACCGCGACGCGACGTGGTTGGGGAGTCTTGCCCGGGAAACCGGCAATCTTCCTACGGGCCCTGGTGTAGGACTCGCCGGTCACGGCGACGCGGGCGCGGATCGCCTTCTTGCGGGCCTTGTCCTGTGTCATGACGTCATCCTGTTCAGCCGATGACCCACGCCCACCGGCTCAGATGACGGAGACAATCCCATGCGGCGCGCAGCACGCGAGTCGGTGACCCTTGTCCTCGTCACCGCAACCCAGCGTGGGTGGGGTGCGGCTCGGAGTCCGGCCAGCGTGATCGGCCGCGCAGCCACGATAGGGCACGCGACGCCGAACAGGGAACAGTGACGCTCTCTCGTCACGTACCCCTGCACAAGGTCGCGAGCGAACTGACCGTGGTTGGGACGCTAGCCTCGAGCCGTGGGATCAGAGCACGTCGACGACCTCGACCGACGAACAGCTCTGGCCAGGGCTGTCCGCGACCTGCTACTCCAGTCGCCACACGTGGTTGAGGTGCGTCCGTACGGAAGTCTCGGAGCCGGCAGCGACCATTCGGACCGGTACTCCGACATCGATCTCGTCGCTGTCGTCAACGGTCTGTCGGACCGTGCCTTCGCCACGAAACTTCCCGATCTACTCATCCCGCTCGGACGCCCTTTGATCGCAGGGTGGGGACTCGACAGGCTTCCCGACACCTACGTCCGGACCCTCTACCTGGAGAGCTACCCGCTCTTCTGGCACATCGACATCGGTTGTGAGAGCTCGAACCATGAACCCGGCGCGGACATCGCGCAGCACTATCACTGGCCCCAGATCTTCAAGATGTGGATCGCGGCGGTCAAACAACTGATCCGCCACCGGGACGACGGATCGGCATTCCTGCAACACATCTCCCGCTGGGCAGACATCTCATCGTTGCGAGGCTCGGCAGCCGACCGCCTCGGCCAGAGCCTCGAACTCTGCGTCGCACGCGCTCGCCGACGCGGCGCACCCTGCGAAGAGGTCTACCGCCGATGCGCTGCGCTTCGCTCCATCTACCTGACATCCCGACCAGCAGGGCCACGGCGGCCCGCGGGGGGGTCGGCGGGGTCTTCATGATCACGTCACTCGTGCCATGCTGGTGGCCGTTCCTGTGGAGAGGACGCCAGACCCCGATGCCCGGACGAATGACGCTGCTCGACCGCACCGTCGAGGCGATCCGCCCGCTCGACAGTGACGCCATGGCCGCCGCACAGATCCGCCAGGACGGGCTCGTCAAACCCCGTGGTGCGCTCGGCGACCTCGAACAGCTCGGCCGTCAGCTCGCCGGTCTCGCCGGCCAGTGTCCGCCGCCTGTGCCCGAACCCGCCGGGCTCGCACTCTTCGCCGGCGACCACGGCGTCCATGCCCAAGGCGTGTCGCCATGGCCGCAGGACATCACCGCAGCGATGGTGTCGACGTTCCTGTCCGGGCGCGCCGTCGTCAACACGCTCGCGCGCCAGGCCGGCGTCCGCGTCCAGGTCGTCGACGTCGGTATCGCGACTGACCTTCCCCCGGCGCCCGGGTTGGCGCAACGCCGGATCCGCGCCGGTACGCACGACCTCACCACCGGGCCCGCGATGACTCGGGACGAAGCCTCCCAGGCGATCGAGGTCGGCATCCACACCGCGACCGATCTCGTCGCCGAAGGGTGCCGCTGCCTGCTCACCGGCGACATGGGCATCGCCAACACGACGCCGGCCGCCGCGCTGATCGCGGCCTTCACCGGAGCTGCGCACGAGGACGTGACCGGACGCGGGACCGGAATCGACGATGCCACCTGGGCAGTCAAGGTCGATGTCGTACGCCGTGCACTTGACCGGCACCGCCTTGATCCCGCCGACCCGCTGGGGATCCTGGCGGCCGTGGGCGGGTTCGAGCACGCGGCGACAGTCGGGTTCCTGCTGGGCGCCGCGGCGGCACGCGTTCCGGTCGTTCTCGACGGGGTCGTCGCGGGAGCGGCGGCCTTGGCGGCTGCGGCGTTCGCTCCTGAGGTGACGGGGGCATTCGTCGCGGGCCACGTCTCGGCCGAGCCTGGCGCCCGCCTTGCCCTGTCGACGCTGGGGCTACGAGCCGTCCTCGATCTGGAGATGCGCCTGGGTGAGGGATCCGGTGCGGTTCTCGCGCTGCCGGTCGTCCAGGCCTCGGCCCGGGTACTGCACGAGGTCGCGACGCTGGCGGACCTGCAGGGCGGCGCCGACTCCGTGGCGCCCGGCATCCGGCGTCGGATCCTCGTCCTGGGCGGCGCGCGCTCAGGCAAGTCGGCGACCGCTGAACGCATGGTGGAGTCGGCTGCCGCGGTCACCTACGTCGCCACCGGACCGGCGCCCTCAGCGGACGACCCGGAATGGCGGGAACGCGTCCAGCTCCACCGCGACCGCCGGCCGGCCCACTGGACGACGGTCGAGGGCCGTGACCTGGTGGGATTGCTGGCCACCCGTACGAACGAACCGCTCGTCGTCGACTGCCTGGGCACCTGGCTCGCCGCCACGATGGATGACCACGACATGTGGCGAGATGACAGTGCTGACTCCGACCCGGACACGGCCGCGGCCGACGGTGCGGCGGACATGGCCGCCGACGATGCCGCGGCCAAGGTGACGGCAGAGGTCGATGCCCTGGTCGAGGCCTGGCGCAGCACCTCCCGGACGGCCGTCGCGATCAGCAACGAGGTCGGGTCGGGGATCGTCCCGGCGACCCGTTCGGGCCGGTTGTTCCGCGACCAGCTCGGCCTGCTCAACTCCAGGATCGCGGCAGAGTCCGACGAGGTGTGGCTGGTGACGGCCGGCATTCCCCAGCGGCTGCGATGACCGTCGACCAGCCAGCGGGCGGTACACCCACTGACCAACCAACGGCCGGCGCACCCAGGGACCAGTCTGAACGGCGGGATGGCTGGGGTTTTCGCACCGCGGTCGGCCTGTTCACGGCCATTCCAGTTCCCCGACATGCGGCGCGGCACCTTGACCGGCAGCTGGCCGCACGGGCGCTCCGCTGGTTGCCTGTCGTCGGCGCGGGGCTCGGCCTGGTCGCCGGCGTACCCCTGTTCGCGAGCACGGTCCTCGCCCCGTACGCAACCGGGGCGGTCCTGGGGTCCGCACTCGCCGTTGCTGTCCTGGCGCTCGCCACCCGTGGCCTTCACCTCGACGGTCTCGCCGACACCGTGGACGGACTCGGCAGTGCGGCTCCGCCGGCGCAGGCGCTGGCGATCATGCGCAAGCCCGACATCGGCGCGTTCGGTGTCCTGGCCATCGTCCTGGTCGTCCTGATCAAGGTGGCGGCACTTGCCACGGTCTCGACGGCGTACGGGGCGGGTGTCGGCGTACTCGCCCTGGTCGCCGCCGAGCACTCCGGACGAGTCGCTGTCGTCCTGGCCGCCCGCACCGGTGTTCCCTCGGCCAGACCCTCCGGCTTCGGCGCCCTCGTTGCCGGATCAGCCGACCGCACGGCGCTCCTCGGTGTCGCCGTGACGACCGCGCTGCTCGCCGCTGTCCCGCTCGTGTGGGGTGCGCCCGCGACATCCCTCCGCCTGCTGGCCGGGGCCGCCGTCGGGCTCGCCGTCGCGGAGGTGTGGCGGCACCGCGTCGTACGCCGGATCGGCGGCGTCACCGGCGACGTCTTCGGCTCGATCGTCGAACTCGCCTCCGTCGCCGTACTCCTCACGATCGCTCTGAGCGCAGGAGGCCGATAGATGACGACCCGAAACAGCACGGCTGTCATCACCCTGCGTCCGCGCTCGGTCCTGGCTCTCGCACTGGCGAGCGTGGTCGGGCTCATCGGCTTCGGCTGGCCGTTCGTGGTCGACGCCTCCAGTGCCATGGGTGAGCACAGCGACGATGCGCCGTACCTGTTCATCGGCGTACTCCTGCTGGTCGTCGCGATCGTCTACGCCGAACTCGCCGACGGTGGGATGGACGTCAAGGCGGTGGCGATGCTCGGGGTTCTCGCCGCCGTGGGCGCCGCCCTGCAGACCCTCAATCCCGGGGCGGGTGGGTTCGATCCGGCGTTCTTCCTCCTGATCCTCGCCGGACGGGTGTTCGGGCCGGGGTTCGGTTTCGCGCTGGGGGTCGTGGTCATGCTGGCGACCGCGCTCATCACCGGTGGCGTCGGTCCATGGATGCCGTTCCAGATGTTCGGGCTCGCGTGGGTGGGGTTGGGCGCCGGCTGCCTGCCCCGGGCGTCGGGATGGGCCGAGCGCTGGCTGCTCATGGTGTACGCCGGCGTGTGCGGGTTCGGCTACGGCGCCCTGCTCAACCTGTGGTTCTGGCCGGTCGCGAGCTTCCTGCCGGCCGGTGCGTCGTTCGTACCCGGCGGGGCGATCCTCACCAACCTCAGCCACTACGCCGTGTTCTACGCGACGACGTCGCTCGGCTGGGACGCCGCTCGCGCTGTCCTCAACGTCCTGCTGGTGCTGGTGGCCGCGCGGCCACTGCTCGTGTCGCTTCGTCGTGCGGCTCGCCGCGCCGCTCTCGACGCGCCCGTCACGCTGGAGGCAGAAGTCCGCTGACGGAGCCGGACGGTCCGATCCTGCGCGGGCGCTGGCGTTGGGATGAAGGTGGCCCTCACCCAACCGGCGTCCGCCGGTAGACAGCGCCCGATGTCACTGATCACGCAGGCGTGATCATTCCGGCGAGTGCGGCTGGTCGAGGGTTTCGTCAGACGGCAAGTGTCGCGGCTCGGCCGGTACCTGCGCGGCGAACTCCCAGCGCGACTTCTCCAAGCTCGTGAGTACGCCGAGGACGATGGTCTGGCTCACCGGGTCGATCGCTGCGAGCGGCCCCAGTGCGTTACGGGCTCGTGCGATGGCGGCGTCGGTCTGGTCGATGAGCGCACCCATGGTCTTGTCCTCGCCGACGAAACCGGGCGGGAAGTCCGGAAGGCCTGTCGTCGTCGCCACCGTCGCAGGGCGCACGTCCACGCAGGCGCCGAACACGACCATGCGCAGCGCCACGTCGTCGCTTCGCACCCGTATATCGGCAATGAGCCGCTCCAGAGGTTCCCGGATCGCGGGCACATGCCGGCCGTGGAGGTGCCACTGTGCCTGCTTGCCATACAACACAAGGGCGATCAGGTCGACCAGCAGCGGCTGGAGAAACGAGGTGACGACCTTGCCTGCCACGCTGCCCGACAGTCGGCCCGCCAGCGCGAGCGGAAATCGGTCGGGCGCCGCGGGAGACGATCGACGGGAGTGCATCATGACCTCCCCTCGCACGCTGCCCGTACCCCTACCCGCGCACCCCGATGACAACACCAGGAAGAGTGGGTCGGTGGTCGCGAACCTTCAACCAGGACGGGCGAAACGCACCGTTGGTCACTGCTGTCAAGCTAGCCTTGACAGCAGCGCCGGACGATGGTCGACGCTGGCTGTGACCGCGGGTCAGACGCCGATCCGTCGGCCGGTCAGACGGCAGCGAGGGCGGCCAGACAGGTGCCCGACACCTGGGGCGACGGCGCGCCGTTCGGGTACGCAGGGTCCGGGACCGCTGCCCGCGTCGCCCGCCCCAGGGTTGCTCTATAGCCTGTCCTCGGGTCTTACGCAGATGGTGGCAATGGAGGGAGAACCCGAACTCATGGTTCCGGCCGGGGGAACCACGGGGCGCCTGATCCGACACGCATGCCGCTGGACAGGGAGCGGAACGTGTCGGGGCCGATGAAGCCGCGCCCTTCCGCGCTTTCCGACATATCCGAACTGCTGATCCGGGCCCAGTCCGGAGAAGCCAGCCAGGTCCTGGACGACCTCGAGGTCCTCCTCGGGCAGGCCCAGGTCCAGCATGCCCACGACCGCGCCCAGTGGCTGAGATTCGTCCGGTTCGCGGCGTTCCACGAGCTGCGCCGCTACGACCGCGCCGACGAGGTGGCGGTCGAGATGATCCGGCTCGCCGAACCGTTCGACGACCGGATCTGGGAGTCGTTCGGCCACGGACTCCGGGCGATGGCGCTGCTGCTCCGCGGCAGCTTCGAGCCGGCCTACGACGAACTCGCCCGCTCGGTTGTTCTCCTCGAAGAGCTGACGACGCCGAGCTACGCGGTCGGACACGCCATCAACGCGGTCGTCCTCGTCCTGGTCCGCCTCGACCTCTACGAACTGGCCACCCAGTGGCTCGAACGACTGCACGACGTGGCGACAGCGCTCTCCGACGCCGTACTCCAGACGTTGTACGCCTACAACTCCGGCTGGCTCCAGCTCAACTGGGCAGCCGAGCTCGAACTCATCGGCCAGCTCGACGAGGCGCGCGAGCACTACCGGAGGACCTTGACGGCTTTCGAAGCGGCACCGGCGGGCGTCGACGTCATCGAACGTTCGTACTGGCCTCGTGAGGTCATCGTCCAGGCCTGCGCAGCGCGGGCGATGCTCGGCGAAGGCGAGTCTGTCCTCCCGGAGCTCCGCGCCAACATCGGCGCGGTCGCCGCCACGCAGCGCCAGGAAGCGATGCTGATCGGCTATCTCGCGATGGCGCGCGCGTACGCCAACGAAGGCGACTCGCGGCAGGCACTCGAGCAGGCGGAGATGGCCTGCGCGGTCGGCGACACCCTCCCCCGGCTGCAGGTGATGGCCGCCCGTGCCTACTGGGAGTACGCCCACCTGCTCCGCTCCCGCGACGGCACGACACCCACCGTCGACGCGTTCGCCCAGCTGACCTGGCGCCTCGTGCACGACCGCTGGGAGGAACGTCGGGCGCGGATGCAGTCGTTCTCCGAACGCCTCGACTCCGAACGGACCCGCGACGAGCTGCGTCGCCGGGCCGCGGCGTACCTCAGTGATCCGCTGACCGGCCTCGGCAACCGCCGGCTGATCGAGATCCGGCTTCCCGAACTCCTGGTGGAGTCGGCGGCGACGGGTCGACCGCTCGCGGTGGCATTCGTCGACATCGACGACTTCAAGAGCGTGAACGACGAGCTTTCCCATCTCGTGGGCGACGATCTGCTGCGTGAGCTCTCCCAGGAGATGCGGTCCACGCTGTCCTCCGACGACGCCATCGCCCGCTTCGGTGGCGAGGAGTTCGTGGTCGTGCTGCCCAACCGCACCGCCAGGCAGGCGTACGACCTGATCGACGGCCTGCGCCAGCGGATCGAACAACGGGTGTGGAACTGCCTGCCCGCCGGGCGACGGATCAGGATCACGGCGGGGCTCGCCCAGTCGTGGCACGGCGCCACCCGGACACAACTGCTGGCGGCCGCCGACGAGGCGTTGCTGCGCGCCAAACGCCAGGGGAAGAACCGCGTCGAGATCCGCGCTCACCCGCTGCCTGACGAGCCGTAGGCCCAGTCCTCGAATCTTGTCCTCGCGACCCATGGCGTCGGCCGGGCGCGGGTGAGTAGGGTGGCGCCCGCGTGGCTGCCGTTTTGTCGCAGAAAGACTCCTACGTCCGACTTGAGGCACCCCGCGTACCTTTCCACCGGCATGTCGTGCCTTCAGGAGCAGAGTTGGCCCTCGCATTCGTCGTCGCCGTGATCGTCGCCCTGGTCGTCGCGGCGCTCATCGGTGGGATTGTGCTGATCATCAGCAAGCGCAAGCAGGCGTCCGGGTCATCGGCGGTGACGTGGAACTACGGACAACCCGTCCGGCCGCCCGGCTGGGGGTTCTCGCAAGGACCACCCCAGAGCAACGCTTGGGGCGCACCAGCGCCCGCCCATCCAGGTCCCTCACCGGCCGGGCACACCACGCCCAAGGGGACGCTTGGCTGGGGCCCGCCTCCCAGCCAACCACTGGGCCAATCGCCGAGCCCTCCCATCGGCCCACCTCCCGGCCAACCCCAGGGCGGTCCAGGCTGGGGCCCACGAGGGGGCCAACCCCAGGGCCCTCCCACCGGCCGGCCGCCGGGGCCGCCACAGGCTTCGCCGGGACCCGGCGCGCCGCAGGGCTCGTTCTCCGGGCACTCGTCCTCCGGGCCACAGCAGGTCCCACCGAACGGACCCGTCTGGGGCTCACCGGCGGCCTACCCGGCGCCACCGCACAGCGGTCACCCGGTGCCACCGCACAGCACTCACCACCCGGCAGGGGATCCGTCGCCGGGCGCACCACCAGGACGGTCACCCCACGGTCAACCACTGCGCCCGCCCGGCTCCGACCCACAACCTGCACCTCACCAGCAGGGAAACGCGCACCCGCCGGAGTGGCAGAACCACCAGCAGGGGCAGACACCACCACCACGCCAGGCGCAGTACGACGGCCGGACCTCCTGACGCTGCTGATCATCGGTGGCCGAGAGCGGCGGTCGCACACCTGTCCGACCCGTTCCGACGGTCGCGAATTCCCGCGCCCGGAAATGGTTTACATGACAAGGCTCCCCCAAACCGCCTCCTCCGACGTACGGTCGATGGCGTGACTCGACCCTCGACGCTCGGTGGACTCCGTGCCACCGACCACGTTCAGCGCACTGTCAAGGAAGAGATCCGCGCCAATCTCACCGCCGCGCTCGCGGACGGGAGCAATGCGTTCCCCGGCATCGTCGGGTTCGACGACACGGTGTTGCCGCAGCTGGAGCGGGCCCTGCTCGCCGGACACGACCTCGTGCTCCTCGGCGAACGCGGCCAGGGCAAGACCCGGCTGATGCGCACGCTCGTCGGCCTGCTCGACGAGTGGACACCGGTGATCGACGGCTGCGAGATCAACGACCATCCGTACTCCCCCAGCTGTGTCCGGTGCCGCCGGCTCACCGCGGAAGCCGGTGACGACCTGCCGTTGGCCTGGAAGCACCGCGAGGACAGGTACGGCGAAAAGCTGGCGACGCCCGACACCAGCGTCGGCGACCTGGTGGGTGACGTCGACCCGGTACGCGTGGCGGAGGGTCGCACACTCGGTGACCCGGAGACGATCCACTACGGACTCGTCCCGCGCACCAACCGCGGCATCTTCGCCCTCAACGAGCTGCCCGACCTCGCCGAACGGATCCAGGTCGCGCTCTTCAACGTCCTGGAGGAGCGCGACATCCAGGTCCGTGGCTACACGCTGCGGCTGCCGCTCGACCTGTTGCTGGTCGCGTCGGCCAACCCCGAGGACTACACCAACCGGGGCAGGATCATCACGCCTTTGAAGGACCGGTTCGGCGCGGAGATCCGTACGCACTACCCGCTCGAGGTGGACGAGGAGATCGGCCTCATCGCCCAGGAGGCCCACCTCGCCGCGCCGGTTCCGGAGCACCTGATCGAGGTCGTGGCGCGGCTCGCCCGCGGACTGCGCGAGTCTCCGTCGATCGACCAGCGGTCGGGTGTCTCCGCACGCTTCGCCATCACCGCTGCCGAGACCGTCGCCGCTTCCGCGTTGCGGCGTTCGGCTCTCACCGGTGAGTCCACGGCGATCGCCCGGATCTGCGACCTGCCCGGCGTACTCCCCACCCTGCACGGCAAGGTGGAGTTCGAGATGGGTGAGGAGGGACGCGAGCACGAGATCTTCGCTCATCAGCTGCGTGTCGCCACGGCCGAAACCTTCCGCGACCGGCTGCGTGGCCTCGATCTCGCGGGCTTCACGGCGCGGTTCGAGGAGGGTACGACGGTCGAGACCGGCGAGCTGACCCGTGGCGACGAGCTGCTCGACCAGATGGGTACCGTCCCCGGCCTGGCGAAGGTCCTGGACCGGCTCGGACTCGGCGACGCCGCGTCACCGGGTGAGGTCGCGTCGGCAGTGGAGTTCGTCCTCGAGGGCCTGCACCTCACCCGCCGGCTTGCGAAGGAGACCGTCGACGGCATGACGGTGTATGGAGCGTGAAGTGACGACTGAGCGAAGTGGTCGGCCCAGCGAGGTACGAGCGACGCCGTCCGCGCAGCGAACGAGGAACCCGAACGCGACCATCGAGCATGGAGCTTGATGATGCCTGACCGGAGGTTCCGTTACGGGCCGTGGGACGGCGGGCCGGATCCGCTGACCTCGCCGTACGACGTCCGCGAGGCGCTCGACGAGCTCGGCCGCGAGGTGCTCTCCGGCGCAAGCCTGCGCGAGGCGCTGCGCGAACTGCTCCGCCGTGGGCCGGAAGGTCGACGCGGTCTCGACGACCTGCTCGCCCGTGCGCGCCAGCGCCGCGAGGAGGTACGCCGACGCGGTGACCTCGCTGGCACCCTCGACCGCGTACGCCAGATGCTCGACCAGGCCCTCGCCGCCGAGAAGGACACCCTCGCCCGTGACCCGGGTGACGACGCCCGGATGCACGAGATGGAGCTCGACACACTCCCCGACGACACGGCGCGGGCGGTGCGGGAGCTCTCGTCGTACGACTGGCAGTCCGACGAGGCGCGGCAGACGTACGAACAGATACAGCAGATGCTGCGCAGGGACGTCCTCGACGCCCAGTTCGCCGGGATGAAGCAGGCGCTCTCCGGCCAGGACCCGGCAGTCAGCGAGGCCGTCCGCGACATGCTGGCCGACCTCAACCACCTGCTCGCGGCGCACGCGCGGGGCGAGGACACGACCGACAAGTTCGCCGAGTTCATGGACAAGCACGGCGAGTTCTTCCCGGAGAACCCGCGCAACACCGACGAGCTCATCGACCTGCTCGCCCGCCGGGCGGCCGCTGCCGAACGCATGATGCGGTCGCTGTCGCCGCAGCAACGCGACGAACTGGCCCGGCTCATGCAGGAAGCGCTGGGTGATCCCAACCTGGCCTCGCAGCTGGGACAGCTCCGCGACAACCTTCGCGCCCTGCGTCCCGGACTCGAGTGGGACGCACGCGCCAGGATGCGCGGGCAGGAACCGCTTGGTTACGGCGAGGCGGTCGAGGCCGTCGCCGACCTCGCCGACGTCGAGGCCCTGATCGAGCAGCTCGCCCAGGAACACCCCGGTGCGACCCTGGACGACGTCGACGTCGAGGCGCTCGAACGCCAGCTCGGCCCGGGAGCCACGGTCGACATGCGGGCGTTGCGGCAGCTTGAGCAGGAGCTGGAACGCCAGGGCTACGTCGCCCGCGGACCCGACGGCCTGCGCCTCACCCCGAAGGCGCTGCGCCGGCTCGGTGAGGCCGCTCTCCGCCGGGTGTTCCAGCAGCTCGAGTCCACCGGCCGCGGCGACCACGACGACCACCGCACCGGTGCCGCCGACGAGCCGGTCGGGACCAGCCGCGAGTGGCGGTTCGGCGACGAGCATCCCATCGACGCGACACGTACGGTCCACAACGCCGTGCTGCGTTCGGCCGGCACCCGCTCGGGACCACCGGTGCACCTGAGTGTCGAGGACTTCGCGATCGCCGAGACCGAACGCCGTTCGTCCGCGGCCGTCGCGCTCTGCGTCGACCTGTCGTACTCCATGGTCCAGGAGGGCCGCTGGGGTCCGATGAAGCAGACCGCGCTCGCGCTGTCGCATCTCGTCGCGACGCGGTTCCGGCAGGACGCGCTGGAGATCATCGGCTTCGACCGGGTGGCGCGGCGGCTGTCTCCCGTCCAGCTCGCCGAGATCGAGCCGGACTGGATCCAGGGCACGAACCTCCAGCATGCGTTGATGCTCGCCGGCCGCCACGTACGCCGGCACCCCGACGCCGAGCCCGTCATCCTCGTCGTCACCGACGGCGAACCCACCGCGCACCTGCTGGCTGACGGCGAACCGTTCTTCTCCTGGCCGACCACGCACGAGACGCTGCGGGCGACGATCAACGAGGTCGACGCGGTCACCCGCTACGGCGCGACGCTGAACTTCTTCATGCTCGGCGAGGACCCGGGGCTGGCGCGCTTCGTCGACGCGGTGGCCCGGCGCAACGGTGGCCGAGTCTTCACCCCCGACCTCGACCGGCTCGGCGACTTCGTGGTGGCCGACTACCTCCGGGCCCGCCGCGGCTTCCGCCGGTCGGCCTGACTGCGCGCTGGCCTGACTGCGCGCTGGCCTGACTGCGCGCTGGCCTGACTGCGCGCTGGCCTGACTGCCGGCTCGACACGCCGGGGCCACCGCATAGGGTGGAGCGCTATGTATGACCGTCTGGTGTGGATCGACTGCGAGATGACCGGGCTCGACTTGCGGGCCGACGCTCTCGTCGAGGTGGCCGCGCTGGTCACCGACGGCAACCTCAACGTACTGGGTGAGGGTGTCGACCTGGTGGTCAAGCCGCCACAGCAGGCGGTCGACCAGATGCGCGACATCGTACGCACGATGCACACAGCGTCCGGCCTGCTCGACGAGCTCGCGGGCGGGGTCTCGCTCGCGGAGGCCGAGGAGCGCGTCCTGTCCTATGTCCGTACGTACGCGCCGGAATCCAACAAAGCTCCCCTCGCGGGCAACACGGTCGCCACCGACCGGGCGTTTCTCGCCCGGGACATGCCGGCACTGGAGAGCCATCTGCACTACCGGATCGTCGACGTCTCCTCGATCAAGGAACTTGTCCGCCGTTGGTATCCGCGGGTCTACTTCGCCAGCCCCGACAAGACGGGAAACCACCGGGCGCTCGCCGACATCCGCGAGTCGATCGACGAGCTGCGCTACTACCGCGCGGCGGTCTTCGTCCCGGCGCCTGGCCCCGACTCCGCCGCGGCCAAGACGATCGCCGAGGAGATCCTCGGCAAGCCGACCGGCGGTACCCAGCCCGCGCCGCCGGTGTCCGCCGCGACCGAACCCGTGCCCGCCGAGGCGCCGGACGAGCCGTCCACGGCGACCCCGGCGCGGCCGGACTCTCCTGGTCCGGAGACACGCGCCGAGGGCACCTGATCTCGGTGCGGGAGCCGGCGGGCGCCCGGCTACACTTGGCGGGTCGCGAAGCGCTGCTTCGCGGCAGTCGTCCGTACGGACCCCGGTTCGGTGTTGCTCGATCGGTGTGCATACGGCCGTGGTGGGTGTAGCTCAGTTGGTAGAGCACTGGGTTGTGGTCCCAGTTGTCGCGGGTTCGATCCCCGTCACTCACCCCAGAGGAAAGCCCAGGTCAGAGCCATGATGACCTGGGCTTTCCGGTCTTCCGGGGTGCTGAGGGGCGCCCTGCCGGCCGGTTTTGGGGGCGAAATGGGAGTGATCTTGAGCGGGAACCCGCTCAGGGCCGGGCGTTCGCGCTTCTCCAGCCTTGCCGGTTTGCGTCAGACCGACCTTCGAAGCAGGTATCTGTGGCCGCCTGTGATGGGCTTCGGCGTGCCGAACAGGTTGGTCGCGGACCACACGTCCTTACGCACGTAATGGAGCCCGAAGACGGGCGAACGAGGAGGACGGGACCCCGGCAGGGTCGGCTCGTGGTGGCCTGGCTGTGCTGAGTCGGCGTAGAGTGCCGCGCCTCCAACTGATCAGGTGGTGGTGACGATGTACCGACTCAGCACAGTCATACTCAACGTGCCAGACGTCGACCGGGCGGCCGAGTTCTGGAGCAAGGCCCTTGAGCCCACTGACAATCTGCGGTTCGCTTGGCGTACCGCCAACTCAGTGGCATTCCAGCCATCAGGTCCTGGTGGCGTAGGGCTGACGTTCAATGCCAATGATCAAACGCACTTCGACCTCAACACGCTGGGACCGGACGGCGACACCGAGGAGCGCGACGCTGACGTAGCTCGACTCCTCGGGCTCGGGGCCAGGCGCGTCGAGTGGCCCCACCGTGACGGCATCGTCGTCCTAGAAGACCCCAACGGGCTCAAGTTCTGCGTGATCTGCTGACCTGGGTGCAAAGTCGAACGTCGCTCGGCCGTGCCCGCACGAGGACGGCGCCCCGGCGCCGCCCGCTAGGTGCGCCGTAGGGAGCCCAACCGGGCGGTCCCAGGGTGATTGGACCCACCTCCGCAGACGGGTTGTGGTCCCAGTTGTCGCGGGTTCGATCCCCGTCACCCACCCCAGCAGACAGGGCGGCCGATCTCCGGATCGGCCGCCCTGTCGCGTGGAGTAGAGCAAAGATGTCGCGTCACCCAAGCTCGATTTCGATCATTGGTGAACTCTGAATAAGCTCCTCGAGTGGGGCTTGGCTGAGATACCACGAGGTCTGCACGTCGATGAAGACCTGGTGGCGCAGTCGGCGATCAGTGATCGGCCGCGCAGTGCCAGGCAGATCCCGATCTTCGATGTGGACGATCACCGCAGGGTTCGCGAGCACATTGGCGTACCAGTGCCGAGGGCCCGGTGTACCCGTGACGACGAGCCGCCCGTCCACATGGAACCACCAGATTTCGATGCGCACAGGTCGACCCGACCGGCGTCCCCAGGTCGTGAGGTCGATGGTCCGATTGGCCGCGAGCGCCGCGATGTCGATCACGTCCGTCAACCTAGGACCTCCACCGCGGTTCAGGTCAAGCGGCTGGCAGCCTGGCAGACAGTGGCCGCGTGCCGAGGAAGACCTCGTGAGGAGGATGTACGCAGGACAAGCACCTTCACAGCCGGAGGACCCATGAAGCCCTGGTATGCCGCGAGCCTCGTCCTCCTTGTGCTCGGCGTGCTCTTCGCGGGAGTGTCGTTCGTACGACTGCGCACGCTGGAACGGTTGCGCCGTCAGGGCGTCACGGCGACCGGCGTCGTGGTCGGGCAGGATGCGAGCTTCCAGTCCTCGTCGGCCGACTCGAGCGGCGGCTTGGTACACGCTCCGGTCGTGCGATTCACCACCCGGACCGGCCAGGTCGTCCAGGTGAGACCTCCGGCGCAGGCGACCCACACGAGCTACATCCCGGGGCGGCCGGTGGTCGTCCACTACGACCCGGCGGCGCCGGAGCGCGCGGTGGTCGCGGGCTTCGAACGCGGCATCTACCGGATCTTCCTCGCGATCGGGGTGACCGCGCTGGTGGTGGCCGCGGCGCTCGCGGTGCTGCCGGCGTCGGGTCGGGCGGCGGTGGTGGGACTGCTGCCGGTGCTTGCTCCGCTGGGTGTGGGGCTGGTCTTCGGCGGGATCGGGTGGGGCAGAGTCCGCAGGGTGGTCCGGATCCAGCGTTCCGGCGTGGAGGCGTCCGGCGTCGTCGTGGGAGAGACCACGAGTCGGACCCGCGACGGCATCGCCGTCCACCACCCTGTCGTCCGCTACGTACTGCCGGACGGCCAATGGGTGGACGTCCCGTCCTTCCGCGGCACTGTCTCCCGGCGGGCGCAGCAGGGCCAACAGGTGGTCGTCCGGTACGACCCCGCCGATCCCGGCAAGATGCTGCTTCGCGGCGACGGGCCGGAGCCGGTCTTCGTGATCTTCGCGATCGTCGGCGCCGTCGCGCTGGCCGCGAGCGTGGCGATCGCGTTCGTCCTCACCGGCCTGGGCGGCAGCACCTGAACTTGGGGCCTGGGGCCTGGGCCGTCAGCCCCAACAGCCCCGGATGCCCCGCTTCCGTCCCGTGATCATGATCGTGATCATGAGGGTTTTTGGGGCTTATCGTCCGCTTTTCCTTCATGATCATGGAACGGTGCCTCGACACCGCGTCGCTCAGGCACCGCCTAGGCTGCTGGCCGTGGAGCACTTCGATGTCGTCGTGGTCGGCGGCGGGCACAACGGCCTGGTGGCCGCCGCCTACCTTGCCCGGGCGGGCCGGTCGGTCCTGGTCCTCGAACGCCTGGACCACCTGGGCGGCGCCGCCGTGAGCGAACGAGCTTTCCCCGGCGTCGACGCCAGGCTGTCGCGCTACTCGTACCTGGTCAGCCTGCTGCCGGACCAGATCGCCAGCGATCTCGGGCTCGACGTACGTCTCGCCTCACGCGCGGTCGCGTCGTACACCCCGGTCGTCCGTGACGGCACGCCCACCGGCCTGCTGGTCGAGCGCGAGCCTGGTCCCGCGACCGCCGACTCGTTCCGGCGTCTCACCGGTGATGACAAGGAGTTCGACGCCTGGCAGAGCTTCTACGCCGACCTCGCGGAGGTGGCCCGCCGCCTCGCGCCCACGATGCTGGAACCACTGCGGTCGGCGGCAGACGTACGAGAGTTGGTCGGTACGAAGGCCTGGGAGCGGTTCCTCCAGCGGCCGCTCGGCGAGGTGGTCGAGGAGTCCTTCGCCGACGATGCCGTCCGAGGCGTGGTCCTCACCGACGCGCTGATCGGCACGTTCACCCACGCCCACGACTCGTCCCTGCTGCAGAACCGATGCTTTCTGTACCACCTCATCGGCAACGGCACCGGCGAATGGAAGGTGCCGGTCGGCGGGATGGGCGCGGTGACCGCCGCGCTGGAGTCCGCGGCGCGCACGGCCGGCGCCGACCTTCGCACTGGCGTCGAGGTGGTCCGGGTCGACGCCTTCGACGACGGCGCCGAGGTCGCGGCTGTCGTGGCCGGGGAGGAACGCGTGATCTCCGCGTCCTTCGTACTCTCCAATGTCGCGCCAGCCACACTCGACCGGCTGCGGGGCCGGCCACCGGCCGAGGCTCCTGAGGGTGCCCAGCTCAAACTCAACCTGCTCCTGACCCGGCTGCCACGGCTGCGGTCCGGCGCCGACCCGCGACACGCGTTCGCGGGAACGTTCCACGTGGGCGAGGGCTATGCCGACCTGCAGCGGGCGTACGACGATGCGGTGGCGGGACAGTTGCCCACCGCACAGCCGAGCGAGCTGTACTGCCACACGCTGACCGATCCGTCGATCCTCTCCCCCGAGTTGGCCGCCCGAGGGTGGCACACCGTGACGGCGTTCGCGCTTCACACTCCGGCCCGGCTCTTCGGCCACGACAACGCCAGTGCCCGCGACCAGGCGGCGCGGAACTGCCTCGCCGCGCTCAACGTCCACCTCGCCGAGCCGATCGAGGACTGCCTGGCCCGCGATGTGGACGGGCGGCCCTGTCTGGAGGTGAAGAGCCCGCTCGACGTCGAGGCCGATGTGGGCATGCCGGGCGGCCACATCTTCCACGGCGACCTCGCCTGGCCTTGGGCCGAGACGCCCGAAGAGTCCGGTAGGTGGGGGGTGGAGACGGACGTCCGCAGCCTGCTGACCTGCGGCGCCGGAGCCCGGCGGGCCGGAGGTGTGAGCGGCATCGGCGGACACAACGCCGCCAGGGCCGTCCTCGATGTGAGCGGCTGAGGGTCGGGCTGCTATCCTCTCCGAGGTTCACGCGCCGCTAGCTCAACTGGCAGAGCAGCGGACTCTTAATCCGCGGGTTCGGGGTTCGAGTCCCTGGCGGCGCACCCGTACTGACCTGGGCAAACGCCCAGGTCGTTTCATTTGGCCAGATGATCGTGACACCGATCGTGACACCAACCTGCTATTTTTCGGTGTCATGGCTAGGTCGAGCAGACCCCGCAAGCGGCAGCGCGGGTCCATCGACGTGCTCCCTAGCGGCGCCCTTCGGGTGCGCGTGTTCGCTGGCCGCGACCCGCTGACTGGGCGCCGGCACAGTCTCACCGAAATCATCGATCCGGGTCCGCGGGCGGCCGACCTCGCCGAGCGGGCGAGGACACGATTGCTCAACCAGGTCGACGAACGGCGGAATCCGAAGACGAACGCAACCCTGGATCAGCTCCTTGACAAGCACCTGGACCTGATCGATGTCGAGGGAACGACGTTGCGGACGTACCGCGGGTATGTCGACACGCACATCCGACCGCTCGTTGGTTCCATCAAGGTAGGTGCCTTCGACGCCGATCTGCTGGACTCCTTCTACGCCGAGCTCCGCCGGTGCCGGGCGCACTGCGACCGTCGCAGGTACGTCGAACACCGGACATCGCGCGAGCACGAGTGCGATGACCGCTGTCGACGTCACGTGTGCAAGCCGCTCGGCGATGCGACGATCCGGCAGATCCACTTCATCCTTAGTGGCGCCTTCAAGCGTGCCCTCCGATGGCGCTGGGTGTCGGTGAACCCGATGACGCAAGCGCAACCACCGGCCGCACCAAAGCCAAACCCTCGGCCTCCCTCGGCAACCGAAGCTGCGGCGATCCTCAACGAGGCATGGAAGGACCCTGACTGGGGCACTCTTGTCTGGCTGGCGATGACGACAGGCGCACGACGCGGCGAACTCTGCGCTTTGCGGTGGCGACACGTGAACCTCGACAACGGCGTCCTCGAGATCAGCTCGAGCGTCGCGCAGGACAGTTCACGGACCTGGGAGAAGGCCACCAAGACTCACCAGCAGCGGCGGATCGCCCTCGACCCCGACACAGTAACCGTGCTTCAGGAGCACAAGCTGCGTCGCTCATCTGAGGCGAAGACGCTCGGCCTTGACCTTGCGGAGGATGCATACGTGTTCTCCCTCGATCCTGGCAACCGAACCCACCTCCTTCCCGACTCGGTGAGCCAGCGCTACGGGAAGCTGGTCGCGCGGCTTGACATCGACACTCACCTGCACAACCTCCGCCACTACTCGGCGACCGAACTCATCGCGGCCGGTGTCGACGTCCGAACCGTCGCCGGGAGGCTTGGGCATGGTGGCGGTGGGACGACGACGTTACGTGTGTACTCAGCCTGGGTCTCCGAGTCGGATCAGCGCGCGTCGCACAGCCTGTTCGCCCGCCTGCCGGCACGCCCTGAGCCAACGACGCGGACCGAGCTGGCCAAGACTCAGCCGCAAGCGCCGTACGAAAAGGTTGCCGCATCACTGCGGGCGGACATCCTCGACGGCGCGCTAAAGCCAGGTGAGCCCTTGCCGACGCTAACTGAGATCGCCAGCAGTGCTGGAGTCTCGGTCGGCACCGCTCACCGGGCGACTACTCTCCTGCGGGACTGGGGTCTCGTCGAACCGGGCACCGCAAGGCGACCTGCGGTTGTCTCGTCTAATCCGAAATCCTGAAGCACCGAGCAAAGGCGTCACCGGGCGCAGGACCGATGTGGTCCCGGCCTCGAGCGAACCGAACTGGAGCCTCGAAACACCCGGTTGCGCCGTGTCTCAATCGCCTGGACCGGTGGGGCGCTGGCAGGTTCAAGCGCTACCGTCTGGTCATGACCGAGGATACGTCCCGTGTGATCGACTTGTCCTGACGCTGACAGGCTGAATCCGGTCTAGGTTCATGGGCTCCAGGAAGGGGTTGCGATGACGGCCGAGAACCTCGAGGTCCGCGTGAGGTGGCGGGAGAATGGCGGGCGTTCAGAGCCGTACCGCATCCACGCCGATCCCGACGACATGCCGACGCTTTTGCGGCATCTGGAGGAGCTCGCCCGCGGCTGGAGGGGGCTGGACTCCTCGCGGAGATGGCTGACCGACTACGAGCTTGAGGTGAAGTCGCTGGAGCGCGGCTGGGTCGAGTTCACAGTGTCGGGAGTGTCAGAGGATCCCTGGTGATCAGTCGGCCGACTCGAACAGTTGGAAGCCGTGGCACCGGGCGACGGTGTGCCCGGGCATCCAGGAACCACCGGCCCCTCCAGCACTGATCTTTCGCGTGGACGTATGTGAGTGGCGGCCGCGGCGGGGTCGGGTCACATCTGGGTAACACATCTACCGATCACGAGAACCGGTCGCCGATTCTGTCGGGCAGTTCATACCGCGCACCACACCTGGGTAGATCGTCTGATGGATCCTGGGCGGGCGGCGGGGCCCGACGACCAGGAGAACCACCCATGTGCCGGACCACACGACTTTCGTCTGCGTCGGCGCCGCGACAGCCTCATCGTCCGTTCAGCATTGTGGGTTGGCTCGCGACGGCACTGGCAGTTCTATTTGTCGTCGGTGGTTGTGACGACGTAGAACGCACCACCGTCAGCGCCGCCACTACGAGCGAGCCGGCGGCAACCACGTCGCCCACAGCGCCCGACCTCCCCGAGCAGGACCTCGGCGCCGCATGCGTGACGCCGGAACCCACACCGAAGGATCGGGAAATGGCCGTGGTCGCCGTTGTCGACGGTGACACCATCAAGGTTGACGACGACGGCACCGTCATCACTGTCCGCGTGATCGGTCTCGACACCCCCGAGACGAAAGATCCACGCACTGATGTCCAGTGTTACGGGCCACAGGCATCAGCGCGTGCTCATCGGCTACTCGATGGCGTCTTCGTACGGCTTGAGTCCGACCCCAGACAAGACTTGAAGGACAAATACGGCCGCACTCTTGCTTATGTGTGGCTGCCCGACGGCCAGCTCTTCGAAGAGCAGATGATCGCGGGCGGGTACGGCCAGGAGTGCACCTACGACACCCCGTACAAGTACCAGGCACGGTTCAGAGCCGCCGAACGTCACGCCAAGGCGGCGCGCGCCGGGCTGTGGAAAGCGTGCGAGCAATCTGCAGAACGGACGCCCAAGCCAGTCCCGAAGCCGACTCCAAATCCAGCACCGGAGCTCGACCCACGCTTTCGAACCTGCGCAGAGGCGAACGACGCAGGCTACGGACCCTACATCAGAGGCGTCGACCCGGAATACGACTGGTATCGCGACGCAGACGCTGTTATCTGCGGTCCTGACGGAACCGCTGAGCACCTGACCTGCGCACTTGCCTACGTGGACATGTATCTCTAACTGTCCATGCGGCACGGGCGCACGGGGCCGCAACGGTGTCACCGTGCGGAGTTGAGCATTGCCAACCCGTCACCGACGCCGAGTGGCGGGCGCGGCGTCCAGCCGGGAGTCGTGTCCGTCAGAGGATCCCTAGCCGTACGCGGGAGGCTCGTCAATCGGCTGCGGACGGACAGCTCTTCCACACTGTGGTGGACCAGCCCTCGAACGTGTATGGTCGCGCTGTCTAAGGCGTGGCGGCCACACAACTTTGCCGTCAAGCAGAGTCCGTCTATGCACCGCAAGTAGCGGAAGGATCTGCCTGACATGAGTAGTGACCGCGATCTGAACATCAACCCACCCCAGAATCCGCCCGACGTGCACAGCGTTCCGGCGTCGGTGACGCGACGCGAGCTCGACCACTTAGTCGCAACGGTTGGTGAGCGTGACGGCTGGGACTTCTCCCGGGTCAGGCTGGAGAACGAGCCGGGACCATGGGAGTACGAGGAAGTGGTCCGTCGCTTCCTTCGGCCCACAGATCGGGTGCTCGACGTCGGCACTGGCGGCGGGGAGCTATTCATCGAACTATCCGATGCGTACGCCGAAGGCGTTGGTGTCGATAACAACCCAGACATGGTGCGGACGGCGAGTCGCAACAGGCCGGGCTCATTGCGGGATCGGATCAGCTTCGACGTGATGGACGGACGGGCCCTGACGTTCGACACCGACGCATTCGACGTGGTGCTCACCCGGAACACGCGATTCTGGCCGGAGCAGATCGTCAGCGTCCTTCGCCGCGGCGGCTACTTCGTCTGCCAACAGGTCGGCGAGCACATGGGCCAGCCAATCTTTGACGCATTCGGGTGGGGCACCAGCGGTGCGTACTGGCGGCGGGTCTTCGCCGACCAAGGCGACCCGTTGCTCAGCCGAGACGAGATTTCCGCGACCTTCGCCGCCCTGGACTGCCACATCGTCGCGACCGGACACATCGACAACTGAGCCTGGTTCTGCGACCTGGAGTCCCTGGTTTTCTACATGAAGGCCGCTCCGTTCCCGGAGGCCTTCGACCCAGCAGCGCACCTTGAACCGTTCAACCGCTACCTCGCAGCAGCCGCGGGCCCGCGTGGGTACGAGACGACGGAGTCCTGGGACCTACTGGTCGTCCAACGCCGGTGAGAACCGGCAACCGGCTTTGGCTCGCGACACAGGTCCGCACCTGCCTGTCCGTTTGTGGATCCCTTGCGGACACCGCATCGTCGCCGTCGTGCTCGCGCAGGGATCGACGGTTGGCGTTCCTCTTTCGTACGGCATTGCCAGCGGGCGATGGCCAGGCCCTAGTGGCCTCGGCGCGGCACCCCTCGCTTCGCCGGCGGGCTTCTGCTCGCCCGGGACCCACTGACACCGCTACGGGTGATCCTGTTCTAGGCCTGCGGTTGTTTGGGCGGTTGTGGTTCGGGTGGTCGTTCGGCGCGGTCGATGGGATCGAATAGTGCACAGCCGAGCCGGTCGTTGCGGCGCAGCACCCAGTTCGACAAGGCGAGGACCTCGCAGCCGGCATGGCCGCGGACTGCGGCCACGAGCATGGAAGTGCCGAAAAACAGCAGGGCCGCGTCGCTGAGAAAGTCCGCTGGTGGGGCGTACCACCAGGTCAGGTAGAGCAGGAAGAACACTGCTGTGGTGGACAGGTGGCCGAGCGGCCCGGCTAGCACGACAAACGGCGCTGGACAGCGGCGGGCTCGCCAGGTTTGCCATCCCAGGAACAGGCCCGGCAGAACGATCAATCCGGCCAGCCATGCTTCCGGGCGGAACCCGGCCGGCCGGGTGACCGAGCCGTACACCACACTGCCCATCGCGATACCGCCGATCATGACTCGGGCTGTGGTCCCCCACGGTCCGAGCGCACGCGCTGGCGCCGCCGTTTTCCGGGTTTCGGTCACGGTGTTCACCTCCGGTCCCACAGCCACGGATGTGGCTCATCAGCGGCCTGGACTCCGCACGCCGTCTATCAGGGGTAGTGCAGGGAGTGGGTGAGTGCGGTGTGGATCTGGTCGTGGGTGGGCAGGTCAAGTCGGCAACACACGTTGTCGCTGGGTGCCGTGCCGGTGGCGACATCGATGCCGTTGATGACCAGGGTGGGCGAGGGGTACGGGCCGCGATGTTCTTGTACTGGTATGTCGATGCCGGTGTGGTCCAGGCATTCGCTCAGTACCGCACGGACGCCGTCGATCAACGGGCAGTCGGGCACGTGCCACAGTTCGATGGTGACTGTCACGGTCGGGCATCTCTGCTGGTGAGGGCGGCGTCGCTGCTGGGCCCGTGGCCGGTGTCGTGGATGGGGTCGAGGCTGTGCAGCAGAGGGCAGTCGCGGTCGTTGCGCGGCCTGGCGCAGGTGTCGACGAGCCGGGTGAGTGAGTCCCGCATCGCGATCAGGCTGGCGATCTTGGCGTCCAATTCGCTGATCTTCTCGGCGGCGAGCCGCCTGGTGGCCTCGCAGTTGTCCGGGCCACCGTCGGCCAGGCCGAGCATGGTCTGGATTTCAGTGAGGGTGAAGCCGAGCTGCTGGGCGCGTTTGACGAACCGTACGATCCGCACCGCCTCCGGCCCGTAGGTGCGGTAGCCGGCGCCGGTGCGGCCCGGGTCGGGCAGCAAGCCACGCCGTTCGTAGTAGCGCAGGGTCTGGGCGTTCACCCCGGCTCGGTCGGCGACTTGTGCGGTACGCATGAACCGACGGTAAACCCTGTACCCGGCTACATGGTCAACGATGGGCCGCTGGTATGCCTCGTGGACGTTCGTTGTCGGACGCAGCGATGCTCAAGGCTTAGCGCCACGCGGAGCCCCTGACGCTTGCCGGCTATGGCAGGTGTCGATCGAGGCGGCGAAGCAGCTTGCCGATGAGCGGTCGTTGGTGCCAGCCACGGTTGATGACCTGGCCTCGGATGGTTCGCACTGCTGCTCGCAGGCGGGCGCCGGTCGTGGGGTGTTGTTCGTCGTGGCGTTGGACGGCTCGCCGGTGTAGCCATTGGGCGCAGCCGGTGCAGACCGCTACCTCGGGATGTTCGCCGAGGCGGAATAACTCGCTTTCTGGGTTCGGCCTGCCGCAGCACCAGCATGTCGATGGTTCGATCGTGTCCTTTTGCGGGTTCTGGCGTGGGTGGGCGGTCATGACGTTGGCACTCCTCGCCGCCGGACGCTCCTCAACATGCCGAGCTGGTCGCGTAGAGCTGTTGTTTGGCTGTGTCACGCAGGCCGGTCAGGTTCGTGCCTGTCCGTTGGAGAAGCTGTCGGACGGGGCTGGGCCCCCGATAGGAAGGCCAAGGGTGCTGCGGCGACGCCGGTTCCAGGGGTTGTCGAAGGCGGCGTGGCCTGTCGAGCCGGTCCAGGGCGTCTTCGAGAATGCCGAGCAGGATGGTCTGTGGGCCGATGCTGGGATGGCCGAGGGCGACTGGTGGTCGTGGGCTAGCTGGAGGGCGCGTTTGAAGACGTGTGCCTTGCCGCACAGCGGGGACCAGCCGGTTCGGCGTGTCGCCTGGCGTGTCGCCCGCTCCACCATGTCGGTACCGAAGGTCTCCTCGATGCTGGTGCGCACAGCGGCCAGGTCAACGCCCAAGCTGTCCAAAAGGGCGGCGTGGTTACGCCACGCGGGCGGCAGGATTCCGTCGGCAACCAGCTCGCCTAGCCCACCGCGGAGGACGTCGAGGTCCAGGCCGTGGACGGCCAGGGTTTCCGCCGCAGGGCTGGGGTGGCGCACGAGTGCCGCAAGGACGTGTTCACAGCCGACATAGTTGTGCCGCAGTCGGTCAGACTCTTCGTCAGCGAGAACGAAAACCTGTCGGGCCGGCACGGGGAGCCGTTCGATCATCGCCGGGCCTACCGTCCCCGCCGAAACAGCCCACCGTGTGCGTACTTCTGGTGCACGGCCTGCTTGGTCACGCCGAGCCGCTCGGCGATCGTCTTCCAGGTCCACCCCTTGCTGCGGGCATTGTCGACCTGTACCGCCTCCAACGCCTCGACCAGGCCGCGCAGCGCCGCGACCGCGGCGAGGCCAATCTCGGGATCCTGGCTCTGGGTTGCGTCAGCCAACTTCGTCACCTCACCCGGGAGAACCACAGCCGCTGATGGGTTCAGGGAATCGAGGAAGTGCGCAGAGCACCGCCCCGAGGTGCTCCGCTTCGGTCTGGCCGAGAACTCGCAGGCCGTTCGGTTGGGGATCCCTTGCGGACACGGCAACCTCGCCGGCGAACCCGTCACCGGATACGCCTACCGCGACCAACGGCAGCTATTGCCTCAGCGACCAGCCGTTCCCCATGCTCGCCCATCCTGACGAAACCGAGGGCCGTCACAACAGCGCCATGATCACCCATCGTCGCGACATAGCAATGTTGTGTGCCCGCACCTGACATCCGTCCTCATCCTCAGGGACGGACGTACTCGGCAGTCAAGCCGTCTCCGGGCCTTCCAATATCAGAATCCACACCGTAGCTTACTTCTGATATTCGTGTGTACCGGAATCGGCTGGGAGCGTTCGGCGCGGCCTACCTCGTCTATCTCGGTGTGAAGGCGATCCGTGAACGCGGTTCGCTGAAGGCCGTTCTGGCCGACATCGATGTGGGCAAGGACCGCGGCTGGCGCACGCTGTGGGACGGGTTCGTGGTCGGTGTGGCCAACCCGAAGACAATCCTGTTCTTCGTCGCTGTGCTGCCGCAGTTTGTTGACCAGGGGCGCGGGCAGGCCGCGCTGCAGATGCTGGTGTTCGGGCTGGTTTTCTGCCTGATCGCGTTGATGTCCGACAGCGTGTGGGGCATGGCGGCGGCGACCGCGCGTGACTGGTTCGCCCGCTCCCCGCAGCGCCTGGCGGTGGTCGGCGGCGCCGGTGGACTGGCGATGATCGGCCCCGGCGTGGGCGTCGCGGTCTCCGGCCGGAAGGACTAGATGCGTCCGTCGGCGATGATGTCCTCCAGCGACAGACCGTCGAGTCGTACGCCGGATCGGGCTGCACGAAGCGCGGCGATCACCCGAGACGCGTGGTTCTTCGCCTCGTACGAGCCAAGGGAATCCACGACCTTAGACTGGCCTCCGACCAGTCCGGGACCAGGGCGGGAGTTCGTACACCGATGAGCATCGAGCAGCGAATCAGGGATCTCGGGATCGACCTTCCGCCGGCCACCGCACCGTGGGCCAACTACGCCAATGCCGTTCGTACGGGAGATCTGCTCTTCATCTCCGGCAAGGGGCCAACGCCGGTGAACGAGAGGCCGCCGAAAGGGCGACTGGGCGCTGAGTTCTCCGTCGAGGACGGCTACCGATTGGCCCGGTCGGCCGGGTTGGATCTCCTCGCGGTCATCCGCACGGAGTTGGGTTCCCTGGATCGCGTGGCGAAGGTGGTCGAGATCCAGGGCTTCGTCAATGCGACGCCGGAATTCGAGGAGCACCCGCAGGTCCTGGACGGCTGTTCCGATCTGCTGGTGGAGGTCTTCGGTGATCGAGGAATCCACGCCCGCTCGGTCTTCGGCGCGACCTCGCTGCGGGCCGGGTTTCCGGTCATCCTGAAGGGCGTCGTCGAGGTCTCCGCCTAGTGGTCTGCACCTACTCATCGCACGAGTATTCCCCGCCGCAGCCCTCCGCTCTGCTGCCACCGGAATGCTGGCTACACCAAGCGATCCCATCAGCTGTCCCGCTCCTGCAGGTGCCTTCGGTTGTTGACAGGCCCCTGGCCGAGCCCACCAGCCGTGTCCGACAACGATCGTTGTTGTCGATCGGCCGAGCACGTGTGGCACGAAGGGACGTCAGGTCGGCAGGTGGTCTGGCGCGGTTTGGAGAAGGCGTCCCGGCGCGCGCTAACCACGGCGGCGTCGAGCGGGTTCCCGTTCTCGGCGAAGCCGGGCCAGCCGTCCAGCACGGTGGGCGTATTGAGCGCCGCTACGGCGTCCCGGCACGCAACGTTGACGGCGGTTCGGCCAGCTTGGCGTTGCCACCCGTTCAGCACATGGGCGGGCGCATCTGGGCCGTACTGAAGGGCCATCTGCTTGCGCAGCTCCCCGAGATCCACACCCGGATCACCGGCGCCGGCCGTCTTCCAATCGATCAGCGCGACACAGATGTCTGCGGCCCACAGCATGTTGCCGCCCCACACGTCACCGTGGACGAACACCGACTCCTGCGAGGGCGTGCCGATCGCCCTGACCCGCTCATCGGCCAGCTGCAGCAACGCCGTAGTAGGTATACGGCCAGCTCGCCGGTCACCAGCGAAGTCGTCCACGGCGATCGGCCGCGGCCGATACGGCAGATGGTGCTCAGGCGTGAGGGGTATCGCGTGAACCTTGGCGATCGCGGCACCAGCTGCTTCAAGGCGTTCATCCGACACTGCCGGGGGAAGCGCTCTACTCCCGGGCAGCAGCGTCTCCAGTGTGGCCACCTGCCCGGTGTGCTCGCCGTCGAGATCACTGGCGATCAGCCGAGGCGCGTCAAGGCCGTACTTGTCTGCTAGCACCCCGTGACACGCTTCCGAGGTGTCCGGTAAACGATCGGTCGTATCGCCGAGGCCCTGCGCCAGAGCTTCCCGCACGAGCGAAGCGCTCACCCGTTGCTGTCGTTCCTGGCTGTCGGCACCCATGCGCGGCACTTGATCGGGGCTCAGCGGATGGACTGGCCTCTTGGCCCGATCCAAGCGCTTGCCGACCTGAACGGACATGTGCTCCAGCTCGGCGTCAGTCACACGTCGAACACCACCATCCACCTGGCCGAGCAACAGCTGGGCCGGTCGCTGTTCTACCGGTATGCCAAGGCTGCGCCGGGTGTATGGATGGAGCTGCCCAACATCTCAGGTGACAGCGACCGGTTCGACGACATAGAGCCAGAGTTGGCGCCCGTCACGACTGAGGTGCGCATCGGCAAATGCCGCGCCCGACTCATACCCGTACGAGAAGTCCTTGCATGCGCGACCCGGCTCATCCTCGCCGACCCGGACGCGTTGCTCTGTGAGAACCAAGATTGCCGCTGTAGCGCCGCGCTTGAACAACGATTGATCAACCTCAAGCTGTGATCCCTTGCCCGAACTCAACGACGGGGGTTCGTACGTGGAGGCCCGACTTGTCGCCGTGCATGGTGTCCGTGAGGGATCGCTTGGTGCGACGAACGGCGGTGCCTATAGCCGGGGCACGGTTCGTGCGGGGCCGCTCGGTATCTGTCACAGTTGCGGCGTGATGATCCCCGCGACGGGCCTTCTCATCGATCCTCGGCGGCGGGCGTGGAAGGGCGATGCGCCCAGGCCAATCACGACGTACCTGTGGCCGCCAGCCGGAACTCCGACCGGCGGCACCGTGGTGCTTTCGCATGGCACGGGTGGGTCCGGGCTGGATCTGGGTTGGCTGGCCGAGCAGCTGGCCGCCGCCGGTCTGCGGGTCATCGCCGTCGATCACCACGGCAACAATTATCCGAGCGGCTATCACGCCGAGGGCTTCGTGCGCTGGTGATATCGACCGCAGGACCTGTCGGTGGTGCTCGACATATTGGACGACGGCGGTCCGGTCGGCGTCGCCGGCTTCTCCCTGGGCGGCTACACCGCCGCGGCGGTACTGGGCGCTCGTATCGACGCGGACGTGTTCGGCTCGATTATGAACCGGCAGGTGGTGCTGCCACCTCCGCCTGAGTATCCGACCCTGGCCGACGAACTGGCTGCCCGGCTCACCGCCGACGATGTGGCGGAGTGGGTCGCCGACAGCGGCAGGGACTACGCCGACGAGCGGATCTGCGCCGGGTTCCTGATCTGCCCGGCACAGGCTGAGCTGATCACCGACGCCAGCCTGACAGCCATCACGGCGCCGGTGTCGATCTGGTGGGTCGGTGACGATGACCAGACGCCGGCCGAAACCAACGCCCTGCGGTACGCGTCGCTGATACCCGGAGCGACTGAGCACTGCGCGGACCCGGCCGCTGGCCACTACATGTTCGTCAAAGACCTGCCCGGCGCCGACCTGATCCGTACCCGGGTTGGGACAGCTGCAGCAGACTTCTTCCGGGACCGCCTTCGCAGGTCGCCGGCGTCCTAGTACGGAAACGCTGTCCGTTTGCGGATCCGCTTACGAGACAGGTGTTTCGAGTTCGCCGTCGCCGTTGAACACTGTCTGATCGTTCGGTCGAGGTTCGTAAGTGGGCATGGTCCAGCCAGTGTCGTGTGCCCATGCCTCGGCGAGGTCCATCAGGAGGTGCCAGGCCGGGTACTTGATTTGACCGTACTCCTGCAAGGTGGTGGTGTGCTGTGCGGCGCGGGTCTTGAGCTCGGACCACCACTCAGTCCGGGTCGGGATTGCCCGGAGGTGGTCGCGGAACAACAGCGCTATCCGGGCGGTCTCGCTGGCAATGACGCGGACGTGGATGTTGCAGGGCCGGGCTCCGATCGGTGGTGCGAAGACCAGCTTGGGCCAGTGACGTCCGATGGCTTCTTCGAGGTTGTTCCATGGTTCGAGGAGGCGGCGATAGCCGGCTGCGGTGAGTGCGGGGTCGGCGTTGGAGTCGTTTAGGTCGTTGACCAGGATCATCATGTCGAGGCAATCCTTGGCGGCCATGCCGGAGATCGCGGTGGACCCGATGTGCTCAACCGCGAGCGCGCGTGGCACGAGTGCGGCGAGTTCCGCGCCGAGCGTGGCAGCCTCCCCCGGCCAGGCCGGGTTGTAAGGGTGGACAGTGACGCCGGCGGGGTGAAGTTCGTCGGGAAACGGCACCGGATCAGTCTCCCCGCTGCGGCAATGGGCTGACCAGCCCATTGCGGCATCTCAGAGCCGCCCACTGAAGGATTGGCATACGAGACGGCGCGGTAGCCGCTACAGCACGGATTCGACCCGAGCCGGTTCGACAGTGGCGAGATCGAGGCGGCGGTCATGTCGAGGTGGAATCTGCCGTAGGGGTTGATGTTGGACCAGAACAGCCTGCTCACCGTGCGCGGTGCCGACGTCTCACGCGTCTGGACCATCCGGACCGTAGAGTGTGGCGATGTCTGGTGAGTCGAGCCATCCGCTGAACTTGGGGGACTGTGGCCAGCCTTCGGGCGAGTCCTGCCACTGCTCCCGTCGCCCGTAGGGCAGCAGATCGATCAGCGCGAAGGTGTGGCTGAGCTGCTCGGTGCCGCGGCCGTTGGTGTGCCAGGTGCGGTACACCGTGTCGCCGGAGCGGAGGAACACGTTGACCGCGAAGGTACCTCCGGGTGGAACCCCGACGTCGGCCCCGAACGTGCTGTTCGCCGTGGAGTACCAGGCCATCGTGTTCCCGACCCGCCGCTTGTACGCGAGCGCTTCGTCGATCGGCCCCTGGGTGACGATCACGAACCTCGCGTCGTAGTTGTCCAGGAACTCCAGCCGGGTGAACTGCGAGGTGAAGCCGGTGCAGCCCCCACACTGCCACTCCTGTCCGGGGAACCACATGTGGTGGTAGACGATCAACTGGGACTTGCCGCCGAAGACTTCCGCCAGCCGTACGGGACCTTCCTCGCCCTCGAGGGTGTAGTCGGGCATCTCGACCATCGGCATGCGGCGGCGTTGCGCGGCGATCGCGTCCAGATCACGGGTGGCGGCCTTCTCCCGGACACGCAGGGCGTGCAGCTCGCGCTGCCAGGTGTCGGCGTCGACAATGGGTGGTAGGGCGTTGGCGATCAAGAGTTCCTCCGACGTGTGTCCGACCGGGGTCTCCACGAATAGACCAGGTTGCGCGACGCTCGTCTAGGTCTGCTCTGCGAGGTACTTGGCGAGCTTGTCGATCTCTTCGCCCATGCCGGCTCTGGTGTCGTGGAGCCCGGCCTCGAGGGCGCCCCAGGTCCAGCCGACCTGCTTCATTCGCATCTCGGTCTTGCCTGCAAGGTCGGTGAAGGTGAGGGTGACGACCGACTCCTCGGGCAGGGGGTCGGTGAAGGTCCATACCCAGACCAGCCGCTCTGGTTCGACGACCTCGCGGTACACGCCTTCGCCCGGCGTCTCTGCGCCGGTGGTGTCGTTGACCATGACCCAACTGAAAGCTCCGCCGGGTCGAAGGTCCATCTTGATCGTGGACAGCGGGACGCTATGCCCGTCGCAGCCTGCCCAGCATGCGAACTGCTCGGGATCGGTCCATGCCTTCCACACCAGCTCACGTGGCGCGTCGAACACGCGCACGATCGTCAGAGACCGTTCGAAGACATCCGAGACCACTTCAGTTTCAGGCATCGGCACGCCCCTTCTGGATTTCCTTCAGGTGAGTGTCGAGGCGGTCGAAGCTGGTCTCCCAGTACCGCCGGTACCGGGAAACCCAATCGGCCACGTCTTCAAGTGGCTTGGCCTCCAGCCGGCACGGCCGCTGCTGCGCCATCCGTCCCCGGCTGATCAGCCCCGCCTTCTCCAGCACCTTCAGATGCTTGGACACCGCCTGCAAGGTCATCGAGAACGGCTCAGCCAACTCGTTGACCGTCGCCTCCCCGTCGGACAGCCGTGCCAGGATCGCCCGCCGCGTGGGGTCGGCCAGCGCGGCAAGAGTGCTGCTGAGTTGGTCCACAGGCATGTCAACCACCCAAACCATTCAGTTGATAAACCGATTGGTTGACTTTATCGGCTGCAGGGAGCATGTCAAGCCGCGCACGTTGGCGGGCGTTGGGGCTTGCGCCGGCTGGCGATCCCGATCCGGCGACAGGTCTGGTCGCGGAGTGTCCGGTGGGGATCCCTCAGCGGGCTGACTCCGCTCGATGTCACGCGCCCAGGACTTGACCTCAAGGGTGGTTGAGGTCGGAGAGTTGGAGTATGACTGCAACTGACACGGTTGCCGGGCCAACGGCAGCGGACGAGCAAGCGATTCGTGAACTGGTGGAGCGGGCGGACGAGGCGCAGAGTGATACCAGCGTGCTTCCTGGGCTGCACACCTCCGAGGCGGTGATCGTGAACATCGCCGGCCGGCGGTTGTTCGGGCGGGATGCGTTCAGCGCGGCGATGAGCGCCGCGCTGGGGTCTGCGCTCAAGGACGTTCAGACGAGCGTCGAGGTTGTCGACATTCGCGGTCTGACCCCTGACGTTGCTCTCGTCAGCTGCGTCAAGACGGTCCACGACAATCGGCCAGGCGCCGAGGCTGACGTCCCCGCAAGTGGAGCCCTCACGTACGCCGTCGTTAAGACACCGGCGGGGTGGCAGGTGGCGCTCGCCCAGACGACTCCGATTCGGTAGCAAGAAGGATTCCTGCCGAAAGCGAGTGCGGCCTGCGGCTGGCTCGCGACGTGACAACGAGGCTTCAACCGCCGGCCGCGGTAGACACGGCACTTAACCGCGGACAACGGACGTCGCTCGGGCTTCCTCGAGGGAACCTGATCCGAACGTGCCGATGCCGCAGGTCTCGCCGCGGTAAAGTCGATCATGTCCGCGCCGTACGTTTGGGGATCCGCTTACGAGACAGGTGTTTCGAGTTCACCGCCGCCGTTGAACACTGTCTGATCGTTCGGTCGAGGTTACCTGGGCGAGCACGACGCCGACCCTGCGGGTGTCCGCAAAGGGTCCCTTGCGGACACCCCGCACTGGGGTCGGCGTGGCCGCCTCAGGTATCCACGGTTGGCGTTCCCCTTGCGGACGTTATGGCCGTTCCCCGTGTCGGCGACGACAGTGGTCAGGTGTCCGCTGGTGCAGAGTCGTAGCAGGGTGTCGGCTGTGCCGGGGTGGTCCTCTGCCGGTCGGCTCGGTTGCCGTCCCGCCATTTTTAGGTGCTGGAGACGTGCGAGTTGGTGCGGACGGAGAAGGCGGGGCCCCAGCTCCTCCTGCTGATCCGGTAGGTACCCGCGTACGACGGAGACAACTCTGAACGCAGAAGCACGATCCTCTCTTCCACCGAACAGGCATACACAACCAGCCGGGAAGCCGACGAGTGGACGGTATCCAGTGTGACTGTTAGCTGGCGCAGTTGTGGACGTCGCTGGTGGCGGAGGCGAGCACGATGTCGGTTCCGCCGGTGGCAATGAGGTGGACGGCGTTGACGGTGAGGCCGTGGTCAGCTTTGGCTACGGGTACTTGTTCGTTGACCACAAGTTTCGCCACCCCGGGCAGGTCCACGACGGCGTTAGCTTCACCGGTGACCTCGACCAGGTTCCCGCCGATATGCAGCCTCAGATCGGTCGTACCGGTTGCCGATCCGCCGGAGCCGCAGCTGCTCGTCGAACGAGCGGTCGCACCATCGACCACTACCATGGGAAGGCCCGGCAACCCGATCGTGGCGTGTTCGACAGTCGTAGTGGCACGTGAGGTGCCAGGCGCCAGACTCGTTTCCACCTGTGGGCACACCGCCTCAGCCCCGAGCAGGAGCGCCGACAGCCTCGCTGTACACCCAGTCGTGGTTTCCATCGCGCGCGCGACCCGGACCTTGCCGGTGTCGGGAGTTGGGGGGACATCGGCGTCCACCACACCCGCCACCCCGGCTTGGGCAGCCAGGCCGTAGGAGCGGCCGGTGTAGAACTCAAGCAACACCGTGTCTGAGGTCGACGACGCCAGGTAGAACTGGTCGCCCGCGAACGCGACGGACGCTGGCACGGTGGCATCTTGGTTCAGCGGCTGGTCGACCGACCGGATGGTGCAGCGGGCCGTGCCAGAGGAGTCGGTCGTTCCGGTGCAGGTCCGCCGGTTGCTGCCCGTGCCCAACGCCAGTTGCAGTCTGCGGCCGCCGATCGGGGGCCCGCCCCGTTCTCGAAGCACACCGGACACGTGGGCGGGAGTACCGTTGGCGATCCGTTTCGGTCCGGTGTAGACGACCTCAGTGAATTGGTGGGTGACGGTAAACGCCACGAAGGAGTTACTCGCGGCATTACCGCCTCCGCCGAGGTAGCGGACGGTTAGCGTGGTCGGGCCGGCGTGCTGGCGGGGTGTGAGCACACAACTGGCGACACCGGAAGAGTTCGTGGTATCTCGGCACGTCTGCAAGCCACCACCGAGGCCGAGAGAGAACTGGATCGCCGCGTTCCCCACCGGCACGCTGGGCTCGTCGGCCTGCACCAGAGCTGCCGGTCTTGCACCAGTGGTCTGGGCTGTCCCCTCAGAAGTTGTGGTCAGTCGGGCGGAAGCGGTGAAGGGTTCGTTGAAGCGGATGTTCGTCGGGCCGGTATAATTGATCCGCGTCACCTGCCCACCGCCAAGAGACGGACCGTGCAAGCCAAGGATTCCGCTCGAAGCCGGGATCTGCAGGCCCGGGTCGGATTCGGGGGCAAAGTTCACCGTAAGCGGGCCAAATCCAGCGCCGACCGATACACCATTCCAGTCCCCGTCACCATCCTCGAAATGCGTGTAGAGGCCATGGGCACGAATCTCCTCGAAGTCCTCAGCGCACTTGGCTTCACGCCGCGCCTCCCCAATCCGGTGCGGAAGGGTGACCTCCACGTAGCCGACAAAGGTCTTCGGTGCGTTGGGGGTTTGATCGGCGGGGATGCCGCCTTCCAGGGACTCGTCCTTGACACGCCAAGCCGTGGCATTGGTTTCGGCGCTCACACCCGTTTGCGTCACCAAACGACTCGTGTCTTTGGCAGGCACGAGTCCGCCCCGCTTTCTCCCTGGGAAGTAGTCCCATGCCGCTTGAGACGTGAGAGGAACGCCGTAGCACTTTTCGTTGTAGTTGCCGAAATCGATGGCGGCGACGTCATCGGGCGGGCCACCCCGGTTGCCTTCACCGGCCCTGAGGCCGCCGTCACGGTCCTCGAACCGCCAGGTCAATACGGCGACGTCGGATTGAGAGGTGAGACCGGGAGAACTCTCGTGGAAGAACAGCAGCTCGCAGGTGAACTTTCCCGGGACTGCTACGTCGCACCTGCCGTTCCCCTCCGCCGGTGCGGCAGCGGCAGACGATCCGGTAGCGAACTGGCGCTGTGCCACATGAGCCTGGGTATCCGCCTCCGAGGGCCTACTGATCCGCAGGTCAGTAGCTCCGATACCGGACAGCTCACGCCGCAGGGCATCGTAGTCACGTGTACGTCCCACAAGGTGCCTGCGCAGGATATCGCGGCGGGAGGCAGCCAGCACAGCAGGCGTCGCCAACGAACGTCCGAACGCGTGGTTTGTGGCCAGCTCGTGCCGTTTCCCGGCAGCCGCGGAAACCTTGCCAGTGGCCGAATCTGCCTCAGACTGGGCCGAGCCCGCCGAGACAACCGACACCAACAGCAGGGCACCTACTGCCACAAGCATTCCGCCCCGCGACCGCAGGCCACATCGACCAACCACGAAAGCGCCTCCCGACTCGTGCTCCGAGACCAGATGGGCAACCAACCCTGCCGGCAGCCAGGATCGTCCTGCCCGCCTCTCAGAGCTCTGGGTCCGACATAGGTTACCTATCGGTCATATTCCATCGAGTACACGGACCAACCACACAGTCGGTTCACAGCAGACCGGAGTCTTCTGGCTGAGCACTCGCAGGCGCCGACCAGGGATACCAAGTGAGTGCGGCCTCGCTTGAAATAGTGCCTGGATGGCCGCCGCGCACGGAGCACTCCGAGTCCCCGCAGGAGATCGACGCGTGGCCGGAACGCCAGGCCTGGATAGCCGACCTCAAGGCACGTGCGGTGTACCACCCCGACGCACGGCTGCGGCCCACGGCGACGACGAAAGTGCAGGTCCGAGGTGGTGCGACGCTCGTCTCAGCGGCCCGTACGGGGAGACCAAGGACCTGATCGGCGGCTTCCTCATGATCGAGTGCGCACACCTCGACGAAGCGATCGAGATCGCTGCCGGCCATCCGTTCGCCGCGTTCGGCGCCCATCGAGGTCCGCCCAGTATGGGAGTGACCGACCTCCCGTAGCCATCATCGGCACCGCAGGCAACCCCCCGACGAGAGTCACCCGCGGCGATCAACGGCCCAAGGAGAGGACATAGGAACTCGCGTCGGGCGGACGTACGAGGTTCGAGCGACTCGATAGGTGTCCGATTGGGGAACGTCAGTCGACACCTGGGGCAACCACGACGGCGACTACGCGGGCGGTGTCCGGAAGGGATCCCTATCCGTACGTGCGGAGGTTCCTCAAACGGACACACCCGCTTGCCTGCACCGCCCAAGAAAACACGGTGCCGCAGGAAATCCCATGCGGCATGCTGCCCGGATGCACTATTGCAGCTCCTGCGAGAAGCCGGTTGCCATGGAGCCTCGTGATGGGCGGGCAGTCTGTCCCCAGTGCGGCAGCGCCAGTGACGCTGTTGTGCTCAGGCCGCTGTTCGTCGTCACCGGCGCCGGGCACCGCTTTGAAGGTCACCAGGTTGGGGGCCTGGCTCGGCACTGCTCGGCGGGACCAGCCATCCGAGCGGTGATCGGCCCTCCGAGCCGATGAGCCAGGGCACCCATCCCGACGAGCTGCCGGCCGAGGTCTTGGACGACGTGGCCAGCGTGGTCGGGGCAAAGGTCACTGTTCTCAGTCGCCTACCCGGAGGTCGCCATGTGGGTGCCACGCGCGTCCAGGTGGCCGGAAGGGCAAATGCAGTGCTCAAAGCAGTGCCCCGAGCACACCCCAGGGTCCTGGACGAGACATTGCGAGCCCATCGAGTGGTCGAGCACATGCGTAGGCGCGGCTATCCCACCCCGGCCTGGCTCGGAGTGGGGGCCACAGCCACTCATGTATGGCATCTGATGGACTTCGTTGACGCGGCTCCCGCGCCAGAGCTGACCCCATCCCTCGTTGAGCAGCTGATGGAGATCACCGAACTCCAGGCTGGCCAAGCCTCCGAGCCCTACGACCACTGGTCGTACTCGTGGCGGGTCGCCACTGGTCAGGAATCGGCTGTCGTCGGGCTGGAGTTCAACGAGACGCCCGAGCTCTCGCGTCTCCGCCAGTCCGTGGCCAGGGTCTCGGAGTATTCCCCCGTGGTGTCGGCCTTGGTCGAACGCTTGCGGGTCGCGTGTGCCGACGCCCCACCACCACGGGAGGCACCTGACATGGTCCATACCGATCTCACCGCCAGCAATGTCCTGGTGCGTGACGGAGCGGTGGTGGCGGTCGTGGATTGCTTGGGTGCAGGTAGCGGCACGCGGGCGTCTGATCTCACCTGCCTCGTGTGGTGGTCAACCTTCCAGGATCCGCTGGACGGTGTCCGAAGGCGGCTGTGGACGAGAATCCTCGAGCTGGTCGGCTGGGAGGGGGCGGCGGTGCTCGCAGCGAATCACGTCCTCCACATACTTGAGTTCCACATCAGCCAAGGGCGTCACGATGATGTTCCAGGGGTGGTCAAGGGCGGCCATCGCGCCCTCGACGAGCTGAACGCGCTTCGCTAAGTCCTGCTCCAAGATCAACGATGCGCTGCGCACGGTCGTCAAGATCAGCGAGATCGGCAAGCAGTTCGTGCACCTCAGTGCCGGACACTCGCAAAATCATGGAGCCCCGCACGATCCCGCGAGCCAGCTCCCGTCACCCGGGCACAACGTCTCGATGGCCGAACCACCCACGTACGGATAGGGATCGGCGGATTCTGGCGGTGGTCGCAACACGGCTGTTTGTTGGGGTGAGCGTAGCGAACGGAAACGGAATGGCCGGGTCGCAGTGGCGTGAAGGAGAAGGTCGTGGCCGCCCGATCGGGGAGGATGAGGGGAAGGTCTGGCCGTCAAGGGCGCCTTGCGGCGTCGCTGGCGCGATGGGGCTGCGCCCCACCCTTGACGGCGAGCCCTTGCCCCCTTTTTGATCGGCTGGCTATCGGGCGGCCACTCCCGGTGTGGCGCACCACCGCCCCCCGCCCGTTATGCCTGGAGCAGCGGGCCGATGAGTTCGTCGGGCTTGGCGTAGTCGTGTCTCTTGCGGGGCCGGTCGTTCAGTTCGGCGGCGACCCAGTCCAGGTCCGCCTGGCTGTGCACGGACAGGTCGGTCCCCTTGGGAAAGTACTGACGTAGCAGGCCGTTGACGCTTCTATGTCAAGCAGCCAGCTGGTGTTGGGTGATGTGGTGCTTCCAGGACGCTCGGTCTTGGGTCATGGCGCGGTGGATGACGTCGATCAGGTGGCGTTGGAGTATGCGTCGGGCGCCGCGGGCGCCCTTGGTGGGTTCGTGGCGGGCGAGTAGTTCGTGCGCGTCGGGATGGAAACGTTTCTGGACGATTGCTGCGGTGTAGAGCACGCTGTTCAACCGTCGGTTGCCGCCTCGGTGAAGGCGGTGGCGTTGGTTGTCGGAGGAGTAAACGGGGATCGGGGCGCATCCGGTGTAGCGGGCGAGCTTGGCCGAGGTTGTGAAGCGGGTGATGTCGCCGATCTCGGCGAGGAGGACCGCCGCGGAGATATGGCTGATCCCGGTGATCTCCAGCAGGGCGGGCGCCAGTGGGCTGACGAGGTCCCGGATCGTGGTCTCGAGGTCGCGGATGCGCTGGTTGAGACCGGCTGTCTCGCTGAGCATCTCGGCCAGCGCCCGACGGACGTGCCCGCTCATCTGCGATGCGCGCAAGAGTGTCGTCGCCGAGGCCAGGCCGGGAGCGCGGGTGAGGTCGCCCGGGGTGTGATCGAGCCAGAGATGGGTGCATGCCTTGACCTGGTTGATCACCATTGTGCGGCGCCTGACAAGGTCGGCCCGCAAGTCGACCAGGACGCGCAGCTCGCGCACCTGCACGTCGATGCGGTGCCGCTCCAGGCCGGGAGTGGCGATGGCGGCATGGGCGACTGCGGCGGCGTCGATGGGATCAGATTTCGAGCCGGTAGCGGCGTGCAGCTTGCGGTGGGCGGCCATCAGCCGGGTGGGAACCCAGAGCACTTCGTGGCCGGCCAGCAGCAGTCCGTCGGCCAGCCGGCGGGCGAAACCGCGGCCGTCCTCGATGGCCCAGGTGACCGGAGCGCCGTCGGCGACCGAGCGGATCCACTTGAGCAGCACGCCGATCATGGCCGCGTCGTTCTTGACGGTCAGCGGTCGGCTGACCCGCCTGCCATCTGCGCCGACCGCCACTGCGACGTGGACGTGCTTGTGCGGGTCGATCCCAACTGTCACCATCAAGTTGTCCTCTTGTCTGCTGCCGCGGATGACGGGACAGACGCGAGGGCCCTGGCCAGGGGACAGACCTATTGCGAGTTGACGGCTCAGCAGGCTTCTATCAAGTCACTCCCGGCCAGGGCTCTCGCCCTGTAGACCGCCGTGGACATATCAACGGAAAGCCTTCCGGCACGTGTTCTCCGAGTCACCCGGCGGTCCCGCCGAGTACCTCCCGTCGAACGAACCCGGCCCGCCAAGTTTGCACCAATAGGTGTTCTCGTTCGTACCGCGCTGCCACGGCTTGTACGGGTCACAGAAGAAAATCTGGATGTCAGCTGCGATGGCGACCTGTTTCCAATCCCGCATCTCCGCGCCCTGGTCCCAGGTCAGCGAACGACGCAGCAGCGCAGGAACGGTTTGGATCTTCGCGGCCAACGCCGGCGCGACCTGCTCAGGCTTGTACCCGTCGGGCAGGTGCAGTAGCAGCACGTACCCGGTGGTCCGCTCGACGAGGGTGCCGATCGCAGTGGCGTTGTTCTTGCCAATGATCAAATCCCCCTCCTTACGTTTCAGGGCAGCGATCTCGGGACGTCGTAGGGTCCTAATCGCTCTCCTTGGGCAGGCGGGTATGGCTGAGATCTCCCTGCCGCACCGGCGGTCGGATCGGTCGGTGACGGCTCACTGGGAATGGCCGCCCGCCTGTCCTGCTGGTGGCTCGACCGCTCATTGAGACTCGCGCGTACAGATCGTTGGGTAAGGACGTGCCGGCGTGGCTGCCGTTCAAGGAGATCCGTTCGATAGTCGCGACGTGAGGAGCCAGATGACACGGGTGTGGGCAGGGATCGACTCGGGCAAGCGGGCGCACCACTGCGTCGTGATCGACGGCGCGGGGCGTGTGCTGCTGTCCCAACGGGTCGCCAACGACGAGACGGCGCTGCTCGAACTGATCGCGGCAGTGCTGAAGGCGGCCGACGGGGAGGAGGTGGTCTGGGCAACCGACCTGAACAGCGGTGGCGCAGCACTGCTCATTGCGCTGCTCGCCGGGCACGGTCAGCAGCTGCTCTACATCCCGGGCCGGGTCGTTCACCACGCCGCAGCGACTTACCGGGGTGACGGCAAGACTGACGCCAAGGACGCACGCATCATCGCAGACCAGGCCCGCATGCGCACCGATCTGCAGCCGGTGCGCGGTGGCGACCAGATCAGCACAGATCTACGGCTGCTGACCGCTCGACGCACGGACCTGACCTTCGACCGCGTCCGCGCGATCAACCGGCTGCGGGCCACGATGCTGGAGTACTTCCCCGCGTTGGAAGCCGCCTTCGACTACTCCAAGAAAGCGCCGCTGATCCTCGTGGCCGGCCATCAGACCCCGGACGCGATCCGACGCATCGGCGCCGCACGGCTCGCGGCATGGCTCAAGAAGCGCGGCGCCCGCAACGCCGCCGCCATCGCGGCCAAGGCCGTGGAAGCCGCACGTGCCCAACACACAGTGCTGGCCACCCAAGCCACGGGTTCCCATCTCGTCGCACGACTGGCTGAGCAGATCATGGCGATCGACGCCGACATCGCCCAGCTGGACCAGGAAATCGAGGAGCGGTTCACCCAGCATCCCGACGCGCCGATCCTGTTGAGCGTGCCCGGCTTCGCCATCGTGCTGGCCGCCACGTTCCTGGCCAACACGGGTGGCGACCTGACCGCGTTCGAAACCGTCGACCGGCTCGCCAGCGTCGCCGGCCTCGCGCCAGCGCCACGAGACTCGGGCAGGATCAGCGGCAACCACCATCGGCCCCGACGCTTCAACCGGCGCCTGATGAGAACCTGCTACCTCGCTGCGCTCTCGAGTCTGAAGAGCAGTCCAGCGTCGCGGGCGTTCTACGAACGCAAACGTTCCGAAGGCAAGTCCCACAAGCAGGCCCTCATCGCCCTCGCCAGACGACGCATCAACACGATCTGGGCGATGCTCCGCGACCGCACCACCTACCAGGAACCCACCCAGCCTCCACTCACACCGGCCGCTTGACAACAGCATTGAGATTCCCAATGCCCCGGCACCGCACGATCGGCCGCCTCGGCAGGCCGTTCGGAGATGTTGACCATGTCTGGGATCCGGTTCTTACGCTATCGAAAGGACGACATCGTGGTTGGCGACAGCGATGAGGGCCTGGTCGCGTCGGCGCAGGACGAACGCCGCCGCCGGGCGTTGGATCGTTCGAGGTTGTTCGATCGGGAAGCAGAGCGCTACGACCGGTACCGGCCGACGTATCCCGACGCCCTGATCGATGACCTGCTCGGTTCGAAGCCGGAAGACCTGCACGTTCTCGACGTTGGCTGTGGCACGGGGATCGCTTCGAGGCTGATGGCCGGGCGGGGCGCCAAGGTCCTAGGCGTGGAAATGGCTCCGAGGATGGCGGAGATCGCTCGCGGCCACGGGATCGACGTAGAAGTCGGTCCCTTCGAGGATTGGGAGCCTGCTGGTCGCAGGTTCGACCGGGTTATCTCGGCGCAGGCGTGGCATTGGCTCGACCGCGCCGTTGCGACCGCCAAGGCAGCTTCGGTGCTGCGGCCCGGCGGGCGCCTCTGCCTGATCTGGAATGCCGGATCTCACCCCGACGACCTGGCTGATGCTCTCGCCGAGGTGTACGCCAGCGTGCTGCCGAGCCGCGTGCACACCGTCTTCAGGGGTTACGCGGCGAACCGGTCAACGGACCGGCGGTCCGGGTTGACCTCCGACGCGATCGCCGCGGTACCCGACTTCGATGTCCCGACGGAGAAGTGGTTCCCGTGGACGCAGACGTTCCAGAGGGACCACTGGCTGGAGCAGCTTCTCTCACGCAGCGACCACACCGCGCTCGACCCAGCCGTCCAAGAGCGGCTGTTCGAAGGCATCGGAGCGGCTATCGATGACTTCGGTGGCTCGTTCACGATGAACTTCGAAACCTTCCTCGTCACGGCGATCCGGCAGTAACCGCGTGAGCTTCGGTCGGCGACCGTGTTGTTGGAGTACTACACCGGCCGGGCATACGGGCTGACAGGGAAGGTCGGGTTGCCCTTGGTGCCGCTAGTGGAAGTCTCTCCGACACCTGATACCGGGTCGCTCCGGACGGCTCGTGCGTTCGCCAGCACTACCCCGTGTATTGCCGAAATTGAGGCAGGCGTCCTGCTGACTGCCGGCGTGGTGTGTCCGAAGGTCACGACAACGCTGGCACCGGGCACGTCAACGTCGACCGCGACAGTCGAGCGGACAAGGATCGGCCTCCCAGGGCTTCCCGTGATCGACGTGCGTGGGGCGACCGCCAGATCTACCAGCACCTGTGGATCTGGCGGATCCGCTACCGGTAGCGCAGACGTCGAGCTTTACATCGGCGGGCGACGAGTCCCGGTCGGGACCGAGGTGAATGCCGAGATCGACCTGCCCGGCCTCGCCCGACTCGTAATCAATGAGCAGAAACCCGTTGCGAAGGCCGACCACGGACTCACCGTCAACGCCCTGCACCTGACCGCAGCTGGTGGCGACACAGACATCGTCGTCGCCTCAGCCACCAGCGACGTTCACAACTGCGCGAGCTGAGCTTGGGCACGGTCTCTGTGTCGACAAACGACCGATAACCGACACACACCGGCCGGGGCGCATTGCCGCAGGTGGGCAGTGTCGGCAACACGCGTCAGAAATCAACGTCGACAAACCCCGCCGCACACTAGATTCCGGCACATGCTCATCGGATACGGACGGGTCTCCACCGCCGACCAGAACCCCGCCCACCAAATCGACGCCCTACAGCGGGCAGGAGTGGCCCCGGCCGACATCCACATCGACACCGCCAGCGGTGCCAAGTCGTCCCGCCCCATGCTGGATCTGGCCCTCAAGCTGCTGCGCGCCGGTGACACGTTGGTTGTGACCCGACTGGACCGGCTCGGCCGATCCGTCCTCCACCTGGTCACCCTCGGCGCCGAACTCCGCGACCGCGGTGTCGGACTGCACGTCGTCGAACAAGGCATCGACACCGCTACCGCCGAAGGCCGCGCCATGTTCGGCATGCTGTCGGTCCTCGCCGAACTCCAACGCGAACTCATCGTCGCCAACACCCGCGACGGCCTCGCCGCAGCCCGGGCCCGCGGCCGCAACGGCGGCCGCCGCCCAAAACTCACCACACAGCAGGCCGAGCTGGCCCAACAGCTCTACGACGGCGGCGAGAAAACCGTTCAACAGATCGCCGACATGTTCGCCGTCAAACGCGGCACCCTCTACGGCCACCTCGACAAGAACACCGTCGGCGTACGGCCCTGCGCCACTCAACGCACTTGACCTACCCGCCGGTTACTTCGCCCCGGGTGACGCGTTCCTTCCTTTACCAACACCAGCCCACCGCCACCGACACCTCATCGGGCCTCCTGCCCTCGGCGGCTGACAGCCGTCAGCGCCGGATCCCGGTCCGATGTTCCCCGCGGGCCGTGTTGAAGGTGGGACTCACCTTTTAGGGCTGCCGTTGTCTCAGATGGCGTACGGGTCGGTGGACTTTGCCGCTGCGGTTCGGCCCGACGAGTGCCGCGACCTGGCCGCTCCGCAAGCGGATCGACGCACCCTGAACGGGAACGCCGTGGTGGCCGAGGTGGAGCTCGACCCCACTCGGTGCCACGCTACTGGGCAGCTCGTCAGGGCTCGAGGTCGAGCAACGCTTTACCGTCCGCGAAATCGGTAGGAACCGAGACCTGATCGTGGACGATCAGCCACTGGCCGTCGATCTTGCGGAGGCCGCCGGTGTACCGGACCCACACGCCACTGATCGCCTGTCCGTTCTTCAGGTCCCGCTGAGCCGACTGAAGCTGTACGCGAACGCCACCTCATCGCCGACGGTGATCTCGAGGTCGCGAATCTCGTAATCGATGCTCTGGAAGGTCGCGAACGCGCCCTCCCAGTTCTTCAGCTTCGCCTCAACGCCAACGTGCTGGAGCGGCGGTTCGATGTCGAACGAGACGATGTCCGCTCCGTAGAGCGACTTCAGCGCCTCGAGATCCTTGGCGCGGAGCCCTTTGATCAGAGTGTCGTAATGCGCCCGAATCTCGGCTTCGTCCAGCTCGCGTCGTGTAGGCATGGTGAGACCGACCCTTTCGTCGACTGTCGATTTTCTTCTCACCAGTACGACGAGACAGCCGGCTGGAATGTATAGGCGTCGCGGCCGGGTACATCTACTTTGCGGGGCGGGCGCCGAGGTCGGCCTCGATCTTGCGGGCGGCGGCTTGGAGCGGAGGCAGCAGCTCCCGGCGGATAGCGTCGGCACTGCCGCAGCTCCCGCGGGCGGAGACGTTCATAGCCGCCACGACTTTCCCGTCCGGGTCGTGCGGCGGCACCGCCATCGAACGCAGGCCTTCCTCCAGCTCCTGGTCCACCACGGCGAAGCCCTGGTTGCGGATCCGGGCCAGGGTGTGCCGCAGCTTCACCGGGTCGGTGATGGTACGCCGGGTGATCGGCTTGAGCTCGGCGTTCTCGAGATAGTCGTCCGGCCACTCGGCCGGCTGGTGGGCGAGCAGCACGCGCACCATCGAGGTGGCGTACGCCGGAAATCGCGTGCCCACGCTGATCGCCACCGTCATGATCCGCTTGGTCGGCACCCGGGCGACGTAGACCACCTCGTCGCCGTCGAGCACCGACACAGAGCAGGACTCGTGCACCTCTGCGACGAGCTCCTCCATGTGCGGCTCGGCGACCTCCGGCAGCGACGGCGCCGACGGTGACGCGTCCTGCGACGAGCTGGAACCCGTTTGCGGTCGATTCGGGCGGTTCGCAGTCCAGGGTTGGCTGTTTCAGCCTCGACGGAGAGCTGCTGGCACGGAGCTTGATGACCAGCCCGTCGACGCCGGCGACAGCGGCCAGTCCTGGTACCAGCTCATCGCGACGTCTTCGTCGGTGGTCTGCATCCCGAGTGCCAGATGCGAATCGGGCGGGACGCGCGCGAGTAGCCGCTCGAGCTCCCGCCGGCGCACCCGCAACGGCCGGCGACGCAGATCTCCCGCGCTTTTCGACTCGAGGCAATCGAAGGCGATCATGTACGCCGGATGCGTGACGGCCGCCTTCACGTGCGGTCCTCCTCCCAGGGAGGGCCCAGCCTGATCAGTCTCGTCAAGCTCGCAAGGACAGATCTTGACTGCGACGTCATGGTGACGTCAACATGATGTCATGTTGACGCAGATGAGGTCAGTGGCCACGCCATATGCAGCGGTCCTCCGAGCGAAGGGCGCCTGGCGGTTCTATGTCTGGTCGGTGGCACCACGACTGGGCGGGGCAATGCTCGGCCTCGGCATGGTGTGGTTGATCCACTGGGCCACCGGCTCCTATGCCGCGGCCGGGGTTGTTGCCGGCGCCTACGCACTCGCTGGAGCCGTGATCGGCCCGCATGTTGCTCGACTCATTGACACCTTCGGTCAACCGCGGACAGTGCCACTGCTCCTGGCGCTCAACGGTGCCGCGACCGTGACGTTGGTTGCGGCGGCATCGGCTCACGCCTCGCTCGTCATCTTGGCTGGCATTGCCGCGGTCGCCGCGGCGTGCGGACCGCAATTCCCAGCACTGAGCCGGGCACGCTGGTCCTACGTCCATGCCGGATCGCCGCAACTATCCACGGCATTTGCTCTTGAGTCCTTGACCGACGAAGTTCCCTTCATCCTCGGCCCCGCTCTGGTCGGAACCCTCAGTGCGCTCGTGCACCCGACCGTCGGACCGCTCGCCGCAGTCGTTCTCCTCCTAGCCTCAGGCATCCCGTTCGCCCTCGAACGCTCGACAGCACCCCCACCATCATGCGCCGGGAGTGGGCCACGGCCGCAAGGTGTTCTCCGCATGCCCGGGCTCCTGCCGCTGCTCGGCGTCTTCGTCACGATCGGGCTGCTCTTCGGGGCCATGCAGGTAACGGTGACAGCCGCTGCCATCCAGTCCGGCGACGCCGCACTCGCCGGCCCGATGTACAGCGCGTTCAGCCTGCTCAGCATGCTCGCCGGAGTAGCCTACGGCGCCGTCACCTGGCGGGTAGGTGTACACACCCGACTCGTCTGCGCACTGGCAGCGCTGACCATCCTCTACCTCCCACTCCTCGTCGTCACAGGACAGCCAATGCAAGCCATAGCAGTCGCACTGCCAGGCCTTGCGATCGCACCAGCCCTCATCGCAGGTAACACCCTGGCCGAGCAACTGTCCGACCGCCGCACCCTCACCCAGACCTTCACTTGGCTCGCCTCAGCCATCGCATTGGGCCTCGCCGCAGGGCAAACCGCCGCCGGATACACAGCCGACACCCTCGGCGTCCACTGGGGATTCGCCATCCCGGCCCTCTCCTCAGCCGCCGGCGCAACCCTTGCCCTCCTGACCCGATCCGGAAAACCAATCCAACGCCAAAGACCCGACCAACCGCCGAGATGCCACAAAAAGCCGGACAAATGATCAGCAGAGCGTCCCTGCTCGACGTCCGCTCGCTAGAGGAACCCTCAGCGGACGGCTTGAGGATCACCGCAGTGGTCGCCGACTGATGATCGCCGGGGCGCGACCCTTCCTGATCTCGAGGATCCGCATCTTCAACGCGAGCAGCGCCAGTACCGAATCCGCGTTCCCTGGATCGACGGTGTACACCGACCGGTCCTCGCGCGTCATCTCGCTGTGACGGGCGACCGCGGCCAAGGGAACAGCTTCGCCGAAGACACCCGACGGTTTCGGCCCTTCCGGACCCGCGAACCGACGTCCCCGGTTGATGTCCGCGCCCAGTGGTACGGCGCCCCAGGCTCGATCAAGCTGATTGACCGGACGTGCGCGGGGGACGACGACCGATCACAATCCGGAACTGCCGAATTGAGGCCGAACGCCCGGGCCTGCCGGTCTCTCTTCCCGAGACGTTTGTCGCGAGTTGGCTGGCGGCTTGGCTGCGTGCGTGGGCGACTCCGGTCCGTGTTCGGCCAATTGACCATCGTCTTGGCGGCCGAGGGGAGCTTGCTCATGTCAAAGCCGTCGGTAGCGTCGGGGGTCATGTTCCCGATGACTGTTGTCGGGCCGCGCATCGAGCTTCGCGAGTGGCGCTTGGACGACGCGTCGGCGGTGTTCTGCTACGTATCGAACCCAGTCGTGTCGGCGTATGTCCCCTGGGACACCCAGGCCGATATTGAGGAGACGAAGGAGCGCCTGTCGGCGTTGGTGGTGTCGGCGAAGGCGGACGGGCGATCGACTTACGACCTTGCCGCCGTCACCTCCGACTCGACTAGTGAGGGAGGCCGGCTCGTTGGTGGTGGGCGGATCTCGGTACGGGATGCGCATCATCGGCGGGGTGACATCGGCTATGTCGTGAACCCTGACTGGTGGTCCAAGGGGCTGGGTACCGAGATCGCTGGTCTGTTGCTGGATTTCGGGTTCGGGTGCCTCGGCCTGCATCGAGTCGAGGCGACAGCGCATCCGGACAACATTGCCTCTCAGCGTGTGCTGGAGAAGGCTGGTATGAGCTACGAGGGACGTGTCAGGGACCACATGCTGGTCGACGGTACGTGGCGGGACACCCTCAGCTACGCGATCCTCGAAACCGATCCGCGACCTGTCACCCTGTAGTGACAGCCGAGCTGGGCGTTGGAATGGCTGGGTCAGGTGGCCGGTCGAGTTCATATGGACCTGTCGCTGCCTCGAGTGCATCGTCAATGGCACCAGCGTCGCGTCTGGCGAGTTCGAGACCGACAGGGCCATTCGGCAACGGCCGGGGTGTTCGGTAGGGGAACCGCTGCGAGACGGTTCATCGCCCGATCGCGGGCGTCACCACCGGTGATCAGGCTGTCTCAGATGCGGATCCTCTGGCGGACATACTCGGGTCGCCAAGTTTCGGGGGTTGTGTCGCTGGCTCAGCTGACACGCCGGGAGCTCGCCAAGGCCGTGACGAATGCCCGGTGTCGGTCGCTTACGGACGCCTCCGGACCTACCCGCCGGACTCACTCGACCGGGTATGCCACGTCACACACGTGGTCGTCGAGATCAGCATCGTTGATGTCCACGTCGGTGATGTAGACCTCGCGGCCGGGTCCTGTCCGGATCAGTTCATGGTCGTTGATCCATTGCTGGACGGATTCGTAGGCGGACAGGATCAGTGGCAGGTCGAACTGGGCTTTGGTGATGGTTGTGTACGCCTCGCGGTGGGCGGGTTCGCGACGAGTCACCACATCATCGTGGGCAGCGGGGGTGGAGAGGATCGGCACGCACACTTCAACGGGTCCGTCGCTGTCTTTGGTGACGGGCCCATGGAAGACCATGAACAGGTCCGCGCTCGGACCCCCGTACGCCCGTGCCGAGCTCGTCAGCCGCTGTTTCACCTCGTTCGCCCAGTCCTTAAGCTCCTCTCGCCGCACGCGGGTGCGCTCAGTGATTACGAGCTGGTCGGCCACGTCGCGCACGCGGACCTCGTACTGCGCGAAGCGTCTTTCGCCCCCGAGGAGGCTGGTCCGGAGGAGCTTCACGAGCTCGCGTTGACCCGCGATGCGCCGTTCGACCCGGTCCCAATAGGACTGGAGAATCTCCGCACCGCCGTCGCCTGGTGCGGACACGATCTCCGCGATGTCGGTGAGCGGCATGTCGAGCCAGCGCAACATCTCGATCAGCCGTGCCGTGAAAAGTTGGCTGGAGTGGTAGCGGCGGTACCCGTTGCTGGGGTCGACGTCGGCGGGCTTGAGAAGCCCGCACCGGTCATACAGCCGTAACGCCCTCATCGACAACCCTGACCGGCGGGCGAACGCTCCGATGGTGAGACGTTCGTCGGCAGACCTGTCAGCGGTCCAACTCGCCCGTTCGCTCACCCCGCTCATCTTCGCCGAGACCCCACAATCCCGTCCAACGCGGTGGTCATCCCGGCACATCCGGTCGGCGGGATCTGGCCCTCCGGATCGGACCGAGCACCGGTCGTCGCCACCGAGAGCACAGCGGTTGACCAGCGCGTACGCATCGACTGCTTGACCCTCCCCTTGGGGCAAGGGCGAGCTTTGGGCCCAACCGCTAGCCGCTCACGGAACGGAGACCACCCTGCTAACCACGGACCCAGCAACACTTGACTTCTACCGGAAACCGGGCGGAATGACCTCCCCCGGCCGCCACCAGGAGCTCTTCGACGGGCTGCCTAGCGACATCGGCGCCCTAGTACGGCGTGGCGTTAATGATTGGACGGTTGTTCCTGGGAGGATGCTGGTATGGCTCATCCTCCTGCTGCGGCGTTGGTGTTGCATGACGGTGATCGGGACGTTCTTGGTTCGTGGGTGCGATC